>NZ_JAMWXW010000024.1:0-128133 GCF_031570135.1 Paraburkholderia sp. USG1 | reverse complement strand
GGTACGAAACGGCCTTGTCCGCGGCATTCCACGCGATGACCATGATGGTTTTCGAAATACCCTGGTCGATAACCGAATAAGTCGAGACCGTGACGCCGGTCGGCGGCGGCTGCACCGACGGCGGCACCACCGTAACCGGCCGCACCTGAATGGCCGCGCCGTTGTCGATCGCGGCGTACTTGCCCGGCTCGTACTGCGTCGCGTTGACCGTGTAGGTGATCTGGCCGTCGTCGTCGCTCTCCTGCACGCTCACCACGCGAAAGAGTTGCGAGGCGAGGTCGGCGCTCTCCAGCATCCACACGGCGCCGGGAACTGGAGGCGTGGAGAAGCCCGCTGCCACCGTGACCGTGTCGCCATCGACGCCGGATACCGTTTGCTTCTCGGCGATGCCCGTCGGCAAAATCACCGTAAGCGTATCGCCGGCCGCAACCGCTGGCGCCTTGTCGAGGGTGATATTGCGGCCACTGACCGCGCGCATGCGGCCGCCCATGCGCCTGCCAGCCTTCGCCGGATCCGCGACCGCGATGATCTGGCCCGGCGCGCAGAGTGTGCCGTCAAGGCCGACCGCGAACGAAACCGTGTTCGTCTCGTACCGGCTCGTAAGCAACGTCCACAGGCCCAGCCGGTGCGCCTGTCCCTGCGAGGTCGTGCCGAACGCAGTGATCTGCGCTTTCGTGACGCCGTAGCGCGTGATGCCGTCCTGATCCGGCACATACTCGACGGTCTGCTTGTACTGGTTCGCCGGGTCATTCCAGCTCACCAGCGCCGTCGTGTAGCGCGTTTTCAGCGCCGAGCCGACATACTTGAACTGGCCGTTGACGACGTTCGCCGCGGTGTACACGTAGACCGGATCGGCCGGCATGTCGGAAGCAGCGACGACCGAACCCGGGCCCCAGTAGGCGATGCCGCGGAACGTGGTCGCGAGGTCTTGCAGCACCTTGTAGGCGTCGGCCTGCGACTGGATCACGCAGTTGCACGTAAAGCGCGGCTCCTGACCGCCCTTCCCGTCCGACACCATCACGTCGCAATACTGCGCGATCTGGTACAGCCCCCACTTGTCGACCATAGACGCGTCGACACGGTTGCCGAGACCATAGCGCTTGTTCAGCACCAGGTCATAGAACACCCAGGCCGGGTTATTCGACCATGCAGTCTTGAACGTGCCGTCCCACGCACCGGAATACACGCGTGCCACTGGATCATAGTTCGACGGCACGCTGATAATCAGGCCGTTGATGTCATACGAGCGCGTCGGCACGGAACTGAACGACTGCGCGTCGAACGACAGGCCGACCAGCGCACTCATCGGATAGCGCAACTTCCGGTCAATGACCTCGGTGATTGCCTCAATGTTCACCGTGTCGGCGATCAGCGAGCTATGAGCATTCGGCGTGATGCGGCGCACGCGCACGAGCCAGCCGGTAGTCGCGGCGGGCAACTCGATGCGCACGCTGCGCTCATACAGCGAAGTCGTCTTGCCGTCGAACGCACCCGACACGACTTGCGAATATGAGCCGGCATCGGTCGCAAGGTCAATCGCATACTCGACGCGATAGCCGGTCACGTTGCCAGTCGATGAGTCCGACTTTTGCAGCGCCGGCACACCGAAGCGGATGCGCACAGCCGTGAGCTGCGTGTTCTGCGCCTGATGAACCCACGGCGCGGAATCCGTCAGCGGCGTGCTCACCGCCGTTTCATTCTCGACTGCCGGGAAACCGGAGAGGTACGTTTGATCCTGCGTGCCGAGCCGATAGTCGACGCTGTAGTTCTGGAAGTTGGTCGAGCCGTCGCCGTTCTGAATTGGCGTGCCGTCGAGGAAGACGGATTGCAGACCATTTGCCAGACCGCCAATCGGCCCCTCAGAAATAACGTCGAGCACCTTCGCATACGCGATGGAATGCAGGCTATCTGGCGACTCCGTTGGCGTGCTGCTGGAGCCGCCGCCCTTCGCCCCTTGGATTCGCATGTCAGTTCTGATCCTGCGCGTAAATACCGCTGCTGATGACCTTCGATCCGACCGTCATCCGGCCGTACACCAGAGGAACTGGCTCGCCCTGCGCCGCACTATTGATCGGTCCGTTGAAGTAGTACGACGTGCCGTTGTTCGGCCCGGCGCCGGCGAGGCCGCTTGTCTGCGGGCTGAGCATCTGCATGACGCCGCCGAGCATCATTGAAGCGCCGAGGCCGATCAGCGTCGAGCCGCCGAACTCACTGGTGAAGACGCCGACGACAACTAGTGCCGCACCGAGAATGGTCTGGAACAACCCGCCGTTCTTGCTGCCAATCAGGATTGGCGCAATGCGGATTTCGTCCTCACCGACTGGATGCACGATCTCGTCTTCTGTGATGTTGCGGCGGCCGTGGAATACGGCGAACGTCAGCCCGTTGTCCCTGGCGTTCATCATGAATTTCTCGAAGCCGGGAACGGTCACGCACAGCGCGCGCATCGCTTCGCGCGTCGATGACACGGCGAGACGATGGATGCGACCGAACCGAGTCCCCGCGACGCCATAGAGGCGTACGGTTCTGAGTGTGTTGCTCATCTGTTTATCCCTTATAGCGCAGCACGTTGCGTAGGCCGTGCGCCCACATACCGCCCCAGACGGTGCGCCCGGAAAGCTGCCCATACATGTGGTGCAGCAATACGTTGTCGCCCAGATAGATGCCCGAGTGATTCGGCACGCCGTTCTTGCTTCGGATCTGCATCAGCAGCACGTCACCGACTTTGAGATCGGCGGTTTGCCCCATGTCTTCAAACCCGGCCCTCTGGACGTTATCGAGAAAGAGATTTGAGACGCCATCAGCCCACCAGCCATCCGGCCGATCAAAGTCAGGCAGCGTCACACCGCGCTCGAGCTGGTAGTAGCTGCGAACGAGGTCGTAGCAGTCGTGCACGCCATGGACGAACTGGCGCCCGAGGAGCGGCGCGATAAAGCCGGTCGGCCCGAACTCACACCAATCGTCAATGCCGATCGAGCCATCCGCCTGCACGCCCAGCGAGACAATCGCCCAGCGCGCGACACCGCTTTGCTCGCACATGGCGACATCTGCCGCACTTGGCCGGGCCGGCGCGCCAGGGTGCGAATGCACAACTGCAACGATCTCGCCGAGGTCTTCAGCGCGCGCGTAGTCTTCCGCCGACATCACGAAGTGTTCCGATGGCGTCGATGCGACATTGCGGCAACGCACATAGGTTTCGTGCCCGTCCTGCACCACCACCAAACCGCACGCTTCACGCGGGTGTTCCGCGAGCGCGTGATCGGCGATCGCTGCTCTGATTCGTTCGTCCATAAAAAAACCCGCCGAAGCGGGTCAGTGGATGCGGGTTAGGAAAGGTCAGGAAAGCGTGTCGCTCAGGAAGCCGCCGAACGGCAACGGATTGTTGACGCCGAACCGGCAAGTGCAACCGCTCGTCTTCTTGCTGCACCGATCAAGCGCCGGGTCGCTCACCGGGTTGTCGTTCGTGTCGAAATAAGCGGTGCCTGTATAGCCGCAATTCGCGTCGCGGTACATCCACTGGCAACCGGGCGCGATCTGACGCGCTGGCAGTTGTTGGCCGCCGAAGTCCAGCGCCGACGAGAGCATGAAGTCGACTTGTACGTTCGTCTCGCCGGTCTTCTGCTCGATGTACCAGAGTTCGGGTGCCATCTCCTGCGTCGGGTCGGCCGTCGGATTGCCGCCCGGAAAGTTGACCGCATCGAGATACTTCGTCAGCGTGCGATGGCGGCGCACCTTTGCGCCAACCATGTCCGCGAGATAAACGCACAGCGCGGAGATCGTGCCGCTCAGGTTGCCAACGGATAGCGTGGGCGATGGCTGTTGCGCGTCAGACGTGTGCTCGAATCCGCTCGCCTGAATCGGCCACGGCTTGTATTCGTTGCCCTGCCAGTAGATCGAGGTCGATTGCAGGTGGCCGTGAAAGCGCAGCATGTCGCCGCCGATTGCCGTGCAATCTACCTCGAATAGCTCGATCAGCGCGCCGGGTGCGAGCTGCTGGATGTCGGCGGTGATGGTCATTTAGACCATCCGCATAGCATAGATCGTGCAGTTGACGCCAGCGGCGGCGCCGCAACGTCCTACTGCGTTCACCGTTGTGCTGCTAGATACGTTATAGGGAACGGGCGGCGTTGCGAGGGTGGCGGATATAGCACCAGCTGCGGAGCTTACATAAGTGCCGATGCCCGCGAATCCTGATGTTGTGCTCACACCAAGGGTAAAGTCGGAGGCGCTTCCAGAGGATACGTTGATGGCCGCAGTGGCCCATACCAGCCAGTTTCCCGGTGTCAGCAGGACGCCAATTACAGCGGCGGCAGCGCCGGCAGACAAGCCTCCAGAGGGCTGCGAGGCGCTCTTGATTTCGCCCACACGCCCAGCCGCGACAGTCGCGCCGCTCACCATTCCAACGCTGGACGCCGGGCTAGGGAGATTCCCGCTATCCCACGGCGTGTTACTCGCGAACGTGGGCCGCAGCGTAAATGTGGCTTGGCCGGTAACGCCCAGTGTGCCGCCCACCGTCACATTGCCGGAATACGCGGCACTTACGCCGGAGTACGCGCCAGCGGCGGAGATTGTCGCTTGACCACTAGCACCGAATGACGCGCCACCCGTTAGCGTAGTGAGACCGGTCACCCCAAGCGCGCCCGCCACGGTTTCATTGCCGCCTACTGCGCAATTGCCGTTGACCGTCTCGTTATCGCTATTCGTGCGCCCGCGCATTAAAACAGTCCACGCATGCACACCGTCCGTGTCCATCAGCGCGGTTTCGCCGGGGTTCAGCTTCGACAGCGCAACGGTGTCGCCCGAGCCGGTCGTGATGGCCAGCGTCACAAGCGTTGCGCCGGTATTGCGGAGCAACGTCACCTGATCGGCGGCGCACGTCGAGGCCGCTGGCATGTTGATCGTGCCGGGCGATGCGAGATTGATATTGACGCGCTTGCCGACATGCAATGCGGCAGTTAATGCCTGCGCCGTCGTGATGGTAGCCGCTGCGCTTGTGAGCGCCGCCTGTGCATTCAGCACCGCGACGTTCGAATTGGCCTTCGTGAAGCCGGTACGTACGGGATCGCCATCGGAACCGGCCGGCGCCGTGCCGAGATTTACTGTCTGGAGTGCTGTCATGGTCAGGTAGCGAAGGTTTGATCGAACGTTGCGGTGATCGTGTACGTGTTGCCGTCTTTCGTCGGCTCGGAGTACTTCTCACAGGTGAATAGCGCCTGCGGGCGCAGCAGCGGCGTCCAGTTGAATGCAGTCGCGCCGGCGTGCGCATCTAGGAACGCGAGAATTGCCGTGATGGTCGGCGCGTCGCCGATAAACGTCAGGTTGTACGAGGACGCCCGGTTATTGATGCCGTCTGCGATCTTCTGCGCATATCCGTCGCCGAACTGCGCTTTGCGCACGCGCAGCGCCGCGCTACCGGACAGGTTCGAAACTGCCGGCGCCCACGTGAAGGTATCGGCCATCAGCTCACCCGGTTCTGCATTTTCCAGAGCACACCGCCCTGCTTGCGCTCGCTCTGTAGCACCGCCTGAACGGCCTGCCTGATCTTCGTGCTCAAGTCGCCAGCATTCTGCTGGTCGGCAGCGCTATTGCTGCCCTGCACGGTGACGGGGACCGACACGGTGAGATCACCGCCGCCGCTCGATGAGGTAATCGCGTGATTCGGGATGATGGTTCCCGAGGTTCCCGGATTGAACAATTCCGGACCCTTCTCGCCGACAAGGTACGTCGTACCGGCATCGACAGGGCCGCCCGTCGCGCGCGCCGGGATGGTTCCCCAGCCGCCGGTGTTGCTCACAAGATTGTCGAGCGTATTGCCGCCCTGGACGTTCGCAGCCGCAGTCCCGAAGCCGTTACCGAAGCTGCCACCGAAATAGCTTCCGGCGGCGCTGATTGCCGCGCTGAACAGACCCGAAACCGCCGCGCGGGCCTGCATGCGGATGATGTCGGAAATGATGCTGTCAGCAAGGCTCTTGAAACTTAGCTTGCCGGTCATCGCGAAGCTGACAAGAGCGTCCTCCATACCCTTTGCCGCATTGGTAACGGCTGACTCCGTCTGCGCCGCCATGTTGTGGGCCGCATCGTTGTAATTGGCAATTGCAGCGGTCGCTCCATTCGTCCAGTCGGCCTGCTTCGCCTTCAGCGCGGCGTAATAGGCGTCGTAATCCTGCAGAGACTGGTCAAGACCAGCTTGAATGTCGGCTTGCGCCTTCTTGTAGTCGTCACCGCCGATCAATCCCTTCGGCGTCGCTTTGTTGAGCTGATCCTGCTGCCGCTGATATTCCGCATAGATGCCCTTGACCGCCTGCACGTTCTTCAGTGCATCTGAGCCCATACCGAAGGCGTCGAGCTCGCGACCATACTGGTCTCGCTGCTTTTCCTGATAGCTTGCGATCGACGCGTCGATCTGTGCCGAGCGTTCCTTGAGCTTGTTGATGTCTTCGGTGTGTTGCACCTCTTTCGATAGCTCGACGTTTTTTTGCAACTGCGCGCGGATGGCATCCTGATTCGCCACCAGGCTCTTTTGATCCGCCGTCAGCGTCTTGCCCTTCCAATCGCTGATCTGCTGGTTGAACTTGGTGAGCTCCTTCTCGGCTTCCGTCATCTTGCCGGTCGTCGAGAGCTGCGATTCCATCTCGGCGGCCTGATCGCGAAGCTGCTGCATAAATCGCGTCGCGCCGTCGTCGGTGTAGGCCTTCTGATGCTTCTGCCCGCCGTCGCCCTTGGAGAAAGAAAGGGTTGGGCCGGATGCGGAGCCGCCGGACGCTGCTGGCGGGGCGGTGTTGGACCAAAGCTTATTCAGGAACTGCGAGTAGCCCTCGCCCTGCTTCTTCAGGTTGTCATATCCGACCTGTGCGGCGTTCACAGCAAGCCTGAACTCGCCGCTGAGCGCGAGTGCCGTCACGCTGGCCAGAGTCGCCACCACTTCAGAAGTCTGCTCAAACCCAACCACCAGCGTTGCAACCGCGGTAGCGGCCGACTTCATAATGACCGCGACGCCGTTATAGAAGTCGTTCAGAAGTGGCTTCATCGCGACGTTGCCGGTCATGGCGTCGGTCAGATTGATGATGGTCGGCAGCAGTTGAGCTTTGGCGCTCAACGTCAGCGCATCCATCTTCGCCTTCGACAAATCCATCTGCTCTTTGAGCGCCGCCATCTGCGCGACGGTTTCGCCGCCGATCACCGCGCCCGCCCCCTGCGCGGCCGCGCGCAAATCATCGAGGCCGGCGCGGCCGCGATCTAGCAGCGGAATCAAGTCGTTGCCGGACGAGCCGAAAAGCTCGTTGGCGACCGCAGCCTTCGATGCACTATCCGCCGACTTGCTGAATGCGTCTGCAATCTGCGGGAGCAATTGTTCCGGGCTGCTCTTTTTGAGGTCTGCCAGTGAAATGCCGACAGCAGAAAACGCCTTCGCCGCGTCCTTGTTGCCGCTGACGGCCTTATTTTGGGCGTCGCCCAAATCAGTGAGTGTTTTGGTGGCGTCCTTCATATCGACGCCCACCGACTTCGCAGCAAACGCCCACTGTTGAATGCTATCGGTCGATTCGCCGGTTTTCTTGTGCAGGTTTTCCACCTGCTCGCCATACTCAGCCAGGACGTCGCGGGCGTGATAGATGGTCGTGGCGGCCACGGCAATCACCCCGACGAACGCGCCGATCGTCAGCGCTGTCTTGTTGAAGAGCATCGACATCGCATCAGTTCGCTCGCCGAGCACCAGCAGCGACCCACCAAAATTCTTCCAGTTTCCTTGCGACATTTCGTGAGCCAACACCAGCAGCTCGCGACGCGCGCCGGCGGTGGCGAGATTAAATCCTTCCGCTCCGTGCGCTCCGCTGTTCATCGCCTGCTCGGCGGCCTTGATCTTGTCGATATAGGGCTGCGCTGCATCGGACACGCCAAGCTCCGCGGCGCGCAGTTCCATCAGTTGCGAGCGCGTCTTGCCAGCCTGATCGGCCTGCTTCTGCAGCGAAGTGAGCCAACTCTCTGCGGTCTTTGCGGACTTATTGAACGCATCCACCGCAGCTTGGCCTTGGTCCTGCAGCGCCTTGCGCGAGGCGTCGATCGCAGATACAGAATTGGTAAGGCGCTGCCGGATGGCGTCCTGGCTTGTGACGAAGTCAGCGGCGCTCTTGCGCGCGCGGTCCATCTCGGAGATATACCCAGAAGCATCCCCCGTCAACCGCACCACTGTTTCGTTAGCCACTCGTCAACTCCCTCACTTTTTGATCAATTACGGCGGCGAACGCATCGGCCGCCGCCTGCCTCATCGCGTCGTACGCCGGGCGCAGGAATGGCTTCGCCGGCACCCACACCTTTTGATGGGCTGCCCGATGAGCAGCCCACGACACGCCATCCGGCTTCGGCGGCCTCGACCAGTGGCCGTATTCGAGGAATCGGCCATAAAAAGCATCCTTGCTCCACGTGATGAGGTACGTCGCACGCAAACCCTCAGCAGATCGCTCCTTGTCATAGGCGATCAGGATGTTGTCGCGCAAGAAGCCAGGGGTAATCTGCGTCCCCTTGCGCTCGTAAGTGCCATCGCCCACCGGCGCCCGGTGCTTCACTTCGTCGAAGATGACCCGAGCGCCTGCAACGGTGGCCTGACGAAGCACCGACTCGCTCGCCACCGTCTCCAGAGCATCGATAGCGGCGGTCAGCGCTTCCGGGTTATCGATCGAGAGCTTGAGAGCCATCAAGCCGCCTTGTTCGGGAACATCATCGACAACAACAATTCGGACTGAGCATCGGGGTCGTCAAGAAGCACCGGCTTCACCTCATCGGCCTCAACCTGGTGCACTTCGTTCCAAGGGATGAAGTCGAGTGTGCCGAACGGCTCGCGCTTCACCTTCGAGTCACGATTGATGTTCGCCAGCATCGATGCGATCGTGCCGGCGCGAAGGTCGTCGTAGTGGCCGCCGCGCTGATCAATCTGGTAGGAAGCCATGTACTCAACGAACTCCGCGCTCGTGATTCGTTGTTGCAGCTCCCTTACTGGGATGCCGAAGTCGATGCTGAGGCGGAGCCAGAATCGCCGCTCTGGGCGGCTTCGGAGTTTTTTGCAGCATCCTCCACGGCGCCAGTTTTCATGCCATTGATGCGAACAGCAACCTCGGAGATACGGTCGAGAACCGCGCTGCCTTGCGCCTGAAGTGCGGCGACGTCGGATTCGTCGAGCACCAAAGCGCCGGTTTCATCGACAACCGTGGCGAGCAACAAATCAGCCTGAGATTGGCTGATCGCCACCTTTCCCGCTTCCTGCTTTGCGTAGTACGCATCGCGCGCGAGGCCCGACATTTCCGACACGATCAGCGTCACGCCGTCGCCCCACTCAGGCACGTCGACGGATTCGGTTTTGAGGTGAGCGGCGCCGAGGATGGCGGCCTTGGTTTCTTTCGAGAGAATGGGCACGTGAATTCCTGATTGTGTGTGGCGAGAATGACGCGGTCGCGGATTACGCGTAGACCACGTCGCCGGTGATGCGGATCGAGACGCCGGTCGTCTTCAGGATCTGATCGACCCCGCCGTCGAGCGGACTGTTCTTCACGTAGCCGCTGAAGGTGGCGGTCTTCGTGTTGGGCAGCGTGAGCTTGAATTGCTTCAGCGTGCCCGCGCGCTTCGCCGCGTCGCACGCGAGCTGGCCGGGGTCGGTGAAGTCCTTGTCGACATCGAAGGTGAAGTGGCCGAAGTCCTGCAGGCCGAGCATGAATTCCTTGGCCGTGCTCGACAGGTTCGTCTTGTCGATTTCGTTCGCCTGGCCGTCGAAACCCTTGAAGTTGTTCAGGTTGCCGATCGGTGTCCAGGTGACAGGCGTTGCCGTGCCCGCCGCGGTGATGGTCTTGCCGGTGGTGTCGATGTCCACCGCGAAGGTATTCGCCGTGATGTTTTTGATGACGACCGTTTGGCCGTTCAGCAACCCCGCATCGGCGCCCGTCAGCCCTGCAAGCGTCTCGATGTCGCCATTGGCGAAACCGTGAGCCGCCGAAGTCAAGATGGTCGGATAGCCGAGCGCAATCGCGGTGATGTTCTTTGCCGTGCCGGCCGAGCCGGAGACAGCGAGGGTCGATCCCTGAGCGGAAATCGCGGTGCTTGTCATTTAAGACCTCACAAATGAAAAAACCCGCTCAGGGCGGGTCGGTGGTGGAGATAAAAGCTGTGTTAGGCGTTACGGATAGAACCAGATCGAGAAGTCTTCGCGCGAGCCATACAATTTGGTGTCGGGCTCGTAGCTGCTGACCGGCGCACCGATCGTCACTGCCTTGATCGTCGGTCCGGTAAGTGCGGCAATTACGCTCTGCATAAGCGTGGTCGCGGCTGAGCGCGTATCTGCCCACACGTTGACCTGAACGCGAGCGTTCTGAAGATCGACGTTGTTGCTCAGGTAGTTCGGGGACTGGCCGCCCACGGCCTGGTACGTGATGTACGGGCGCGCAACGCCAGTAGGCCCAACGTCGGGATAGACCCTGAAAGTTCCGTCGCCATTGGGCACGAGTGCCTTAACTGCGGCAAAGACGATTGCCTCGGCGGAATTAGCCATTGTTGATGCCTTCCTTCGCCTGGAGCATCACGAGCCGATTGCGCTCGTCCTGATTCATCGAGGCATTGATGTCGAACACACGCATGCCGAACAGCACACGCATTGCGGCGACATCTTTCGGGTTCTGCAATTCCGGGCGGTAGCGCACGCTGATCGTGTGTGTTACCTCGGCCTGAACCGCCTGCGCCGCGAGCAGCTCACGCCCCGAAACAGGCGCCACCTCGCCCCAGCACTTAAAGACATCAACCCAAGCGTTGAGCGGCTGACCGAGTTCGTCCTCCGCCTTCGATTTGGCCTGAAAAGTCAGCCGGTGACGTAGCGTGCCGCCGCGGACGAGATAGCTGTTTTGGCCGGCCATTTAGAACTCGTACGTCTTATAGGCGTCGAGAAGGCGATCAACGTACGGCAGCGCCTGAATCGTGCCACGGTTCATGATCGCCACCTCTTCGCGATTTTCATACAGCGTCGAGAGCCTGATCTTCAGCCACGCCTTCATCCCTTCCGGCACAGCGCCGACGAAACTCTGACCGGTGCCCGCGTCCGTCAGGGCAATGGGAGCGCCGCCGGCCGTTGCCGAAAGTTTGTAGACGCCATCCGACACGACGTTCTGCACGAAATAATCCGCCGCTGAACTCAGCGGCGCCGGCAGAGCGCCTCCCCCATTTGATAGCCGTACAGCATCGCCGACGGCGAGACGACTCCAGCCCGGTGCGCTGATCGTGCCAGCACCAGCATCGGCTGTGATGGGCGCAGCATAGCCGGCGTCGAAATTGACCCATACCGCGCCGATCTGCGGCAACGGGATCGGCCAGATCTGACCGAACACCGGCGTGATGCGCACCGGCTCCGACGAATAATCGACCGTGTAGTCGGTATCCGGCATCGTCTGCACGACGCCAGTCATGTCCAGATACTGGATCGACAGCACGCGAATCACCGGCGCGCGCTGCAGATAGATCGCATGCCCCGGCAGCGTGTACGGCCGCCCGTACGGGATTCCGATCAACGACGGGCCGGGGAAACTGTCGAGCACCTGCTTCCAGCGCGCCGACACCATCTGCTTATGCGTCTCGCCTTGAGCGTAGTCGCGCGCGGCCGCGATAAGCGCACCGATCAGCGCATCGTCATCATTGATGTCGACGCGCAGATGCAGCTTCGCCTCGGCGAGACTGAGCGGCTCAACGGTCGGCGCAGAGATCAGTTGCAGTGGCATAAAGGCAGCCGCCCGAAGGCGGCCTCTCCTGGTTGACTACGCTTAGCCGACGACCTGCACGACCGAAGCGGCATTAGCCGCCGATGCCGGTGCAAAGCGCGGCGTGAAGCCGAGCAACAACGCAGCAGTCAGGCTCGCCGCAGTGCCGACCGTGACCGACAGTTGCACGAACGCGAAACCGCCCTCGACATCCAGTTGCTGCGGATCGAGATTGATCTCAGCCTGCACGTTGTCGCCGGTCGCCTTGACGATCTGTGCGACGGCAGCGCTCGGCACATCCTTCGCGCCGGTGCCGGCCGCGTCTTTCGCTTGCTGAAACTTTGCGTCGACCGTGGCCGAAGCGCCCAGCACACCGGTCTGGATCAGACCGAGCAACTTGTTGAAATTGGCGACCGATACCCACGCGGTCGTGTTCGCGCCTGCGCCTTGCGCCGAAGGCGAGACGGCGCCCAGGACTGCCACCTGTTCGGAGGCTTTGATGTTCGGAATCATGGTTTTTCCTCAGAAGACTCGAGAGAAGTTGCCGGTGACAGTTATGCCGCCGGCCAGGCGGATCAGCGCGCGCCGAGTTGAATGAACGGCGAGAGGGTGTTCGCGCCCTTCGCTTGCGCGATCGGGTTGACGATCTTCGGCTGACCATCCACGCGGAAGATTGCGCGGAATGCGGTTGCGTCGGCATCGAAGTACAAGTGCATTGACGTTGCCGTCTGGACGCCACCGGCCTTCGTGATCGTGCGGTAGTACGACAGGTCGAGCAGGCTGATGTCGCCCTGTGCGCTGAATGCCGCAGCGTGCTGGCTGACCATGATCGGGCGCCCCATCAGCGTGCCATACGGCGAACCTTGGGCACCCTGCGAGATCGGCAGATAAATCGGGTAATTGCCGAGCGTCAGGCCGAACAGCGACGGAAGCGCGTCCGGCGTGATCATCCAGACCGACTTCGGGAAGCTTCCCGGCGTAAGGCGGGCAATCATGTTCGACACGTTGCCGAGCGTCACCGTCTTGGTCGCCTGGCCGGCGTCCTTGGCCTGCACCACGGCGGCCGAGCCGTTGAACGCGCCCTCGGGCTGACCGGCGCCGGTACCGAACAGAATCGCCTCGTTCGTCTTCCAGCGGATCGAGCGCGCCATCAGGCCCGGCAAATACGATTCCAGTGCATTCGCATCCGACAGCAACTCGTCCGTCACCGGCGTCAGCGCCATCAACTTGTGCAGGCGCAGCGTCGAGACGCCGAGCTTCGGCTTCGTCGCATTGGCCTGCGATGCTTCAGCCTGCCAGTACGCCCGCACGCCATCCGTGCCCCACGGCGTGGTTTCGTCCTTCGGGAACGTCATGCCGTTGCCGCCAACCTCGATGTTGTCGGTCATCGGCAGGAGCGCGTCGTCCTCGAGCGAAAGCGTGAAGATGTCGCTGGAGAACGCCGGCGGAATCAGGAAGCCGCCATCGGTGCCGGCCGCCTCATTGGCATACGTGCCAGCGCCGGGCGCAGCGGCGCCGATCACGAGGCGCTGGTCGATACTGCCGTTACGCTGGCTACCGGCGCGCACGGCCATCGCAAACTCGCCGAACGACTGGAAGCCGCGGCGCGTGTCGTTTTCAATGTTTTCCGACACAGTGATGTGCGCGCCTTCCGGGATCACGACTCCTGCCGAACGCTCCGCTTCGATCAGCGCTTCTTCGCGCGAAATTGCGGCGGCGGTGCGCTCGAGACCGGTGCGCTCAGCATCAAACGAGGCAACCTCGTCATCCGTCAGATCGCGACCTTCGGACGCGGCCTTGTCGGTGATCGCACGCATTGCGGTGACGTGCTTTGCTTTGCGGGCTTGCAGCTCGCGGAGTTGCTTGGACATTTAAGGGCTCCTGAAACGAAAAAACCGCCTCGCGGCGGCTGAATTTACGGATTGCGCTCAGTCGGAGGACTGCACACAACGCGCTTGTTGGCGCGGTGCTCGGGCTTAGCGCTCAGCCCATAATTGCAATTTCGCGCTGCGCGGCAGCGAGGCGGCTAGCGGCCGGCTTCGTCGTGGCGCGGATGTTCTTCTGCATCCGCGCCACGACATCGTCAAAGGTCGCGATGCCGTCGACCATCCGCTCAGACATCGCCTGATCGGCGCCAAGTACGCGACCTTGGCCCATACCATTTCGAACCTGATCGATACTGACCTTACGGCCCTTCGCGACACCCTTCGTGAAGGCTGCGTAGTAGTCGTCGACGCGCGATTGCATGAATGATTGCGCTTCCGCGTCCAGCGGCTGGTAAGGATTGCCTTCGACCTTGAATTTGCCGGCGGAAATCAGCGTGATGGACACACCCTCTTCCTCCATTGCTTTCGACCAGTCCTGGTGCGCCTGCCACACACCGATTGACCCGACTTCGCCGCCGGGTGTCACATAGAACTCGCTCGCAGCACAGCCGATCCAGTAAGCCGCACTCGCGGCAAGGCTGTTCGCCACGGCGATGACTGGCTTTTTCACCTGCTGAATCTCAGCGGCGAGTTCCTGCACGCCGTAGACGGAGCCGCCGGGACTGTCGATGTCGAGCAGGATCTGCGAAACGGTGTCATCAGCCGAAGCATCGGCTAGAGCCGCGCTGATCTGCTGCGTGCTGGTCCCGCCGTCGCAGATATTGATCTGGCTGGAACGCTGGACGATCGCGCCGTGCACTGGAATTACGGCAATAGCGCCAGACCGTGCATTGCCGCGACTACGCGGCCCCGCAGACACGCCTTGCGCCGACTCGTCCTCGATGTCAGCCCGAATGCCGCTCTCGCGCCGCGCCAGCACCGCCGCATAGGCAGCCATGCGCTCGGGCATCAGCGCCCACGGTGTAGCGAGACACCACGTGATGAATCGTTCGTTTCTCATTGATCGCCCGCATTGGATGGGTCTTTCGGCTCCTGCGCGCCCTGCGCCGGCGGCTTGTTTTGCTGCTGCGCCTGCAGCGCCTTCGCATCGCTGACCGGAACCATGTTCAGCGGCATAAGCGGCTCATCGAGTCCCTCGATGGGCTCCATGTTCTCGCTTTCGCGGGCCTGATTACGCGTCAGCCAGCCGTCGAGGACGCCGTTGTGGTAGTACATCGATCGCGCCTGCTGGTCGCCGCGCAGCAGGCCCGCGAAATCGAACTCGACTTCGATGTTTCGATCCTGCTCGAGCAGCAGATTCGACTCGATCGACGACTCCCAGCGCTCCGCCCACGGCGTCATCGTGTAGATGACGAAATCGAGCGACTGCTGCTCGATGTTGGAGAACGTCGCCTTGCTCAGGTCGCCCACCAGGTGCGGCGGGATGCGGAACATGCGGGCAATGTCGCCAACCTGGTACTGGCGCGCCTCGAGGAACTGGCTGTCCTTGTTCGTCAGCCCGAGCTCATGGAATTTCATGCCGTACTCGAGCACGGCAATTTTTCCGCGATTCAGGCCGGTTTGCGCCGCCTGAAATGACTCGCGAAACGTGTCGCGAGCCGACTTATCCTTGAAATTGCCCGGAAATTCGATCCATCCACCGCCCGGCTTCGCGTCATTCTGAAAGAAGCGCGCGCCGTAATCCTGCGCCGACAATCCGAGGCCCACCGCGTCGCGCGCGATCTCGATCGGGTTCAAGCCCACGATGCCATCGCTGGAGAGTCCGCGGATGTGCCACAGCTCGCCGCGCGTGAACACGCGAACCGAGCCGAACCGGTCGGTGTAGCGGTACCGGTAATCGAAATCGCCACCGCCATCGAGCAGCTCGATCTTGATGCGGTCCGGATGCAGTGGAATCAGGTCAGTGATATTGCCGCGCCGGTCGGTGACAATCTGGTTGAAGGCATTGCCTCGCATGGCGAGGTGCCCCTGCATCATCTCGCGCCACTCGAACGGCGTCTGATACTGGTTGGGTCGACGGCAAAGCAGATCGAGCAGCCAATGCTTGCGGACCGGCGTTTTTTTGTAGCCGCCGACGTCGTAAAGACGCATCGGCAGCACGCTGAATGACTCCGCGAGCACGCGCACGCAAGCGAACACGACCGGCAATTGCAACGCGCGATCAGGCGAAACGCGCATACCGGACGCGGTGCGCGTCGTGACGGGCTCAAACCAGAAATTCCCATACGGGGATCGGTCGCCGCCATCCGCCTTGATGCGCGAAATGAACATCAGTCAGAGTCCTTATTTTCGCGATTCGGCACATAAATGCCGACCATTCGCGTGACGACGAGCACGATCGCGAGCAACAACAGCCCTGCGAAGATCAGCCCGGCGCCGAGGTTGAGTAGCAACCCGCCAGCAAGCGCCAGAAGCCAGCCGATCAGGAGGCAGATGTTGAAAATGTGTGCGTTCATACCGTCATGAGTTCGTAGTCGTCGCCAATAATCAGGCCGCCCTGCGGGTTCAGGCTCATCAACGTGATGGCGTCGAACGCCGCCATAAGCGGGTCAATTTTTGCCGTGCCGCTCGCCTGCTTCGTGATGTTCACGGCATTGCCGACCGGCACGACGCGGGCATTGCCTACGCACCACGCCATTAAGCGCTGGCCGCCGTGCACCAGCACGCCTTCGGCCAGCTTTCGCTCACCCGTCTTGATGGCGCCGGTCATCTTCCAGCCCTGCGAGATGCCGATCACCTTGTCTTCCGGCACATTGGCTTCGACAAGTGCGTCGAGCACGCCACCAATGCCGGCTGGGTCCGCACCAACCTTGTCGAGCAGCCCCGCCGTGTGGATCAGTGACACAATGTCCGCGACATCGCGCACGTCGTCGCCGATTTGCTCGACAACAGTAAGATCACCCTCTTTTTCGAAGTCGCGCAGCATCGGCGCAACTTCCTTGCGACGCTCGAACACGGATGGATGAGCCCATGCGTGCGTCCAAAGCAACCAGCGCCGCGTTACTTTCTCGCGACCGATGACCGCAAGCCCGAGCAAGTCATCCAGGCCGCCGCCGTCAATGCCCACATCAATCACTTCTGACCGCTCGATGAGGTCATCAAGCGTCAAACCCGGCACGACGGCCGCCGCTTCCCAGAATTCCGCGCCGGCCCAGCGGTCCGCGCGCAAGTTCATTCCGATTTCGACGTTGCCGTGCTTCGCGAGGAAGCCGCGGAACGACTCCTCGCCGCCCTGCTGCGCCTTCTTGAACTCGCGCTCGAGGAACTCCTGATCGACCGAATAGCCGAGGTTTGGATTAACCATCCCGAGGTTTTCGACCCTGAGATGCTCCTTCGACGCGACCATTTCGGGCGGGTGCTCGAAGATCACCGGCACGAAGCGCTTGTCTTCGATCTTGCCGTCGCGAACGTCGCGCGCATATTGCAGCTTCTGGCGAAATACGCCCGCCGGCGGATCGTCAGACTGCGTGGTCAGGTAGATCACAAACCCTTCAGGCCGCGACGCCAAGCCACCGATCGCCTCGCGCAGCATGTTCTCGGCATTCGCCTGCTTGCCGAACAGCCAGAGTTCATCTACCAGCGTGCCGACACTCTTCTTGCCGCCGACCGTATTCGAATCGGCCGCGACGACCTTCAGCGTCGCACCGCTGTTCCGGTGCGTGATCGTCTTGATGTGCGTCTGTACCTGCAGCAGCTCATCGAGCTCATCATCGTGCTTCACCATGTCCCGGCTGGGACTGAAGCTGTTCTGCGCGACCTCGATCGTCGGCGCCAGAATCGCGAACTCAGCAGACTGCCGCCAGTTGAGGATGACAGCAGTCATCATGATCCCGGCCGCGATCGTCGATTTCGAGTTCTTCTTCGGCAGGCAGATGAACCACTCGGTGATCAGCCGCCGGCCGCTTTCCGGGTCGTACGCGCCGAAAATCGACGCCACCAGATCGAACACCCACTGAGCGCACGACTCGCCGAAGGTCGGGCTGCCCGGCGCATCGACGATCTTCAGTTGCTTGAAGATCGCAAGCGCCTGTTCAGCCTGGTCAGGAAAGATCGGCGGCGGAATGATCGACTCGCCGCGCTTGAGCCGGTCGGCCCAGTCGAGGCAGCTCGTCTTCCATTCCATGGATTACTTCCGGTTGTTCACGACCAACTTCGGGGGAGCCGTCGCCGCGAACTTGCCGGCGCCAGCCTTCTTTGCCGCATCGGCCTTTGCGTCTTTCTTTCCGGCCTCGCCGACCTTCGCATGCACGAACGGCATAAGCGTTTTCGCGGCGTCGATCCGTAGCTTCGGTTCGGTGTTCTGGTCGTTCATCGCGGCCAGCAGAAACGCCTTTGGGTCGGAAAACGTCAGGATGGTGTTCAGATCGAACCCAGCCGCGACCGCCGCGCTCGTGACTGCTGCGTCCTCCGGCGTCTGCTGCTTTTTCGATCCGCCGGCGCCCTTCTTCCGCCGGTCGGCAAGGTACGCGACGACGTCCTTGTCTTTAACAAGTCGCGATCCGGCCGCCGACGCGGTCGCGGCGCTATAGCCAGCCGCGATAGCCGCGTCCTTATTGGACTTCCCGGCTAAAACAGCATCGGCAAAGAGCCGTTTCTTGCTGTTAAAAGCCATTAACAAAAGCTCCAAAAGGGGAAAAATTCTGCGCGTGAGAGAACGGTCGGTTTCCCGGCATGTGAAACGCCAGAGATTCGATACCCCCACCCCCAACGTCGCCGCAGAGGCCATCAGCAGCACGCAGGACGGCCGCGTTCAGCCTCGCGCACGTGTCGCCGCCTCCTGTGCTGTCTTCGCGTTGTGGCACTCGACGCACAAAAGGTTGAGGTTCTCATCTTCGTTGCTGCCGCCCTGCTCAAGCGGCACGTCGTGGTCAACCTGATCGCGCCACGGCAACCACACGCAGCCGCAACCTTGGCACTTGAACTGCTGCTCGACCGCTATGCGCTGCCGAGTCTTCACCCACTTGCCACCGCGTATGCGTGGCGTCGTGCCTGCCTTTGCTTCGAGTGTGGCAACGCGGTTCGTGTTCACCGCCTGGATGCGCGGCTTGAGCGTCGATAGCTTGCGACTCATTGCACAGTGACGCGCATCGCACGCTTGATCTTCGCCAGAAGCTTGGCTTCGTCGGGCAGCGTGCCAGCCATGACGCAACAGACTGTGAGCACGAGCAAGTAAGGCTTGAGCCACCATGCGAACGTCACGCCGAGCTTGATCTTCGTCTGCGCCATGCGATGAACTCATTGAAAAGAAAAAGCGCCAGCCCGGTTAAGGGTCTGGCGCAAAGCCACACGCGGAGACAACGACGACAGAAAGCATAAAAGCCCGCGAGGCTTTCACCTAGCGGGCTTCTGTGATTCCTTCGGGCGCGACTCTGCCCTCAGGCGAGATTCTAGGACAGCGCCGAAAAGTTTACAAGCGGTTTATCAAGCCCTTGGCAAAGAGCGCCGGTCGCATCGCCGCCTTGGCTGACGCATAGTCAGCGTCCTGCGTCGCCGGGCTGCGCGGGTTCTTGAACACCAGCGAGCCAGCGACAAAGTTGCGCACCGCCGTCATCACGGCAACGCGATGTTGGATATTCAGCGCGAGGATGATCGGCTCGACCGCTTCGCCAGTGGCAGCCTTCAATTGATAGTCGACGACTTCGGACAGGTCGTCATAGTCCATCCACTGATTGCTGACCTTGAAGTCGCGGCACGTCGAGTCCGCGCCGCTGTAGCCGGCGACCGGCCTAAATCCCTGACTCCACTCGTACCACTCCGTCAGCACCGCGTCGATCTCGTCTGCCGCAATGGCGTTTGTCGTCATGTTGGGTTGCCTCTTTCCGTATTGTTCGCAGCGTTCGCCGTGCTTCATTCCAATTGCGCAGATCGTTTGCATTGCACCGAGAAATTCGTAGGTTCGTTCGTGCGGACAGCCTTTGCATGTCACGCTTTCGATTTCGACCAGCGCCTCGGCTGGATCGCGATAAAGGCCGCGTGGCCGCGCCGTCACATGACCACCCTGAAGTGAATGCCCCAATTCATGAACCAAGCGACGAGGTCGTTTCGGATCTGGGCGTTGCGCGGAAATGGGTAGATGACGTCGATCGCCTCGGATCCGTCATGCACTCTTTGGTGCTTCCAAATCTCTCCAACGAGCGGGCAGCCGTCGAAGGCAATCAGGGTTGTTTCCACGATGATCTCGTCTTGCCGCTCGACGCTCGTTTCGCGGAGGTTGGCGGGAATATCCTCGATGTCGATGTATGCAAATGCGCTCATGTTGCCTCCCTTACGTCCCACTCCAGATCACCACTGGCAACAAACGGCGCCAGTGTGGTGCGGTTAAATTCGACATACGCTTTCGCCCGGTAAATTCCGTCACCGACCCAATCGAGATCACCGGGAATGAAACCACCGCGGTGGTGCTCCGGTATCCATGCGTCGGCATAAACGAATCGCGGGCCGCGATGCTCGTACATCACGCGCTCAAGCCTGTAGACCATCGTCTCGATGCGCTTGGTCTTGCCGTAGGTTGAAAACTGCGTGCGACCAACACGGCGGCCGTGACTCAACCATCCAATCCCATCCGGTATTTCAATCCACAACCTCAAGCCGCCTCCCGCATTTCCAGACCCATCTTGCGTGCGCGCACTGGCGCCCATTCCGACATCGCCATGCCAAAGATCGTGCCTTTCTCGACACGCAGCGCCTTACCCTGATCAAGCCACGCATGGCACCAGAAACAGCCAGGGACGGTGCGTAAATGGCTTCCCTTTATCCCCATTCCCTTACCAGCGCCTAGGCTGTTCTCATGACATGGCACAACGGTTTCGTCGTTCGGGTTCAGAGGGCACACCATCGGCACACGCAAATAGCATGGCTCGCCGCGGCACACCGCGAGATACTTCGCACCATCAGCGACCGAAACGCGCTTGCGCTTCGACTTCATGGAGCTTTTGCGCACCAGCGTCTGCGCGTTGCGGTCGAGTTGCTTTTTGAATGCGCCGGGCTCCGGCCGCTTAAAGCCAGTGCGCTTCATTGGTGCCGAGCGCTTCATGCAGCCTCCGCGTCGAGCAATTCGACAATGGCGGCCTGCGAGATAACCGGCATGTCGCCGGCGAGACCGACGATATGGCGCGCGAGCATGACGCGCAGACCGAGATCACGCATAAGGTTGTGCTCGATCGGCGCACCGCGGGATTGCTCCCAGCCGGGAAGCAGCGCGATGCCGTCGCACTTTTCAGTCATGATTGCGGCAATGTCGACGCGCATGCAGGCGAGCCAGTCGCCGTCGTTGCCTTCGTTGAGTTCTGCCGGGTTGACGATTTGGAATCCGAGCGCACGCAGACGTGCCGCTTCGGCGCGGAACAGCGGGAAGTTCAATTCTGGATAGCCCGTCATCGGGCCTGCAAGGTAGAGCTTCACGCTGTGGCCCTCCCACTCGTGACCATTGCATGCATCGTGGCAAACAGGGTGTCTTTGATCGTCACCTGCGCCTCAAGCCTTTCCTTGCGAGCCAGATAGCGCGGGTTAGGCCGATAGTCCGCACTGCGCGGAAACGGCTTGCCGGTCAATTCATAGTGCGCGCGGTACTTCGATTCGCTACCCTTCACATAGCCGCCGTCTTTCAAAACACGCAGTTTCTTTTTGACGCCGTCATACGTAAAGCCGGTGGCGGTGCAGATCTCGGCGTTGGTCGACTTGGGATTGAGCGCAAGGAATTCGCATATCTCGCGCTGCTGCTTGCTCATGGTCGTGTATGCCATTTACTGGATCTCCTTCACCGTGATCCCATGCTTGTCGAGCATCTGTTTGCGCTTCTGGATGTAGGTTCGGTTCTTCCGCGTGGCTTCGGACTTGACATCTTCGACCACCAGCTTTCCGTCGCGGACGTATGTGAAGTCGGCCACGTAGGTCGACTTGCGCTCCCATGTGCCGTCGTCGCGCTGCTTGCGCTCTGTCAGCACGAACGCGACTTGCAACCGCAGATCGCTGATTAGGCCGGCCGCCTGCTGCTGCACCAGGTGAAACCAGTGCGACCGCTCGCGCTGGCTATCGAACTTGATGCCCTCGTGCTCGCACTTCGTGTTGCGGTATTTCGCCGGCTTCTTCGTCGGAGCTATCGAAAGTGCTGGCACTGCGAACGGGTCGTGCGGATCGTCCAATGCACTCGACTGCGGCGGGTTGCCGGTGAGTTCGTAGATGCGGCGCTGGGCTGTCGTCATCACTGGGCGCGAGTCGTCGCGCACGCGCGCAGTGCCCACGGTCGTCGTACCCGCCGGAACCACCATCGGCCAAGGTGCTCGCTTGGTCATGCGGCCTCCGTGTTGCCGTTCTTGTCGCGCGGTATGTCGTTGAAGTAGCCGTACAGCGCGTCGTATTGCTCATCGCCGAAGCGCGCCGCGTCGCGCAGCATCTCTTCCATCCATTCGCCCGGACCCGCCGCCTTCACGACGCGCGCCTTGAAGCGCATGAAGACTTCGCCGTCCTTCTGGGTGATGCCGAGTTGCTTGCCGCGCTCAGCGACACCCGCGTTCGATTTGTGCCAGTCGGCAGCGATCGCGCCAGAGGCTGCGCCGCCGGCGGCCAACGACTGGGCCTTCACCGGGAACAGCCCAGTCCATCCGCGCAGCACAGCCTCTTCGACGCTGACCTCGGGGCTCTGCCCTGCTGCCGCCAGCATCTCCAGCTTCTTGATCGACACGCGGGCAGCCGGTCGGGTCCACGGCGCATCCTTCGCTTTTGCTTCGCGGTGTTCGCACCACATGTCCCACACGGCGAACGGGATTGCAGCGGGCAGTTCGATGTTCAAAAGCTCTGCATGCAACGCAACTCGCGGCGCACGCCGCGCAGGTTGGTGGTTCCCTGATGGTTCCTTTGGTGGTTCATGGTGAATCGGGTGCAACCCATTGCACCCTTTCGCGAAACCCGTTGCACCCTTTGTGTCGTCCGTTGCACCCTTTTGCGCTGTCCGTTGCACCCTTTTTATGGGTGCAATCGTTGCACCCTTTGAACCAGACGAAATGGGTGCAATTTCTGCACCGTTTATCCAGTCAGGGTTGATGCGGTATTCACACGCGCGACCACGTCCGCCACCGGCGTTTGCGACCTTGATCAGCCAGCCGCTCTTCACCATGCCTTGGATCTGGTACTGGACAGCGCGGGGCGAGCGGCGCACCTTCTCGGCCATCGTCTCGATGCTCGGGAAGATGTGCTCGCCGTTGTCGTCGCAGAAGTCCGCCAGCTTCAGCGCGAGCAGAAGCTCGTGATCCTCGCCGGGGTAGCGATCCCAAACCATCGTCTGGATCTTGATGCTCATGTCGTGAGCCTCAGTGACCGCACGGCACGGAGCCGTCGAGGGATTCTTGCGCGCCGCAGGACAGGCACGTGCGCGGGTAGTTGGGGTGGCGCTTGATAGCATCCACGGCTATCTGCTCGATGACGGCCTTGGCTTCCGGACCAAGCTTGACGCGCCCTTGCGCGGCGAAATCGGCGAATTGCTGTTCGGTCATGCGTGGCACTCCAGCTTCTGCGCCAGCTCGGCGAGGCCTTTGGCCGTCACGAGCACGCGCGAGGTGACTTTTTCCGACCCGTCGGCGCGGTTCACGGTGGTGATCTTGTGTTCCAGCACGCCGCGCTGGATCTTGTCCTGATAGGCCGTCCACGTGGCGCATGCCGGGCGGCGATAGATCCACTGATTCGCGCTGAGCCAGTCGAACAGGGCTTTCGGCTGCAATTGCAGCGTCTTGGCGGCGTCGGTGATGCACATGGCGCCATCGGCAAACGTCAGGCGATCCAGCGCCTTGACCTTCGGTGCGGCGGCCTGCACTTCGATCTTCAGCTGGTCCCGCTCGTCAGCCAGATCGGCGGCGAGGCGGAGCGCGTCGGGCAGCGATTGCGGAATCGCGAACGCGGGAGTTGCTGCTCGCGCTTCGAGTTCCTGCCAGCGATCGACGAGACGAGCGGTGAACTCCGGCGAGAGCTGCGCGACGATGACATAGCTATCGCGCTTGCCGACCAGGTACACAACGACTCGCCGGGCGCCAGGGCCATCGTGAGAGGTTTCCTCAGATTGAGTAAAGCTGATGAGGCCGCGATCGCGCAGTGTTTCCATCGTTCGCTTCACGTTGTCGTGACGCGATTCGACGAGTTCCGCAATTTCGCGACTCGACATCGACACACCGATATTTGCGATCGCGCGCATCAGGACACCTTTCGGAGTTGTTCGGGGTGGACGGTTTCGCCGGTCGTGGACAGAGCGGACTCGACGACGCGCAGGCTGCGCTGCTTGACGCGAATGTCTTCGACCAGGCTGCTGTGAAGGCGCGGCAGTTCGCCGGGATCGACACCGTCGAGCAGATCGGCCGCATCTGACTCTGTGCGATGGTTGGCGCGCATGATCGTTTGCACGAGCTCGTGAGCGTTGATCTGCGTGTCGGCATCGTGATGACGCGCGCGGGCCGCGCAGTCGATTTGCGCGAGAACCTCGTTCAGCAGTTCGACGCGTCGGTCGAGCGGCAGCGCGGCGAGAATCGAATTCTCGAAGTTCGCCGGCATCAGGTTGTTGTCTTTCGACTCGTCGTCGAGCCAACGCCAGATACGGTCAGCGTGGTTCTTCTGCGTGGTGTAGACGTCGCCGTGCTTGTCGAACACGATCACGCCCGACAGGTGGCCGCCGATCCGCTCGTGCGCGGCGACGATCTCTGCCGCCGCCGTTTCGCGGCTCCAGCCATGCGCCTTGCGCCAGGCGGCGACGTGGTCGCGGATGATTCCGATTCGGGTCTTGTGCGAACTGTCTCGCATGATCTGTCACTCGTTAGTGGCTACAGTGTCAACGTGCGATAAGGACTACTAAGACGACGCACGCGACACAGGGAGAAGAAAATGAAAACGCTACGGGAATCTTTTGCTGCCGCCGCGCCCGATGGACGCGCGGCAGTTACTTCTTTGCTTCTGCTGGTTGCTTGGCAAGCTGCCTCAGCTTCCAGTACGACGCCACCGCAATCCGCACAGCAGCATCGATCTGCGCCTCCGTGCAACCGCGCGCAACCATTTCAAGGATCAGTGCGCGAATCTCTTTCTGTTCCGTCGCGGTGAGCGCCATGCTCTCTATCTCCAACGTGTTGCCTAATGGGGCGAGGGTCCCAGCTTTCGCCGGTAGAATCCGGAGTTCTCACACAACCGATCTCTACGGGGACCCTCATGGAAGAAGCAAAACTGACTCTCAATTTCATCGGCGCCGCAGTTGCCAAGCGACCCAAAAACGTGCCGACAGACCTGAAACTTCGCGCTGGATTTACGCCCAACTTTGGGGACGTCGTCTCGTTCGAGGGTTTGGAAGGCGCGTTTCTGGTTCACAGCCGGGAATTTCAAATCGGCGCGAACGGCGTCGTCGACGTCATTCTCAACATCGACGTGGTGCAAGCGGCTCGCTAGTCGATACGCTTTCAACCGTCCGGCCTGAATACGTCGGACGGTTGATGGAAATCTCAGTTCGAATCGTGTGTGGGTCGGCGCCGTTACGCAGCTTCCACAGCGCGGCACCCTGCCGTTTCTCCTTTGCAAGTGCCAAGCGAACGGCAGGGCCGATGATCGCGAGCACAATTCGCGCATACAGTTTCTTCATTTCAGGCAGCCTCTGCCGGCGCCGCGCCGACGGCAAGTTCTGTGTGGAGCTTTTCGAGGCGTTCTTTGGTCGTCGCGAACACGTTCTTGCGCCGGCCGGTTTCGATATGGCTAACCGCGCCCTGCGACAAACCAGTGCGCTCCGCGATCTGCTCCTGCGTGAGCCCCTGTTTTCGAATCGAAACGACGAGCTGTCGCGCGTCCATAGCCGCCTCTCCAAGTGATAACGATCTCAGGGTAATACATATGTATTTGGACGTCAATACCAACGTAGTTGACGCATCAGGCACAATCCAATACATGAGTAATATTGGAAAGCGCCTCATCGAGGCCCGTACCCGCAAAGGCTGGTCGCAGGAAGACCTAGCCCTTAAGTCCGGCGTAAGCCAGGGCACGATCGGGCATTTGGAAAGCGGCCGCAACAAAAGCTCAACCCTTCTCCCAAAGATTGCGGCGGCCTTGGACGTAACTGTCGAATGGCTGACGGGATCATCGAAACAAACGGGCGAAAGCGCCTCTTTTCCCTCAATGGGCGCCGCCGGCCTAGCTGATAGGATCAAGTCTGTCCTCGACGACGCGGAAGGCAATATCTCCAAAGTCGCCGCGGCGGCCGGAACCACAGAAGAGACGGTTGCAGGCTGGCTCTCGGGTAACAGCAAACAAATCGGCGTCGACCACGCGGTGGCGCTGCAGGAGGCATTCGGGGTCAACTCTGTATGGTTGATGCTCGGGAAAGGGTCTCGTGCCACCGCCGTTCGACACAATGATCCGTGGGATCCGATCACAAATCTGCAATGGAAGGGCGTTCCGGTATTGGGTATGGCGCAATTAGGAGACAACGGGTTCTGGTCTGAAATCGAATACCCGGTCGGCCACGGTGAAGGCTTCGTCGACGTACCAACCAAGGACAGAGACGCTTATGCGCTGCGGTGTATTGGTGACTCGATGCGCCCACGCATCAAAGATAGAGAATTTGTGGTTGTCGAGCCGAACCATGCGATTGAGCCGGGCGACGAGGTATTGATTAAGGCGAAAGACGGCCGCGTGATGGTGAAGGAGTTTCTTTATCGGCGTGCTGGCAGGACCCACCTGATTTCGGTAAATGAGGCGCATGGCACGATTGCGCTCAAAGACGAAGACATCGAAAAAATGCACTACGTCGGCTGGATAGCAAAGCCGTCCGCGTGGCGACCAGACTGAAATTACGGGGAGAGTGATGCGCGTTGACCCAAGCTTTGGCGGAGCTCCCGCCACCCAGAGTACCGAGAAGGTTTTCCTGAATAGCGGGGGTGTCGTCGTCACCCACGCGCGATTCGTCGTGCCTGGTCAGACGTTTGCCATGAGCGGCATAACCTCGGTGAAGCACTGGCGTACACCGAGGAAATGGCTGTTTGGTGCCCTCCTCATCCTCCTGGGACTGCCAATGCTGATAACAGGGGCGAGCATGGCGAGCGCTGGCTCATCGACGGGACCGCTGACGCTTGGCCTGATCTTCGCCGCTCTTGGGGCCTATCTGATCTGGCGCGGCCGACCACAGTCCCAAGTCAGGCTTCAGTCCGCGTCGGGCGAAACTAAGGCGTTTTCGTCCTACGACGACGCGCTGGTGCGGCGCATCGTCGACGCATTGACTGAATCCATTGTATTCAGGGGTTGAGCTGGAGTTGCCACTCTACAGGACGGGAAGGTTCGACCCGAAAATTTCGGATCTCCAGGGAGGTATAAATGAAGCGAACCATTGCGGCCATACTCGTTTTTGCACTCGCCGCTCCCGCCATCGCACTTGCGCGAGGCGGCCACTATTCTGGCGGACACGGTTCTTCCCATAAAGGCGGCCATTACACCAACGCGCGCACGCACGACCATTACGAGAAGCGGAAATAGCCATCGGCCGAACGGTCGACTCAATAGTCTTTAGGTTCACAGTCGTCAGAGCCCCGCACCAAGCGGGGCTTTTGTCTTTTATGGCCCAAAAAGAAGCCGCAGTTATGGCTGCGACTCAGGGACACACGCACCCGGAGATCATCTAGCGCGCACGAATTCTTACGATATGTAATGCCATGCGCAATCGGGTGTTTTGTCTGATCGTTTCTAACGGGTGACGCCGCCGCGCAACGACTGCGTCGCACAGCAAATACGTCGATTCGATTTCAAATACATTTGTATTGACACACCTTAAATACGTTTGTATTCTTCATCTCACGCACTCACCGACCTACCGGGAGACCTTGAGATGGAAAACCAACCGAAACACACCGAGAAGACGCGCAACCGTGACGAGCTCGATTACTTCACGCGGGGCATGTGATGAACCGCGCCGCTTGCGATAACGATCTGCTCGCTGCCTGCTATCACGTGCACGGCCGCGCTGCAAAGCTCTTCGGAATGATGCTGCTCTGCGGCATTGCCGTCGGCTGCGCCTGGTTCCTGTGCGTTGCAGCGCGCGCCGGTGCGCTGTGATGCTCAAGTACGCGAAAGCATGGGCAACCGCCCTTTTCGTTCTCGTCGTCTACTGCGCCGTCACGACGGCGATTGAAGCCCGCGAAGCCCATATCGAACGCTGCAGCATCGTGCGCTGCACCTGATCCCGTAAAGGCTCACCGATGAACTCCTTCATGCTAGCCCAGTTAGTACTGCTTCTGATTGTGGCGTTTGTTTCCTGCTGCCTCGGGTTCATTCTGGGGAGCCTTTGCGCCACTTCAGCGCGTGCAGATCGGGGTGATCCGCTCCTGCAGCGCGAGTTCGAACACGAATGCGATGCGCACTGCTATCCGCGCATCGGCGACTGAATAACCCCGACTTGTGGGCGCTGTACTGGCCCACTCTTTTTGGATACCTGACATGAACGCAACCACAGACCAAGAGCGGCTGTCGATTGAAGGCGTGCCGGCAGCCGAGCCGGAATCGAACGAAGCGCCGCACATGATCGCGCGCATCAACGCACTGGCCGTCAAGATCGCGTACCCGTTCATGGCAAAGGACGACATCCGCTTTTATCTGAACGGGCTCAACATCCGCCCGCTCGAGGACGACTCTGTCATGGTAGTGGCAACGGACGGACACCGCTACTTGGTGGTGCACGATCAGAACGGCTATGCCGAGCGCGAGATGATCGTCTCGGTCAAGAAAGATTGTCTCAAGTCGACGAACAGCAAAAACACCTTCGACGTGATGTCGAACGGATCGGCGTTCGTGAACGATGAACACGGCATGCCGCTGTTCGTTCAACCCGGCAACTCGTTGATCGAAGCCGAGTTTCCGCGCATCGAGAACGTCGTCTCGGCCATTGGTTACACCGAGGGTATTTCCGGTGCGATCAATCCGGCGTACCTGAAGGATGCGCTCGCACTCGGACAGCACTTCAACAGCATTCGCTTTTTCACAAAGGATCAGGACAGCGCCTTGGTGTTCGTCGTCGGCGGCATGGGCGATCTGGAGGTGTTCGGCGGAATCATGAAGCTTCGTGAGAGCTTCGAGCAGCTGCCGACGTGGTTCCCGAAGCCGGTGCTCTTCAAGTTGACCGAGCCGGTCGGGGCACCGGAATGAAAGAACGTCCGATCCTCTTCAGCGGCCCGATGGTGCGCGCTCTGCTCGACGGTAGCAAGACGCAGACGCGGCGCGTCGTGAAGCATCAGCCGCCCGACGACGTGGCGCATATCACCGTCGCCCACTACGAGCCGACCGTGGTCGATTGGCGCGGCGAGGAAGAGCCTGGCAGCGTCATCTTCGGGGCATACAGCGAAGACGGTTCGTGGGGTTGCAAGTGCCCGCACGGACAGCCCGGCGACCGTCTGTGGGTGCGCGAGACGTGGCGAGGCGTCGTCGAGATCAATCCGCCGGGCAAGTCAATGGAACTCGGCGTCGCCCGATATGTGCCGGATCAGGAGTACTGCCGCCGCGTCGAGTATCAAGCGACGCAGGGTCGTGATAGCGAGCCGTGGCGCCCTTCCATCCACATGCCGCGCTGGGCGTCGCGCATCACGCTCGAAGTCATCGGCGTGCGCGTCGAGCGGTTGCAGGACTGCAGCGAGCAAGACGCCATTGCGGAAGGCATCGGCAAGACGCCCGCCGGATTCTGGAGCACATACGGGCGCAGTGGCGTGGATGGCACCTACTCGCCGCGCAGTTCCTTCCACTGTCTGTGGGAGTTGATCAACGGCGCCGAGTCGTGGGCGGCGAACCCGTGGGTATGGGTCGTCGAGTTCAAGCGAGTCACATAAATGCCCGGCTACCTAATTTTCGCTCTCGCCGTATTAGGCGCAATAGCGGTGGGTGTGGGGTTGGCGCTTCTGTTCGAACGGACTCGGCGCAAGTAGCCGCGACCATATCTGCCAAACGAATAAACGGCGTTTATGCGCCACACGAATCAACCCTTCTATTGAGGCGAGCATGAACTGCAACTGCATCAGTGATCTGGAAAAGCGGCTTCAGGCGAAATACACGGATGAGCTTGGTGCTCCCGCAAGCGCCGAATGCCAGGCGGCCGGGTTCACATTCGGCAAGTCGGTTCAGGTGATCCATAAGACGGAATTCAAGATCACTGCCAATGCTACTGGCTACAAGCGCGGGAAGTCGATTCCTGTTATCGCAAGCTTCTGCCCGTTCTGCGGAACATCAACGAAAGAACAGGCCGCCTAACCCCATCCGCGCAGCGCGCGAAGCAATCGAATAGGACAACATCATGAGCGATACCACTAAAGATGCAGTGCCCGGCGCAGCAATCCTCCCTGATGGGAGCGCTTTCGCAGTTTTGAGCCCGCCATTGCCCGCTGATCACTGGATCTATGCCGAGCGCACATACAGTAAGCACGATCAGGTCGAACCGGATGATCTTCCCGCGCCGATCTTCACGCACGCCATGCGTGCCGCAGTCGTTGCCGCAGTTCGCTATGCAGTGCGTGGCGCGACGATATGTGGCAAAGAGCCTGATTTCGATCCCGATGCGCTGGTGCAAAACGCGGTCTACGCTCTATGTGGGCCGTATGGAACACTTGAATGGAATACCCCCGAGGCGGCCGATGTGGCCGCGCATAGCCAGACCGATTCACCGGTCGAACACGTCATCGCGGATAAGACTGAGCCCGGCAAGCTCGAAACCGCGTCTGAGATGACCGATGCCGCGCGAGACGTGATAGCGGAACGTCAGCGGCAGGTATCCGCAGAAGGATGGACGCCCGAGCACGACGATGAGCACGAAGAAGGCGAACTAGCCGCCGCAGCCGGTTGTTACGCCATATGGGGTTGGGGTGGTCACGCTTTCTCTCAGGCTGGCGACGAGCCGAAGCCGTGGCCGTGGAACCGCACGTGGTGGAAGCCCTCTACGCTGCGTCGCCACTGCGTAAAAGCCGCCGCTCTACTTCTCGCCGAGATCGAGCGCATCGACCGGGCCGCTCCATCTACCGGCGATCAGTCATGACCACCCAACCCACGAGGCTCGAAGTGAGGGCAAATATGAAAGATGAACAACTTGACCATTCGCGGACGATCATTCTATCCAGCGGCGAAGTTTCAATCGTTGATGAGGCCGACTACGCGCTAGTTTCTCAATACACATGGCGGATGGGTGACAAAGGCTCTGCGGTTGCGAAAGTCTACGTAGACGGAAAGCGGCTTAACGTTCGCATGCATCGTCTGATTATGGGCTTGAGAAACGGGGATCCTAGGCAAATCGACCACAGAAACAGAGTCCGCCTGGGTAACCGGCGGAACAACCTAAGGATATGCACGGTAGCCGAAAACAACCGGAATATCGGAGTCAGATCCAACAGTAAATCTGGATATAAAGGCGTCTCGTGGAATAAATGTAGGGGTCGCTGGCACAGCCGAATCGGGGCGAATGGAAAGGTAATCCATCTGGGATATTTCGATACGGCAGAGCAGGCCCATGAGGCTTTCGTTAAAGCAGCACGAGAACTACACGAAGACTTCTTCTGCGAACGAAATCTGAAGATAACAGCAGGTCAACCGGAGGTTCGACCATGAACCAAAAGAGCAAAACTGCTGGGGAGCCGATGGCGAAGTTCGTCATTCGCGCACTTGTGGCCGCCGGCCATGTTCCGCAAACGAAAGTCGATGAAGCGTTCGAGATCGCCGCAAAGACGCCAGGCGTCGCTAATTCTGCCGTGGTGCTGGACGATGAGCGGGCGGCGTTTGAGGCGTGGATGCAACACAAATGGGAGTACGTTGATGCCGACACGGTTGGGCACAAGACGGCATTGGAAGCGTGGCTAGCTCGTGCAGCTTGGCCGAATGCGGAAATTACAAATGAGCAGATTCTGGACCTCTTCTATGCTGATGCCAGCATCGACGCGTGTGCCGCGACAACAGTCATTGCATTTGCTCGTAGGTTGCTTCTCGCCCGCGCCGCATCCCCGCACCCAGTAGCGCAACCTGTAGAGCAGATTTCACCGATCATCGGCACGCAGGCACCATTCTCGAATTGCCGGTTCAAGTTCTGCGATCTGCCTGGACAGTGCCGCGATGAGGGCAAATGTCACCATCCCGCGGTGCCGGCAGCGCAACCTGTGGAGCAGACGCGGGCGCTGACGGATGACGCTCGCGACGCAGAGATTTTGCGAACTTTGATTCACCGGACTCATGCTTGCGACCTGAAGTTTGACAAAGCTGGGAAGGTCCGTGCGCTGCATGCAGTATTCAAAGCGGACTCCGAGCCTGGCTATGGAATGGAGTCCAGCGTTCGGCGCTATCTAGACGCCTTCATGCAAGACGCCGCCATGACCGCCGCGCGTCCGGCAAGCGGAGAGACAGAATGCTGATCAAACGCATTGAAGGCGCAACGCGCAACCTCGGCGCACCGCCGAACTGGGATGGCGACATCTCAAAGTGCAATGTCCTGCCGATTCGGGATGTCCTCACCGAACAGGGGCAGTTCATGGTCTCGTCGTGGGAACCAACGCCGGCAGAGCTTGCGGCGATTAACGCGGGCGAGCCGATCAAACTGTGGATCGCTGGCACCGGCCACCCAGTCGTAGCGCTGAGTGTCGGGCCGATCGAGCAGACCGATTAATGGCAGCAGCACAACGAATGATTGAAACCACGCGCAAACACTGGGGTGTGAGATAGGCATCGCAGAAGGAAAACGCGTAAGCGCCGCCGAAGCCGCAACTATTCTTGGCGTGCCGCGCTACGCAATCAGCCGGATCGACACTGCCGGCGAAATCATCCAGCGCTACAAGCTGGGATACAAAACTCACGTCTACGACCTTGAATCGCTCTACCGGTTCCTTGCATCATGCCAATCGAAACCATTACGAAGGCCGGCCGCCGGCGCTACCGCTGGACGTTCGAACGAATCATCGAAGACCGCCGCGTTCGAAAAGCCAAGCTTCTCCCTGCGGGCATATCTGCCAAACAGGCAGACGAGCTAGGCCGCAAGTGGGACTCCGAAACCTACGCGCTCCATACCGGCATCGTAAAGCCGGTAGTAACGATCGGCGAATGTGTCATGGCGCACGTCGCCGATAAGAGCGCCGGGTGGAAGGACGCGACAAAGCGGATCCAGATTCTTGAGAAGTGGGCGCCGTGGTTTGCGGAGCAGGACGCGATGGAGCTGCACGAATGGTCGAAAGAAATGGTCGGCTACATGCGTGCCCATGTGGACCGGAACGGGGCGAAGAAGCGGCCACTATCAGATGCGGCCATCCGCAATGTTCTCGCATACCTGCGTGCCGCGATCAAATACGCTCACAAGGTCGGCAGGATCGAGTCAGACCAGACCGCTAGAATGATCATTCCGCCGGTCAATAACGAGCGACATCACTACCCGCAACGACGGGAAATGCTCCAGATCGCGCGGGCATGCAAACACCGCGAGGTGCGCGCGGCTATCCGCATCGCGTTCTATTCGGGGATGCGCCGCGGCGAGATCCTGCGGGCGAAGGTGACGCGGACCGGGTTCTCGCTGGCCGACACGAAAAACGGGCGGCCGCGTATCGTGCCGATCCATCCGCGAGTCGCGGTGCTCGCCCGGCGTGTCCGGTTCACCGTGACGGTGAAGCAGTTTGAAATGGCGTGGACAGCTGCGCGCTCGGCGGCCGGTTACCCAGACACAAAGTTTCATGACCTGCGCCACGGCGCGGCGTCCGAGATGATCAACGCTGGCATCGACCTGTTCACGGTCGGCGGCGTTCTGGGGCACCGGTCAGTCGCGTCGACAAAGCGCTATTCGCACCTGGTGACGGATCGACTGGCGGATGCGGTGGGCAGGATCGGACGGCGCGAATAGATACGGCAATCTGCTGACGGGCAGAAAAACCCATACCCCTCTGCTGTGTCAGCATCGCGCAAAACCGGCGCGAGCCTTGTAAATATTGGTGGGCCGGGTCGGAGTCGAACCGACGGTGTCCTTTCGGAGGCGGATTATGAGTCCGCTGCCTGCAACCAGCACGGCGTCCGGCCCAAGAAAAAAGACCCGGTCGTGAAGGCCGGGCCTATTCGCTGATTGGCCGACATACTACACGAAAAAGGAGCCTTCGCAACCGCTTCGATACGCCGAAACAACCGCGAGGCTCCTTCAAACCGCTACATCAGTGCAACGTACGCCGGCCTCGATCAATTCCCTTCGAGGAACGATTTCAGCTTGTCCGAACGGCTCGGGTGACGCAGCTTGCGCAGCGCCTTTGCCTCGATCTGACGGATCCGTTCGCGCGTCACGTCGAACTGCTTGCCGACCTCTTCGAGCGTGTGATCGGTGCTCATCTCGATACCGAAACGCATGCGCAGCACCTTCGCTTCGCGCGGCGTCAGCGAGTCGAGCACGTCTTTCACGACATCGCGCATGCTGGCGTGCAAAGCGGCGTCGGCCGGCGCAACCGTGTTGTTGTCTTCGATGAAGTCGCCCAAGTGGGAATCGTCGTCGTCACCGATCGGCGTTTCCATGGAGATCGGTTCCTTCGCGATCTTCATGATCTTGCGGATCTTGTCTTCCGGCATTTCCATCTTCTCGGCCAGCGTTGCCGGATCCGGCTCGAGACCGGTTTCCTGCAAGATCTGACGCGAGATGCGGTTCATCTTGTTGATCGTTTCGATCATGTGAACCGGAATCCGGATCGTGCGCGCCTGGTCGGCGATCGAACGCGTAATGGCCTGACGGATCCACCACGTTGCGTACGTGGAGAACTTGTAGCCGCGACGATATTCGAACTTGTCCACCGCCTTCATCAGGCCGATGTTGCCTTCCTGAATCAGGTCGAGGAACTGCAGACCACGGTTTGTGTACTTCTTCGCGATCGAGATCACGAGACGCAAGTTCGCCTCGGTCATTTCGCGCTTCGCCTGACGCGCCTTCAGTTCGCCCGCCGCCATCTGACGGTTGGTTTCCTTCAGGTCTTTCAGCGGCAGCACGACGCGCGCCTGCAGATCCAGCAGACGTTGCTGCTGTTCGCGGATAGCCGGAATGTTACGCGTGAGGATCGCGCTATACGCGTGACCTTCACCGACGATCTTGTCGGCCCACTCGAGATCCGTTTCGCTGCCCGGGAAACGCGCGATAAATTCCGCTCGCGGCATGCCGCACTTGTCGACTACCGTGTGCAGAATCTGACGCTCGACCTGACGCACTTCGTCCACCTGCGCGCGCAGCGTGTCGCACAAACGCTCGACAGTACGCGCAGTAAAGCGGATCGTCATGAGCTCGTTCTGAATCGTTTCCTGCGCCTTCAGATACGACTTGGACTTGTAGCCTTCCTTCTCGAACGCGCGACGCATCTTGTCGAACCATTCGCTGATCATCGCGAATTTTTCGAGCGACGCACGCTTGAGCGCTTCCATCTGCGCGGCGTTAGCCGTGGCCTGCGCCGTGCCGTCGTCTTCTTCCTCGTCTTCTTCGGCGTCCTCTTCGACTTCTTCGTCTTCGCTCTCGATCGCTTCCGCCTCTTGCGCGGAGAAGCCGTCCGCGTCTTCCGCATTGGCGTCGATCAGGCCGTCGACCAGTTCGTCGATGCGAATTTCCTCATTCGCGACGCGCTCGGCCATGGCCAGAATGTCGGCGATCGTGGTCGGGCATGCGGAGATGGCCATCACCATGTGCTTCAGGCCGTCTTCGATCCGCTTCGCGATTTCGATTTCGCCTTCGCGCGTGAGCAGTTCGACCGTGCCCATTTCCCGCATGTACATGCGGACCGGGTCGGTGGTACGGCCGAATTCCGAGTCGACGGTGGACAGCGCGACTTCCGCTTCCTCTTCCACTTCGTCGTCCGAAGAAGCCGCCGGCGCGTTGTCGTTCAGCAGCAGCGTCTCAGCGTCCGGGGCCTGCTCGTACACCGCCACGCCCATGTCGTTGAACGTGCTGATGATGCCTTCGATCGCCTCGGTCTCGGTGAAGTTGTCCGGCAGGTGGTCGTTGATTTCAGCGTACGTGAGGAAGCCGCGCTCCTTGCCGAGCTTGATCAGCGCGCGCAGTTTGGAGCGGCGCTCCTCGAGTTCCTCGACCGTGCCCGGCTGCGACGACGCGAAAGCGTCTTTCAGCAGCGCTTTTTCCTTTGCACGACGGTCGCGAGCCTTGGCCTTTTCCACCTTGGCTGGAACAGCCGCAGGGTTTTCCTCGCTTTGGGTTGCGTCGTCATCGACGGGTACTTCGTTCAGCTTTTTCGTCATGGAGTTCGCCGTACCGGCTGTAGTCTCGACTCGCGGCTGGTGGACAACAGCCGGTTGAACCGTGGATACTGGAACCTCGCGCACTACCGCATCGTCCTGCGCGGCAGCCGCTTCCCTTGCGCTTCTGACACCCGACCCCTTCGCGGCCGGTAATGCTACAGCTTTCGCCGCCCTGACCGGCTCCGCTCGCGCAGCGGAAGCGGTCGAGGACTTCTTCCCGGCAACGGGTGCAATGCTGGCGGCAGACGTCTTTCTGGCGGAAGAAACTAACCTGGCCTCGGTGACCTTTCTGGTCGACTCACTGGAGTTCGTGCCTGTAGCTTTCTTCCCGCCCGTAGTTGCGTCCTTAGTCTTTGCCATCGCATCGCCTTTTCGCCTTTGCTAGGAAAACCCTTTAAGAAACAAACTGCTGGAAACCTTTTATTATACCACTCAGGCTTCCTCCGCTCCGCTTACAGCCCGAGCCGGCGCTTCATGTCAGCCCGCTTCCGGTTCAGTTCCGACAGCTCCGCAAACTCCTCCGGTGTGTGCCGGGATTGCCGCGAAAGCTGCTCGAGACGATCGCAGTAAGCGTCGTACCGCATCTTCAGGATCGCCGCCTTCAGTTCCTCTCCAACGATCCGTTCCTGCTCGCGCCGTTCCTCGATGACGGTCGCGTCCTCCGGGTCTTTCAGCAGCAAATCCCGGACGTTTTCATCATAGTCTAGAATTTTGCGAAAGATTTCCTCGAAAGTTGGGGCGTTCGCGCCGTTTCGCAATAGGTCGGACAACAACTGAAACTCCGCCGAATCGCCCAGCGCACGCGCGTGCGTCGTCACTTCTTCGAACAGTTCGCCGTGCCGCGTAACCGTGAGGAGCGCCTGCTCGGCCTCCTCGTCCAGCACCGCCACCGTGCGCGGATGCATCACCAGATTGCGCAGCGTTTTTTCCTCGATTCCGGTCACGCTGCGCCGGTCTTTGCGGGCCGGCGCGGCGCGGGCCGCCGCGGCGATGCGCGAATCGACCTCGCACAGCGCGGCGACCTCGTCGAACGGCACGTCGAGCCGGTCGGCGAACATATGCATGATCTGCGCACGCAGCGCGTTGGCCGGCAGCGCCTGCAGCAAAGGCTTGGCGTCGAACAGCGCACGGGCCTTTCCTTCCGGCTGATCCAGCTCCTTGCCGGTCAGCACCTCGTTCAGCATGAACTGCGACAGCGGCATGGCCCGCTCGACCTGCTCGGCGAACGCCTCGGTGCCGTATTCACGCACGTAGCTGTCCGGGTCGTGCTCGGCCGGCAAAAAAAGGAACCGGATGGTCCGGTTGTCCGCCGCATGCGGCAAACAGGCATCGAGCGCGCGGCGAGCGGCGCGCCGGCCCGCCGAATCGCCGTCGAAACTGAAGATGACCGTGTCGGTCTGGCGCATCAGCTTCTGCACGTGAATCGGCGTACAGGCCGTACCGAGCGTGGCAACTGCGTTCTGGAACCCCAATTGGGCCAGCGCGACCACGTCCATGTAGCCTTCCACGACGAGTACATAGTGCTGTTCGCGAATCGCCAGACGCGCCTCGAACAGCCCATACAGCTCGCTGCCCTTGTTAAATAAAGGCGTTTCGGGCGAATTCAAATATTTCGGCTCGCCACCGTCCAGCACGCGGCCGCCGAAGCCGATCACCTGCCCCTTCACATTGCGTATCGGGAACATGACCCGCTCGCGAAAGCGGTCGTACCGGCGGTTCTGACCCTGTGCGTCGGACTTTTCGCTGACAATCACCAAACCCGATTCGACCAGCGAATCGTCGCGGTAGTTCGGAAATGCTGCTTCGAGGTTCTGCCAGCCGTCCGGGGCGTAGCCGAGCCCGAAACGGGCCGCGATCTCGCCCGTCAAGCCGCGTTTCTTCAAATACTGGATCGCGACCGGCGCGCTGCGCAGTTGTTTGCGGTAGAAATCGCAGGCGGTCTGCATGACGTCGGAAAGCGCCGTGGTGACCGCCTTGGAGGCAGCCGGCGCATAGCCGCCGGAACCGCCGCCGCCATATCCCGGCGAAGGCTCGTTCGGCACGGTCAACCCAACGGACTGTGCCAGCTCGTTGACCGCCTCCGGAAACGAGGAGCCGACGTGCTCCATCAGGAAACCGATGGCCGTACCATGCGCACCGCAGCCGAAGCAGTGATAGAACTGCTTAGTCGGACTAACCGTAAACGAAGGGCTTTTCTCGTTGTGGAACGGGCACAGCCCCATGAAGTTCGCGCCGCCCTTCTTCAACTGCACATACCGGCCGACCACGTCGACGATATCGACGCGGTTGAGCAGATCCTGAAGGAATGACGGAGGAATCACTGTATGACGCTACCTGAAAGGCTCAAGGCTGCACACGCCACCCGTCGAGCGACGGCGCGCGCAGACCGGACAAACGGAAGTTACTTCGCGAGCGCGGCTTTGACCTGCGCCGAGACAGCGGTCATGTCGGCGCGGCCGGCCAGCTTCGGCTTGAGCACGCCCATCACCTTGCCCATGTCTTGCGGGCCGGCCGCGCCGGTTTGCGCAACCGCCGCCTGAACTTCGGCAACGATCTCCGCCTCGGACATCTGCTCCGGCATATAGGCAGACAGGATCGCCAGTTCGGCCTTTTCCTTGTCGGCCAGATCCGTGCGGCCAGCCGCTTCGAACTGGCTGATCGAGTCTTTGCGCTGCTTGATCATCTTGTCGATCACAGCGGTGATCGCGGTGTCGTCGAGCGTGATGCGCTCGTCGACTTCGCGCTGCTTGATCGCGGCGAGCAACAGGCGGATCGTGCCGAGACGCTCGGTTTCACGTGCCCGCATGGCGGCCTTCATATCGTCGTTGATCCGGTCCTTGAGACTCATCACTCACCTGAATGCGTTGGAGAATTTGAAAAACCGGCCAGGCCAGGCACCTCGACGCGCGCATCAACACGCGCATCAACACGAATACCCGCTTGGGACTGCTTCCTCAAGCGGGTTGGCACAATGTGCGTGGTGGGTGCGACCCTGCCGGCTGGCCCGAAGGGCCGTGTTTTCCGTGATGGCACCTGCCGTGCCCTCACCGGTTGGATGCCGCTGCCCCGTTCGACGGGAACCGCGACAACACCAGAATCAGTAGAACTTCTTTGGCAGCATCTGGCCACGCAGACGCTTGAAATGACGCTTCACCGCAGCCGCCTTCTTGCGCTTGCGCTCGGCCGTAGGCTTTTCGTAAAACTCGCGAGCGCGAAGTTCCGTCAACAAACCGGTTTTCTCCATGGTGCGCTTGAAACGGCGCATGGCGACTTCAAACGGCTCGTTGTCTTTTACGCGGATGGTCGTCATTTTTCAATAACGGAACTTTGTAAAGGTTCAGGAGTATAGCAGAGCTTTCTCACAAAGCCAGAGCGCCGTCAAGCCCCCTGGACATACTCCGCGGCCGCCTGGCCGGCCGCCACGCCGGATGCCCACGCCCACTGGAAATTGTAGCCGCCCAGCCAGCCCGTGACGTCCACCGCCTCGCCAATGAAGTACAAGCCCGGGGCGCGCGCGCTCATCATCGTCGATGACGACAGCTCGCGCGTGTCGACGCCGCCGCGCGTCACTTCGGCCTTGCGATAGCCTTCCGTGCCGTTGGGGGTGAGCGTCCAGCGCGACAGAGCCTCACCGACGCGGTGCAGGGTTTTGTCCGGCAAGTCAGCCACGCGGGCTTCGGCCGGAACCTGATGAGCTTCCAGCCAGACATGAGCGAGCCGCTGCGGCACCCATTCCGACAACAGGTTGGCGATCTGGCGCTTCGTGCCGGTTTTGGCTTCCAGCAACGCGGTCGTGGCGTCCTGCTCGGGCAACAGGTTGATGTGAATCGGCTCGCCGGGCTGCCAGTAGCTCGAAATCTGCAACACCCCCGGACCGGAAAGGCCGCGGTGGGTGAGCAGCAGATCTTCGTTGAATTCAGCACCGGTCTTCTTGTTGCCGGTCGCGAGTTGCACTTCCAGCGAGACGCCGGACAGCGCCGAGAACGGCTCCCAGTCCGCTGCGGCGAAGGTCAGCGGAACCAGCGCCGGGCGCGTATCGATCAGCTTGTGACCGAATTGCCTGGCAAGTCGGTAGGCGAAATCGGTGGCACCGATCTTGGGAATGGAAAGGCCCCCGGTCGCGATCACGAGCGCGCGTGCAGCGATCGGCCCCGACCGGGTATCCAGCGTGAACCGCCCTTCCGCGTCCTGGCGCACCTGTTCGACGGACAGCGGCGTGCGCCATGCCACGCGGCCCGCGTCGCACTCGCTCTTCAGCACATTGATGACCGCGTCGCTCGACTGGTCGCAGAATAGCTGGCCTTTGTGCTTCTCATGCCACGTCACGTGATGGCGCTTGAGCAACGACATGAAGTCGCGCGGCGTGTAGCGCGCGAGTGCCGAGCGGCAAAAATGCGGGTTGGCCGACAGGTAGTTGGCCGGCCCGGCATACAGATTCGTGAAGTTGCAGCGGCCGCCACCGGAGATGCGGATCTTCTCCGCGAGACGCTGCGAATGGTCGATCAGCACCACGCGGCGGCCGAGCTGCCCGGCCACGGCCGCGCACATCATGCCGGCCGCGCCTGCGCCGATCACTGCGATATCGAAGGATTCCATGCGGTCGCATTGTACCTGTGCGTCTGCGACCCTCTGCCCGCACTGCTATACTTTACGGCTTGCCTTTTCACTTTTCGGGCGCCGGGGCGTCATTGCTCGTGCGTCCGCCCAAGCCCATCCATCATGCTCGTTCTCGGCATCGAAAGCTCCTGCGACGAAACCGGTCTCGCGCTCTACGACACGGAGCACGGCCTGCTCGCGCACGCGTTGCATTCGCAGATTGCGATGCACCGGGAATACGGCGGCGTGGTGCCGGAGCTGGCGTCGCGCGATCACATCCGGCGCGCGTTGCCGCTGCTGGAAGAGGTGATGGAACGCGCCGGCACGGCTAGCGGCGACATCGACGCAATCGCCTATACGCAGGGCCCGGGCCTTGCGGGCGCGCTGCTGGTCGGCGCGAGCGTCGCCAATGCGCTGGCTATGGCGTGGGACAAGCCGACCATCGGCATCCATCACCTCGAAGGGCATTTGCTCTCGCCGCTGCTGGTGGACGAGCCGCCGCCGTTTCCGTTTGTCGCGCTGCTGGTGTCCGGCGGCCATACGCAGTTGATGCGCGTGACGGACGTGGGCGTCTACGAAACGCTCGGCGAAACCCTGGACGACGCCGCCGGCGAAGCCTTCGACAAAACCGCCAAGCTGCTCGGCCTCGGTTATCCGGGCGGCCCGGAAGTCTCGCGCATGGCGGAATTCGGCACGCCCGGCGCAGTGGTGCTGCCGCGCCCGATGCTGCATTCCGGCGATCTCGATTTCAGCTTCAGCGGCTTGAAGACCGCTGTGCTCACCAACGCCAAAAAGCTCGGCGGCGCGAATATCTGTGAGCAGGCGAAAGCCGATCTGGCACGAGGTTTCGTCGACGCGGCGGTTGAAGTCCTGGCGGCAAAGTCGCTGGCCGCGCTCAAGAAAACCGGGCTCAACCGGCTGGTCGTCGCCGGTGGCGTCGGCGCGAACCGGCAGTTGCGCGAGGCGCTTTCCGCCGCAGCGAAGAAGCGCAATTTCTACGTGCACTACCCTGACCTGTCTCTGTGCACGGATAACGGTGCGATGATCGCGCTGGCCGGCGCTTTGCGGCTGCAACGCTGGCCGGATCAGTCGGGCAAAGACTACGCGTTCACGGTGAAGCCGCGCTGGGATCTGACCTCACTCGCGCGCTGAAACCTGCATCGGTACATCGGTAAGGCGCAAAAAAAGCCGCTTCGAGAAGCGGCTTTTTCAATACAGTCAGCAAACACGCATATCAGCCCGCACGCTTGTCCCGCTCGATCACCGCATACGCGCTGTGATTGTGAATCGACTCGAAGTTCTCGGCTTCGAGCACATAGGCGACGATCCGCTCGTCCGCATTCAGACGCTGCGCAACGTCGCGCACCAGGTCTTCGACAAACTTCGGATTTTCATAGGCGCGCTCGGTGACGAACTTCTCGTCCGGGCGCTTGAGCAAGCCCCACAGTTCGCATGAGGCTTCTTCTTCGGCGATACGGATCAGTTCTTCCACGGCCACGTCGCCAGCCAGTTCGGCGTTGATCGTGACGTGCGAGCGCTGGTTATGCGCGCCGTACTGCGAAATCTTCTTCGAACACGGGCACAGACTGGTAACCGGCACCTGCACCCGCAGGAACAGACGCGTCGCGCCATTGCGGGTCTCGCCCGTCAAGGTGACTTCGTAGTCGAGCAGGCTTTGCACACCCGACACCGGCGCGGTCTTGTTCACAAAGTACGGGAACGATACTTCGATGCGGCCGGCCTCTGCTTCGAGCTTTTCGAGCATCGCGGCGAGCATGGTACGGAACGTAGCGGGCTCAAGCGGCGCCTTGTTCTCTTCGAGCAACGCGACGAAACGCGACATGTGCGTGCCTTTCTGGTCAGCCGGCAAATGCACGTCCAGATTCCACGTGCCGACCGTCGGCTGCACCTCGCCGCCTTGCGTGCGCACCGTCAGCGGATGGCGCACCGCCTTCACGCCGACCCGTTGAATCGGGATCTGGCGGGTGTCGGGCGTGCTTTGCACGTCGGGCATCACAAAGGCGGGATTCATTTGATTCATTATCTTGTCCTTTCAGGAAACGCCGGGCCGCCCCAGGTTTTCCGCCCCGGAGGAAGTCTCCGTGGGAGATTACGCCCTCGGGAACTGTCGCAAAGCAACAGGTTTGGGGGCTCTCAGCGGCCGCGCGAATCAAGGCGCGCAACGGCAAACGCCGGCCCTTGCCGGCGTTGGATGATGGGCCCGAAGGCCCATCGATTCAAGTTGGAGATTGCTATGGCCACTATGGCCGCCCTGCACGGCGGCCGGGTAGCGAGCAGCGGCGCTTATGCGACGCGCTTCACCGACGACTGGCCGCCGACCGCCCCGCTCAACAGAAAACGCTCGCGGATCGACTTGGTGATGCCCACGGCGTCGAGACCGCACGCGGCGAGCAGCTTGGCCGGATCTCCATGATCGATGAACCGGTCGGGGAGGCCCAATTGTAGTACCGGACGAGTAACCCCACTGGCAAGCAGGGCTTCCACACATGCCGAACCCGCGCCGCCCATCACGCAGCCTTCTTCGACCGTGACGATGGCGTCGTGCGTTTCGGCCAGCTGACGGATCAGATCGGCGTCCAGCGGTTTCACGAAACGCATGTTCGCAACGGTTGCGTCCAGTTGCTCGGCCGCCGCCAGCGACGGCGCCACCATCGTGCCGAATGCCAGAATCGCAATGCGCTTGCCAGCCGGCTGCGACGTTTCGCGACGAATCTCACCCTTGCCGAGCGGCAGCGCCGTCATCTGCTTGATGGTCGCCACGCCCGTGCCGGAGCCGCGCGGGTAGCGCACCGCCGTCGGGTTCGGTTGCTGCAATGCGGTGTACAGCATCTGGCGGCATTCGTTTTCATCCGACGCAGCCATCACCGTCATGTTCGGGATGCAGCGCAGGAACGCGAGGTCGTAAGCACCCGCGTGCGTCGCGCCGTCCGCGCCGACGAGCCCCGCGCGGTCGATCGCGAACACCACCGGCAGGTTTTGCAGTGCAACGTCGTGAATCAGCTGGTCGTACGCGCGTTGCAGGAAGGTCGAGTAGATTGCGACCACCGGCTTCATGCCTTCCGCCGCCAGGCCGCCTGCGAACGTCACCGCGTGTTGCTCGGCGATACCGACGTCGAAATAACGGTCCGGGAAGCGCTTCTCGAACTCCACCATGCCCGAGCCTTCGCGCATGGCCGGCGTGATGCCGATTACCCGCGCATCCAGCTCGGCGGCGTCGCACAGCCATTCGCCGAACACCTGCGTATAAGTCTTCTTCGACGGCGTGGTGGCCGGCTTGATGCCTTCGGCCGGATTGAACTTGCCCGGGCCGTGGTACAGCACCGGATCGGCTTCGGCCAGCTTGTAGCCTTGGCCCTTCTTCGTCACGACGTGCAGGAATTGCGGACCGCGCAGTTCCTTGATGTTTTGCAGCGTCGGAATCAGCGAATCGAGGTCATGGCCGTCGATCGGGCCGATGTAGTTGAAGCCGAACTCTTCGAACAGCGTGGCCGGCACGATCATGCCCTTAGCGTGCTCTTCGAGCTTGCGGGCGAGATCGAGCATGGGCGGCGCGACGCGCAGCACGCGCTCGACGCCGGCCCGCGCGGCCGCGTAAAAGCGGCCCGACATCAGGCGCGCCAGATGGCGATTCAGCGCGCCGACCGGCGGCGAAATCGACATGTCGTTGTCGTTCAGGATGACCAGCAGCGGCACGTCGTCTTCGACGCCGGCGTTGTTCAACGCCTCGAAGGCCATACCGGCCGTCATTGCGCCGTCGCCGATCACGGCGATGCCCATGCGGTTGTCGCCCTGCAGCTTGCTCGCGATCGCCATGCCGAGCGCGGCCGAGATCGACGTGCTGGAGTGCGCCGTGCCGAAGGTGTCGTATTCCGACTCGTCACGCTTCGGGAAGCCCGAGATGCCGCCCAACTGACGCAGCGTATGCATCTGGTCGCGGCGGCCCGTCAGGATCTTGTGCGGATAAGTTTGATGGCCGACGTCCCAGACGATCCGGTCATGCGGCGTGTCGAACACATAGTGCAGCGCAATGGTCAACTCGACTGTGCCGAGGTTGGACGAAAGATGGCCGCCCGTCTGCGATACGCTGTCGAGCACAAAGGCACGCAACTCGTCGGCAAGCGGTTGCAATTGGCGGCGATCGAGGCGGCGCAGTGCCGCCGGGTCGTCAATGGTTTTCAGCAAGTCGTACATCGTCGTTCCATTGTAGGAAAACTTACGCGCCCGCACTTCATACATGCGCCCCGCAACGCAGGCGCGCGGCGGCGGGCTTTCGCGTTCAGCTGACCCGGTTCACCACCAGGTCGGCCAATTCGGCAAGACGCTGCGCGCGTGCGCCGAACGGCGCCAGCGCGGCGTGAGCGTCGCTGCGCAGCTGCGCTGCGAGCGCACGCGACGCGTCGAGTCCAATAATCGACACGTAGGTCGGCTTGCCGTCCTTCGCGTCTTTACCTGCGGTTTTGCCGAGCGTCGCGGAATCGGTCGTGACGTCGAGAATGTCGTCGACGACCTGAAATGCGAGGCCGACAGCCGCCGAATACGCGTCGAGCGAGCGCATGGCGTCCGCGTCCGGCGTTTCGCCAGCCAGCGCGCCCATGCGCACCGCGGCGCGCAGCAAGGCCCCGGTTTTCATGCGGTGCATGGTTTCGAGCTGCGTGCGCGTCAGCGTGTGGCCGACGCTCGCCAGGTCGATGGCCTGCCCGCCGCACATACCGATCGAGCCGCTCGCCAGCGCCAGTTCGCGCACGAGCGCGGCCTGTTGCGCCGGGGCCAGCACCTCCGAGGTCAGCGCGACAAACGCCTGCGATTGCAGCGCATCGCCGACCAGCAATGCCGTGGCTTCGTCATACTTGACGTGTACCGTGGGCTTGCCGCGACGCAGCGCGTCGTCGTCCATGCATGGCATGTCGTCGTGGACGAGCGAGTACACGTGGATCATTTCCAGCGCCGCGGCCGCCGCGTCGAGGCATTCGGCGCGCGCGCCGGTCAGCTCGCCGGCCGCGTGGCACAGCAGCGGGCGAACCCGCTTGCCGCCGCCCAGCACCGCGTAGCGCATGGCTTCATGCAGCGTGGCGGGCTCGGTTGCCTCGCCCGGCAGGTAATGTTCTAGTGCCGTTTCGACGCGCTCCAGCACCGAGCGCATCCATTGTTCGAATGTCATAGGTCGTCCCCGCTTTCAGTAGCGGCTGTGCCTGCGGTATTCATGGGCAACGGCTTGAGCGTCTCGCCGTCGAGCACGCGCACCTGCTGCTCGACCTTCTCGAGCTGCTGCTGGCAAAACGCCACGAGAGCGGCGCCGCGCCGATAGGCGGTAAGCGACTCCTCGAGGCTGAGATTGCCGCTTTCCATGCGTGCAACCAGCCCTTCCAGCTCCGCCTGAGCGGCCTCGTAATTCTCGGGCAGCGGTGTGGTGTCGACGCCTTCGGCTGGCGTGGCTGCAGTATCTTTCGACGCGGTCTTCGCCATGAATAGTCGCAAAATTAAAACAAGTCGGACATTCTACGGCAAAAGCGTCATTTCCGATCCGCTCGCCGGCCTACGCCCGCCTTCTCACTCCGCGCCACCCTAGCAGTCTCGCAGAAAAAAAGTGATCAGTCTGCGGCGAAAAAGTCGAACTTTCCTGACATTTTTGACCCAAATCAGGCACTTAAACGCCCCAGGAAAGGGGAAACGGGTATAATCGCTGGCTCCCTAAATCGAATCTTCGATGGTTGGGTTGTTCACTGCTTTCACGTCTTCACGGGAGTGGGAATGTCCAATCTGAGCAATGCATTGCAGTTGCGGTCTGTCCACAGCCAGCTGCCAGTCACGGCTTACTTTGACGAAGCGCTTCTAACGCGCGAGATCGACACCCTTTTCAAGAAAGGTCCTCGCTACATCGGCCACGATCTCATGGTGCCCGAGGCGGGGAATTATTTTGCTTTGCCGAGCGAGAGCGAAGGGCGTGTGCTCGTCCGTAACCAGCAGTCGCAAGTCGAGCTGCTGTCGAACGTGTGCCGCCACCGGCAAGCCATCATGCTCAACGGCCGCGGCCAGACGGAGAATATCGTCTGCCCCTTGCATCGCTGGACATACGACCTGAACGGCCAGCTCCTCGGTGCGCCTCATTTTGCGGATAACCCCTGCCTGAATCTCGGCGCCACGCCGCTGCAGAACTGGCAAGGCCTGCTGTTCGAAGCGCAGGGACGCGACGTCGCGCGCGATCTGGCGCGCCTCGGCACCAAGGAACATTTCGATTTTTCGGGCTTCATGTTCGATCACGTCGAAGTGCACGAGTGCAACTACAACTGGAAGACCTTTATCGAGGTCTATCTGGAGGACTATCACGTCGCGCCGTTCCATCCGGGCCTCGGCAGCTTCGTCAATTGCGACGACCTGACGTGGGAGTTCGGCGACTGGTACAGCGTCCAGACGGTTGGCGTGCACAAGGATCTGGAGCAGCCGGGCAGCCCGACTTACCGCAAGTGGCACGACGAAGTGCTGCGCTTTCGCGGCGGCAATCCGCCTGACTTCGGCGCGATCTGGATGGTGTACTACCCGGGCATCATGATCGAGTGGTATCCGCACGTGCTGGTGGTGTCGTGGCTGATCCCGCGCGGCCCGCAGAAAACCACCAACGTGGTGGAGTTCTATTACCCAGAGGAAATCGCGCTGTTCGAGCGGGAGTTCGTCGAAGCCGAGCGCGCCGCCTACATGGAAACGGCCCGCGAAGACGACGAGATCGCCGAGCGCATGGACGCCGGCCGCCGCGCGCTGATGAATCGCGGCGAATCGCAGGTCGGCCCGTATCAAAGCCCGATGGAAGACGGCATGCAGCACTTCCACGAGTTTTTGCGGCGTGAGCTCGGCACGATCTGATTGGCGCCTCGCCAGATAACTCAGGCAGCACCCACGCATGGAAAGACGGACTTCGGTCCGTCTTTTTTTGTTTAGACTAACGGGATAGCTCGGCCATCCGGTGTCGGCGGGAAAGCCGCCTGACGGAGCCGCCATCGCCCGTATCGGGTTTTACATGAGACCAGAGTAAGGCAAATAAAGCGCCAACTCTGGTCGACCGCTTTGCATGGGACCAGAGTAAGGCGCTAAAGCGCCAACTCTGGTCGACAGGAGACGTCATGCCCCACACTCATTACACCACTCTGATCTCCGCGACCAATCTCGCGGAGCGGCTCGCCGCCGCGCCGGGCAGCGTGTTCGTCATCGATTGCCGTTTCGATCTGGCCGACCCGGAGGCGGGCGAAAAAGCCTATCTGGCCGGACATCTGCCGGGCGCGCATTATCTGCATCTCGATCGCGATCTGTCGGGGCCGAAGAACGGCCAGAGCGGCCGCCATCCGTTGCCGGATCGTGCGCGGCTGGTGGAGACGCTGGAGTCGCGCGGCCTGAAGCAAGGGCAGCAAGTCGTCGCCTATGACGCGCAAGGCGGCATGTACGCCGCCCGCGCATGGTGGCTGCTGCGCTGGCTCGGTCACGACGCGGTCGCGCTGCTCGACGGCGGGCTGCAGGCATGGGAGGCCGGCGGTTATCCGCTGACGCAGGACGCGCCCGCCCAGAACACCGGCGACTTCAAAGCCGGTGCGCCGCTGTCCGTCACGGTCGATGCGCAAACGGTCGAGCGCAATCTGGGTTCGAAGGAACGCGTGGTGGTGGACGCGCGCGCCGCCGACCGTTATCGCGGCGAGAACGAGACGCTTGATCGCGTCGGCGGCCACATTCCCGGAGCGCTCAACCGCTTCTTCAAAGACAACCTCACCGCCGACAACCGCTTCAAGCCGGCTCACACGTTGCGCGAGGAATTCCACGCGCTGCTCGCCGACACGCCGCCGGAACACGTGATACTGCAATGCGGCTCGGGCGTGACGGCCTGCGTGAATGCGCTGGCGATGGAAGTCGCCGGCCTGCACGGCGCGGCGTTGTACGCAGGATCGTGGAGCGAATGGAGTTCGGATCCGAAGCGCCCTGTCGCTACGGGCCCGAATCCTTGAGTACACCAGCGAGCGTCACAGCACCTGGTTAGCAAAAAAGGCCGTTACCGCCCGAAAGCGGCAACGGCCTTTTTTATCGCAAGCGGGGGAGCGCGAACCGCCTCAAGCCGCAGCCTCAGGCCACCCCATGCTGCTTGAACCACACCAGCGCACGGCGCCAGCCGTCTTCCGCATCGGCCTTTTTATAGCTCGGCCGGTAATCCGCGAAAAACGCGTGCCCGGCATCGTCATACACGACGAACTGCGAGCCGCGTCCTGCTTGCGGACCCTGCGCGATGGCCTGCTTCATCTGTTCGAGCGTGTCCTGCGGAATGCTCTGATCCTGCAACCCATAGAGCCCCAGAACCGGCGCGTGAAGCTGCGCGACCTCGTCGAGCGGATTGGCCGGCGTCATCGCGTTCTTCGCGCCCGTGACTCGCCCATACCACGCGACACCCGCCTTCAGTCGCGGATTATGTTCGGCATACAGCCACGCAATGCGCCCGCCCCAGCAAAACCCGTTCACGCCGAGGCGGTTCAAATCGCCGCCATGCTCGCCGGCCCACGCGACGGTCGCGTCGAGATCGCCCATGACCTGATCGTCCGGCACCTTGCTGACCAGTTGCTCGTTGAGCTGCTGCATGCTCGTATAAACGGTCGGATCGCCCTGCCGCTCATACAGATTCGGCGCGATCGCGAGATAACCTTGTTTGGCGAAACGCCGGCACACGTCGGCGATATGCTCGTGCACGCCGAAAATCTCATGCACGACGATAATCACGGGCAAGTGCGTTTTACCCTTCGGCTGTGCGCGATACGCCGGCACCAGCGTGTCGCCGGAGCGCACGGCCACTTCGCCGGCTTCGAGACCGTCGCTATCGGTATGGATGGTTTGCGCCGACACCGGCAGCACGGCTGCGGCGAATCCGGTGCCGAGCGCGGCCTTGATAAAAGTACGCCGGTCGAAGGGGACGTGCGGGACCAGGCTGTCGATCTCGGGTTTCAGCATGCGGCGCTCCTCGGTTGAACGTTGGAGGCAACAGGATACGCCCGACACGCATCCTGTTGCAGAGGCAACGTTCCCGGGCGCCGGCCGGGCGCATCAGCGCACGTCAGTGCAGCTTGACCCGCGGCAGCGTGGTGCGGCGCAACCAGTGCGCGAAAGTATCGAGCACCATGCGCGCATAGCCGTGCAGCGCGGCGATATGCAGCCGGTACAGCGACATGTACATGAAGCGCGCGAACAGCCCTTCGATCAGCATGTTGCCGCCGATCACCCCGCCCATCAGATTGCCGACGGCACTGAAATGCCCGAGCGACACGAGCGAACCGAAGTCGCGATAGGTAAATTCCGGCAGCGGCCTGCCGTCGAGCCGCGCCGTCAGCGCTTTCATCAGGAAGCTCGCCTGCTGGTGAGCCGCCTGCGCGCGCGGCGGCACGTTGCGCTCATTGCCCGGCCACGGACAGGCGGCGCAATCGCCGAGCGCGAAAATGTTGTCGTCGATTTCGGTTTGCAGCGTGCGGCGCACGACAAGCTGGCCCAGACGATTGACCGGCAGGCCGTCGAGCTCGCTCAGGATCGCCGGCGCCTTAATGCCCGCCGCCCACACCGTCAGATCGGCGCGCACGGTTTTACCGCTCGCGGTGCGGATCACACCGGGCGCGACTTCGGCCACGGTTTCGCTGGTCATCAGCTTCACGCCGAGCTTGGTGAGCAGTTCGGCCGTAGCGGTCGAAACCCGTTCCTGCAAAGCCGGCAGAATGCGCGGCCCCGCTTCGATCAGCACAATGCCGACGTCATGCCGCGGGTCGAGCTTATGCAGGCCGTAGGCGGACAGCACCTGCGCGGTGTTGCGCAATTCCGCCGACAACTCCACCCCCGTCGCGCCGCCGCCGACAATCGCCACCTGAATGCGCGGCTCGTCCGTGGACGGCGTGCCCGGCGCCGACTCGACGGGCTCGTGCACCTGATGCTCGGCGCGCATGCAGGCCGCGATCAAGCGCTTGCGGAAACGCTCGGCCTGGCTGACCGTGTCGAGTGCGAGGGAGAATTCAGACGCACCTTTAACGCCGAAGAATGCGGTCGTGCTGCCGATCGCGATGATCAGCGTGTCGTATTCGAGTTCGCGTTCGGGCAGCAGTTCGGCGCCGTCGTCGTCGAGCACGGTGCCGAGCGTGAGCCGCCGGTTCGCACGGTCGAGGCCCGTCAGTTCGCCCTGCTGGAATTCGAAGCCATGCCAGCGCGCTTGCGCTGCATATTCGAGTTCCTGCGTGAAGGGGTCCATGCTACCCGCCGCCACCTCATGCAACAGCGGCTTCCAGATATGCGTGGGATTGCGGTCGACGAGCGTGACCTGCGCGCGCACTGCGCCCTTGTTCTTATGGGGTGCGTAGCGATCGCCCAGGCGTGTCGCCAACTCCAGTCCCCCCGCGCCCCCGCCAACGACGATAAAACGATGCATTGAACTCTCCGTGTTTGCCGATGGGTTATGCGTCGCGGCGGCGCGCACGGAATATCACCCGGGCACGCCGTCTTTGACCGATTGTCCGCGAGCAACACGGGTTGTCACAAGCCATCAATACGCATGTGTGACATGCGCACGACGATATCGCACCCCGTCATACGCGCGTCAATGCGCTTCTTCCCAGTTCAGACCGGCGCCGACTTCGGCGACCAGCGGCACTTTCAGGTCGGCGACGCCGCACATCAACTCGGGCAAGCGCTTGCGCACGTCGGACAATTCCGCGTCCGGTACTTCGAGAATCAATTCGTCATGCACCTGCATGATCATGCGCGTGCCGATCTTCGACTCTTCGATCCACTTCTGCACCGCGATCATCGAGAGCTTGATCAGGTCGGCCGCCGTGCCTTGCATCGGCGCGTTGATCGCGGCGCGCTCGGCGGCCTGGCGGCGTGGACCATTGCCGCCGTTGATCTCGGGCAGCCACAGGCGGCGGCCGAATACCGTTTCGACGTAACCCTTGGCCTTCGCGCTCACGCGCGTTTCGTCCATATAACGCGCCACGCCAGGGTAACGTGCGAAATAGCGGTCGATATAGAGCTTGGCGGCGTCGCGCGTGATACCGAGGTTCGAAGCGAGCCCGAACGAACTCATGCCGTAGATCAGACCAAAGTTGATGACCTTGGCCACGCGCCGTTGGTCGTTCGACACTTCGAGCGGCGTCACGCTGAAGATTTCCGCCGCGGTGGCGCGGTGAATGTCTTCACCTTGCGAGAACGAGCGCAGCAAGGATTCGTCGCCGGAAATGTGCGCCATGATGCGCAATTCGATCTGCGAATAATCCGCGGAGACCAGCTTGTGTCCGGGCGGTGCAATAAACGCTTCGCGAATACGGCGGCCTTCGCCGGTGCGCACGGGAATGTTCTGCAGGTTCGGATCGTTCGAGGCGAGGCGCCCCGTGACCGCCACCGCCTGCGCATAGTTCGTGTGCACGCGGCCCGTGGTGGCGTTGACCATGCGCGGCAGCTTGTCCGTGTAGGTCGATTTCAGCTTTGACAAGCCACGGTGTTCGAGCAGAATCTTCGGCAGCGGAAAATCTTCGGCGAGCTTTTGCAGCACTTCTTCGTCGGTGGAGGGTGCGCCGCTCGGGGTCTTCTTGACCACCGGCAATTCCAGCTTCTCGAAGAAGATCTGCCCGATCTGCTTGGGCGAGCCCAGATTGAATTCGCCGCCGGCCAGCACATACGCCTCGCTTTCCAACTGGATCAGACGCGTGGCGATTTCGCTGCTTTGCTGACGCAGTTTCTCCGAATCGATCAGCACACCGGTGCGTTCCATTTTCCGCAGCACGCGCGAGGTGGGCAGCTCGATGTCGTGATAAACGTACTGGAGCGTCTTCTCCGCCGCCACTTGCGGGTACAGCACCTGATGCAGCCGCAAGGTGATGTCGGCGTCTTCCGCTGCGTATTCCGCGGCCTTGTCCAGCGCGACTTCGTCGAAACCGATCTGCCCCGCGCCCTTGCCCGCCACCTCTTCGTACTTGATCGTCTTCACGCCGAGATGGCGCAGCGCGAGGCTGTCCATGTCGTGCGTGCGATGCGATTCGACCACGTACGACTGCAGCAGCGTGTCGTGTTCGATACCGCGCATTTCGATGCCGTAGTTCGCCAGCACCTGCTCGTCGTACTTGAGATGCTGACCGACCTTCTTGTGCTCGACGCTTTCCAGCCACGGCTTGAGCCTCGCGAGAACTTCGTCGCGCGGCAATTGCACGGGCGCGTCCGGGCCGCGATGCGCGAGCGGCACATAAGCCGCACGGCCGGCCTCGACCGACAACGACAGCCCCACGATCTGCGCGATCATGGGATCGAGCGACGTGGTTTCGGTATCGAAAGAAGTGAGTTCGGCCGCGTTGATCGTCTCCAACCACGCGTCGAATTGTTCCCACGTCTGCACGGTGTCGTAATGCCGCTCGTGATCCACGGACAAAGCCGGCGGCACGTCGGTTTCAGGACCCTCCACCGCGTCCGCGATTTCCACTTCGCGCAGCCATGTCTTGAAGCCGTGGCGCGTGAACACCTCGCGCAGTTCCGCGCGCGATTCCGGCTGGCTTTGCAGGCTTTCCTCGATCGACACGATATGGTCGGTCAAGTCGCAATTGCGCTCAACGGTAACGAGTTTCTTCGCCATTGGCAGAAAATCGAGCGCACGGCGCAGATTGTCTCCTACCGCACCTTTGATTTCGTCCGCATGTGCGACGATGCCATCCAGCGAGTCGAATTGCGTCAGCCATTTGACCGCGGTTTTCGGCCCGCATTTCTCGACGCCCGGCACGTTGTCGACGGTATCGCCAACCAGCGACAGGTAGTCGATGATGCGCTCCGGCGGCACGCCGAACTTGGCGAGCACGCCGGCGCGGTCGAGTTTTTCGTTGGTCATCGTATTGATGAGGGTGACATGATCCGACACGAGCTGCGCCAGATCCTTGTCCCCAGTCGACACGATCACGTTCATGCCGCGTTTTTCCGCCTCGGTGCTGAGCGTGCCGATCACGTCGTCGGCCTCGACGCCTTCGATCATCAGCAGCGGCCAGCCGAGCGCGCGCACGGCCACATGAATCGGCTCGATCTGACGCGAGAGATCGTCCGGCATGGACGGACGGTTCGCCTTATAGTCGGCATACCAGTCGTCGCGGAACGTTTTGCCCTTGGCGTCGAACACGCACGCGCTATACTCTGCTGTGACTTCCTTGCGCATGCGCCGCAGCATGTTGATCATCCCGTAGAGCGCACCTGTCGGACCACCGTCGGGGCCGCGCAGATCAGGCATCGCATGGTAGGCCCGGTACAGATAACTCGAACCGTCGACCAATAGCAGGGTCTTACCTTCAAGGCTTCGTTCTTCAGGCATTATGACTAAGAGAAAAGTGATTCCGAGTCTGCGATCACTCGCAGATCAAGAGCGCGCAACGGCCAAAAAGGCACGCGCATCGTGGCAGATGTTCACGATTATGGCAGAGTTTATCGAGGCGACCGAGTACCTCTCGGAGATTCGCCCGGCTGTCAGCATATATGGTTCGGCGCGCCTGAAACCGAACTCGCCCTATTACAAACTTGCCACGCAAATCGCGCGCAAGTTGTCGGACGCGGGCTTTGCGGTGATCTCGGGCGGCGGCCCGGGCATCATGGAGGCGGCCAACAAGGGCGCCCATGCGGGCAAGGCGCCTTCGGTCGGCCTGAACATCGAATTACCGCACGAGCAATCGGGCAATCAGTGGCAAGACATCTCGTTGCGCTTCCGCCATTTCTTCACGCGCAAGGTCACGTTCGTGAAGAACTCCGACGCGGTGATCGTGATGCCCGGCGGCTTCGGCACGCTGGACGAACTCGCCGAAGTGCTCACGCTGATCCAGACCAAGAAGTCGCGTCATGTGCCGATCATTCTGGTGGGCGCCGAATTCTGGGAAGGCCTGCTTGCATGGTTCAGGAACTCGCTCACGCCAATGGGCCTGATCAATCCGGCCGACATGGACCTCATGCAGGTCATCGACGATCCCGATCAGGTGCTCGAAGCGGTGCTGAAGTTCTATGAAGACCGCGAAGAAGCCGAGCCGCAACCCACCAAATCGGACGAAGACCGGATGTTCTATCTGTGAGGCTGCTCGCGCCGCGGCGCGAAGCGAGTGCAACGCCACGCGATAACATGCGGATATCAACGGGTAGCCTCGACGCTACCCGTTTCGTTTTCCTGGGTTTGATCGCCTTGCGCCTGCTGCCATTCACAGAACTGCTCGACTAGCGGCGCATGCGCGACCTCGCGCCTCGCGACCCACCAATAGCCGCGCGCATCGATACGCGGACCCGCCAGCGGCACGACGAGCCGGCCCGAGAGCAATTCATCCGCGAGCAGCGGCAACGGGCCGAGCGCGACGCCAAGACCATCTACCGCGGCCTGCAAGGCGGACAGGTAGCGCCGCCCACCGTCGGTCAGGCGCACGCGCTTGCCGCGACGCTGGAACACCTGCACGCCGAGCCAAGTTTCGAAAGCTGCGACTTGGCGGCTGATTGCACCGTGCGTCACATGCAACTCGTTCGCCGCGGCGGTGAAGCTTTGATGCCGCGCGGCGGCTTCGAAGGCGCGCAGCGCCGGAAAAGGAGGAGGGTTACGGGCCAGGCTTGTGATTCCAGATCACATGGGCGCGCGTAAAAATCGTTTTGCTCGACGCCGGTTCGGCGCTAACCTCCTGAGCTTGAACCGCAAGCTAACCGATATGGATCACGACCTCACCACGCCCGAACCCGCGCTGGCGCGTCCGCCCACCGTATGGGAAATCTTCGGCGGCTTTCTCGGCCTCGGGCTGATTTCCTTCGGCGGCGCACTGCCGCTGGCGCGGCGCGCACTGGTCGAACAACGCCGCTGGCTGAGCGCCGAAAAATTCACCGACCTGCTGGGCCTCTGCCAGTTCTTGCCGGGCGGCAGCGTGATCAATCTCTCGGTGGCCGTCGGCATGCGCTTTCGCGGTGTGCCGGGCGCGGTCGCCGGGTTGCTCGGCCTGATCGCGGGACCGTCCCTGATTGTGATCGGGCTTGGCGTGCTGTACGAACACACGCAGAACGACCCGCACGTTCGCCATCTGTTTGCCGGGCTCGCCGCCGCGGCGGCCGGCCTGCTGATCTCGATGGCCGTGAAAATCCTGCTGCCGCTGCGGCACAAACCGGTGGCCGCGCTCATTGCCGCGCTCGGCTTCATCGCGATTGCGATCATGCGGCTGCCGCTTCTGCCCACCATGCTGGTACTGACGCCGTTCAGCATCTATATCGCGTCGAGGAAGGCACGATGAACGACACGCTCATTTCCCTCGCGGTCATCTTCAGCCAGCTTTCGCTGCTCGCGTTCGGTGGCGGCAATACGATTCTTCCGGAGATGCAGCGTCAGGTGGTGGATGTGCATCACTGGATGCCGGCCAGCGAATTCAGCGCGCTGTTCGCGCTCGCGCAAGCCGCGCCGGGGCCGAACCTGATGGTCGTCACGCTGGTCGGCTGGCATGTGGCCGGCTGGGCGGGCATGCTGGTGACGTCGGTGGCGAAGTTCGGGCCGTCGTCGCTCGTAACGGTACTTGCAATGCATGCCTGGGAGCGGTGCAAGGACCGCCCGTGGCGACGCTACGCGCAGTTGGGACTGGTGCCGGTGACGGCCGGCGTCGTCGCGGCGAGCGCCGCACTCATTGCCGAAGCGTCGAACCCAACGGCGATTGCGTGGGCGATCACCGCGTTCACGGCTGTCATGGCGATAAAGACGCGCATTCATCCGCTATGGCTTCTGGCGGCCGGCAGTCTGATCGGGCTGACCGGTATCGGACAGCTTTAGTCGAGCCTGGTGAGCGAGGGCGAACCTGCGCTCGCCTTGCGTGCTTAAAAACCGCTTACTCCTACTGGAACGCGACCTCAGCGAAGCTCCGCAGCTTGCGGCTATGCAAGCGATGCAGCCCGTTCATTCGCAATAGCTCCATCGCTTTCACACCGATCTGCAGATGCTGATCGACCTGCGCGCGATAGAACTGGTCCGCCATACCCGGCAACTTCAATTCGCCATGCAGCGGCTTGTCCGACACGCACAGCAAGGTGCCGTAAGGCACGCGGAAACGGAAGCCGTTCGCGGCGATCGTCGCACTTTCCATGTCGAGCGCAATCGCGCGGCTTTGCGACAGCCGCTGCACCGGCTCGCGATGATCGCGCAATTCCCAGTTGCGATTGTCCACGCTCGCCACCGTGCCCGTGCGCATCACACGCTTCAATTCGACGCCGTCCAGTTGCGTGACCTGCGCGACGGCGCGTTCCAGCGCGACCTGTACTTCGGCGAGCGCCGGAATCGGCACCCACAGCGGCAAGTCGTCGTCGAGCACGTGATCCTCGCGCACATAGCCGTGCGCCAGCACGTAGTCGCCGAGGCGTTGCGTATTGCGCAGGCCCGCGCAGTGGCCGAGCATGATCCACGCATGCGGACGCAGCACGGCGATGTGATCCGTAATGGTCTTCGCATTCGACGGCCCGACGCCGATGTTGACCATCGTGATGCCGCTGCCGTCGGCACGTTTCAGGTGATACGCGGGCATTTGCGGCAAGCGCGGCGGAGCCGTGCCTTCCTGCGCCTGCTCGCCGAGATTCTCGTTGTACGTGACCACATCTCCAGGCTCGACGAACGACGTGTATTCGCTGCGATAGGCGCGCAGTTCTTCGTCGTCGGTATGGGCCATCATCGTGCGGCCGAGTTTGACGAACTCGTCGATATAGAACTGGTAGTTCGTGTACAGCACGTAGTTCTGGCAATGCGTGGGCGAGGTCGCCGTATAGTGCTTCAGCCGATGCAGCGAAAAATCGACCCGCGCCGCCGTGAACAGCGCGAGCGGATGCGGCTCGCCCGGCAGCGGCTCATACGTGCCGTTGACGATGCGATCGTCGAGCAGCGCGAGGTCCGGCGTGTCGAACACGTCGCGCATCAGGAACAGGCGCTCGCGATCCAGATCGCCTTCGAGGTGGATGCCTTCGGCGAAAGCGAAATGAATCGGAATCGGCTGATCCGATACGCCGACTTCGATCTGCACGTGATGGTTCTTCGCCAGCAGGCGCAATTGCTCGCGATAGTAGTTGCCGAACAGATCCGGCCGCGTGACGGTCGTCTCGAACACGCCCGGACCCGCGACGAAACCATACGACCGGCGCGAATCGATATGCGTGTTGACCTCGGTACACACCCGCACGAACGGATAGCAGGCGCGCACGCGGCTCTGGAACAGTTCGTTGCGGCGATAGCGCGCGAAGGCGTCGCGCAGGAACGAAGTGTTCGCTTCGTAGATTGCCGAGAGGCGGGTGACGGCCTCGGTGGCGTCTTCGAAGGATTCGGTTGGGAAGCTGTTGGCGGGAGTCTGCACCGCGCGTTGATTGGTATCGTTGTTCATCTTCATTCGCCTCGATTGATGAGGCGACATTACCACGGAACTTGCGATCGCCAAATGACCTGGCGGCGCGCCGACACACCCCGGCACACGGCTCGCAAGATTGCGGGCACGCCGCGCGAAAGCGGCGCAAAATAAGGCGATCGCGCCCGATGGCCAGGCTGGATTTGCTAGAATCGGGGCACCCTATCGGAGAATCACCATGAAGCCGCTCCTTCCCGTCGCCGTTGCACTGGCTCTCGCCTTTGGCAACGCCGCGATGGCTGCCCAGCCTGTCGATGACACTCCGCCCCCCGGCGCGCCCCAGTCCGCCAATGAACGGGCCGGTCTGCCCGACCTGGAGAAGATCAATCGTCCGGCCGCGGAGGTCAGCTCGAAGGTCGAAATCAACGTTCCGCGCACGCCGAGCTTTTACGAACGCAGTGCCAACGGCACCGAAATCACCGAATACCGCGACAAAGGCAAGCCCGTCGAAATCAACGTGCATTCGAACCTCGGCACGCGCTACCAGATGAGCGCGCCGCTCGACACGTCGCCCACCGTACGCGACAACGGCCGCGCGAGCACGCGTTTGCCGTCGGTGCACCTGACCTATTGATGCGTACCGGGGCGGCGCCCCGGAGTAAGCCGCCGCCCGGATTCACGCGCCTGCAAGGCGTCGTCCCGGGCGTCAGCCTGGCTGGCGAGTTTCACCCTGGCGGTACGGCTTTGAAATGCCGCAGCGCTTCACGGCTCCTGAGAACACATTTTCAATACCGCATTTGCCGCACATCGCACTGGCCGCACCGCGCCAGCCCGACCAACCTGATCTGACGTTTCCCGCATGGCTGTCTTCACCGCTGTCACTGAACCCCAACTTGCAGAATGGATGCGCCATTACGATCTCGGCGACGTCGTCGAATTTCGTGGCATCTCCTCCGGTATTGAGAACAGCAACTTCTTTCTGACGACAACGCGCGGCGAATACGTCCTCACGATCTTCGAAAAGCTGACGGCCGAACAACTGCCGTTCTATCTCGATCTCATGCGGCATCTGGCCGCGCACCGCGTGCCGGTGCCGGACCCCATGCCACGCGAAGACGGCGCCCTGTTCGGCCTGTTGCAAGGCAAGCCCGCCGCCATCGTGACCAAGCTCGAAGGCGCACCGGAGCTGGCGCCGGGCGTCGAGCACTGCATCGAGGTCGGACAGATGCTCGCGCGCATGCATCTGGCAGGACGCGACTACCCGGCCTATCAACCGAATCTGCGCAGCCTGCCGTGGTGGAAGGAAACCGTGCCGACCATCCTGCCGTTTCTGGAAGGCGGGCAACGCGAGCTGCTGTCGTCCGAACTGGCGTACCAGGAAGCTTTTTTCGCCTCGGCCGATTACGCCGCACTGCCTGAAGGCCCATGCCACGCCGACCTGTTCCGCGACAATGCCATGTTCGCCCACGCCGCGCCCGGCACGGGCCACGAGGTGCGCCTGGGCGGTTTTTTCGACTTCTATTTCGCGGGCTGCGACAAGTGGCTGTTCGACGTGGCGGTGACGGTCAACGACTGGTGCGTCGACCTCGCCACCGGCAAACTCGACGAAGCGCGCACCGAAGCGATGCTGCGCGCCTACCAGACCGTGCGCCCGTTCACCGCTGGAGAAAACCGCCATTGGGGCGACATGCTGCGCGCGGGCGCGTACCGTTTCTGGGTCTCGCGCCTGTATGATTTCCATTTGCCGCGCGCGGCCGAGTTGCTCAAACCGCACGATCCCGGCCATTTCGAGCGCATCCTGCGCGAACGCCTGTCCGGCGTTGCACTTCCAGGCATTCATACCTCATGCAATTGATCGAAGTCCCCGCGAAAGCCGGCTATGTGTGGTTCCGGCAGGGTATCTGGCTGTTCCGTAAGAACCCGCTCGCGTTCCTGACGCTGTTCTTCACCTATCTGCTGGTGATGACGCTCGTCTCGCAGATTCCGGTGATCGGTGGCGTGCTGCCGCTGGCGTTCATACCGGGCGTTGCAGTCGGTTTCATGGCGGCGTGCCGCAACACGATTGCCGGCAAGCCGGTTTTTCCGACCATTCTGGTGGACGGTTTTCACTCGTATGGGCCGGTGGTCGCCAAACGGCTGCTGGTGCTCGGTGTGCTCTATGTCGTCGCTATGGCGCTGGTGCTGGCCGGTTCGGCGCTGGCCGACGGCGGCATGCTGCTGAAGGTAATGCTCGGTGGCGCCACGATGGACCAGGACGCGATCGCCAACAGCAATATTCCGCTGGCGGTACTCACGGCTTTGGCGCTCTACATTCCGGTCGCAATGATTTTCTGGTTCTCGCCGATTCTCACCGCATGGCATGACGTGCCGCCCGTCAAGGCAATGTTCTTCAGCATCGTCAGTTGCTGGCGCAACCGCGGCGCGTTCGTCGTGTTCGGCGCGCTATGGTTCGCGGTGGCGATAACGGTGTCGCTCGGCCTGTCCGCGCTGATGCAGGCGCTGGGTGCCGGCGACTTCGCGTTCGCGGTCCTGATGCCCGCCACGATGATCGTCACGACCATGCTGTACTGCTCGTTCTATGCAACCTATCGCGGCTGCTTCGGCGTGCAGACACCCGAGACTCCGGACCTGCCGACCACGCCAGCGGCTTGATTCCCGTTCCGGGGCGGCCGCTATTCTAGCGGCCGCCCCGGCGCCGATCCCCATCGCGACGCTTGCCCTCGCCGCTCCAGGAATACCTCACCGCACTCGTCAGCGTGCGCCAATTTGCGGCACAATAGTTTGCGCGCAATCGATTTGCACGCTACTTTTTGCGAGATGCATCATGACCCAGCGCCCGGCTTTGCCCTTCACGCTCGACGAGCAACTCTGCTTCGCCCTCTACTCGACCTCGCTCGCCATGACGAAGGCGTACAAGCCGCTGCTCGACAGACTCGGCCTGACGTATCCGCAATATCTCGCGATGCTGGTGCTGTGGGAGAGCGACGACGTCACGGTCAAAGATATGGCGGCACGCCTGAACCTCGATTCGGCGACGGTCACGCCACTGCTCAAGCGGCTCGAAGCTCAGGGTCTGGTGGAGCGGGTACGCGGCGTTGAGGACGAGCGTCTCGTGTACATCCGGCTCACCAAGGCCGGTTCGGCACTCAAGCGCCAGGCGCGCGAAGTGCCTGCCGAAATCTTCTGCGCGACCCAGCAGACACCCGAATTTCTGCTGCGTTTGCGTGACGACCTGACGCGCCTGCGCGGCACGCTCACCGATTACATGGACCGCTAGCCCAGCGGCTCCAAAACGCGTGCTATCGCTACGATGCGAAAAATCATTTGCACACAAATGATTTGTACACTATCTTTGTCACATGCCCGCTCAATTGGCGCTCTGCCGGAACGGCAGGCCAGCAACGAGCGGCAAACACGCAGATCCTGACAACCCAGACAAAGGAGCAGCATCATGAACATCCTCTACAAAGCAAGCGCAACAAGCACCGGTGGCCGCGACGGCCGTGCGGTGTCGTCGGACAATGCATTGGACGTGAAACTGGCGGCACCGCGCGAACTCGGCGGCACCGGCGCGGCGGGTACGAATCCAGAACAACTGTTCGCGGCTGGCTACTCGGCGTGTTTCCTGAGCGCAATGAAGTTTGTCGCCGGCCAGCACAAACAGGCTTTGCCGGTAGACACGCAAGTCACCGCGGAAGTCGGCATTGGTCCGAATGACAAGGGCGGCTTCGCGCTTGATATCGACCTGCGCGTCTCGCTGCCGGGTCTCGACGCAAACGCGGCAAAGGAACTGGTCGACGCGGCGCATCAGGTTTGCCCGTACTCGAACGCCACGCGCAACAACGTCGCGGTCCGTCTGCAAATCGCCTAAGCTACGGCCTCGATGCCGCGCTAAAGAATCGCTAAAGCGGCGCGGAAAACCGCGTCGCCTGCCAAAGACAGCGCCCGCACCCTGCACAATAGGGGCGGGCGCTGTGCTAATTTGCGGACGCGGCATGCAATGTGCAACAGGGGTCGTGCCGTTGCTCGCTGCGCTTGCGGTTGGCCAAAGCGCAGTCATCCGCCCTGTTTCAACGATCCACCTCCCTGATGACACGCGTCCGACGACTGAACGACACCTTCGATACCGGGCTGGTCTGGCTTCGCCGCGACCTGCGCAACACGGACAACGCCGCGCTCTACTACGCGCTCAAGCATTGCGAGCGCGTGTGGTGCGTATTCGTGTTCGACACGACGATCCTGCAACCGCTGGTCGACGCCTGGCACGCCCGTCATCCGGACACACAGCCGCAGGACCGGCGCATCGAGTTCATTCTCGCGGCGCTTGGCGAACTGGACGAGGCACTGCGCACCGATGGCGGCGGTCTGATCGTGCTGTACGGCAATCCGGCCGACCTGGTGCCAACGCTGGCCGATGAACTCGGCGCGGACGCGGTTTTCGCGAATCACGACTACGAGCCGGTCGCAATCGAGCGCGACGAGACGGTACGGGAGCAGCTTGCCGAAGCCGGACGCCAGTGGCTGACGTTCAAGGATCAGGTGATTTTCGAGCGTGACGAGGTGCTGACCGGCCAGAGCAAACCGTTCACGGTGTTCACACCGTACAGGAACGCATGGCTCAGGCAACTGAGTACCTTCGATCTGAAGCCGTATCCCGTGGAAACGTACGCGAAGCATCTGGCCGCCTTGCCGTCGAGGCTCGATCGCCAGTTGCCGACGCTCGAACAACTCGGCTTCGCGCCGAGCAACCTGGGCGAGTTGAGCCTGCCCACAGGCATGAGCGGCGCGCAGCGTCTGCTCGACGACTTCATGACCCGCATCGACAGCTACGCGGACCGGCGCGACTTTCCCGCCGCCAAGGGCCCGAGCTATCTGTCGATACATCTGCGCTTCGGTACAGTCTCGATTCGCACACTCGCGCGCCTCGCCCACGAATTGTCGCTGCAACCTGACGGGCAAGGCTCGGCGACGTGGCTGTCCGAGCTGATCTGGCGGGACTTCTACTTCATGATCCTCGCGCATCATCCGCGGCTGGCGCGCGGCGCGTCGTTCAAGGAGGAATACGACCGGTTGCGCTGGGAGCAAGGCCCGGAAGCGGACGAGGCGTTCGCCGCATGGTGCGATGGACGCACGGGCTACCCGCTGGTCGACGCCGCCATGCTGCAACTGAACCGCACGGGCTACATGCACAACCGCCTGCGGATGGTGACGGCGAGTTTTCTGGTCAAGGATCTGGGCGTGGACTGGCGGCTCGGCGAGCGGTACTTCGCTGAACAGTTAAACGACTTCGATTTCTCGGCGAATAACGGCGGCTGGCAATGGGCCGCTTCGACGGGATGCGATGCGCAGCCCTACTTCCGGATTTTCAATCCGGTCACGCAGTCCGAAAAATTCGACGCCGAAGGACGCTTTATCAAGCGCTATTTGCCTCAACTCGCGAAACTGCCATCGAAGTGGATTCATGCGCCCTGGCTGGCGGGCGCGGAACGGCTCGCCGAATGCGGTGTGGTGTTGGGCAAAGACTATCCGGCACCGATCGTGGACCACGCCGAAGCAAGGGCGCGCACGCTGGCTCGCTTTGGCAAGTGAGCGCCCGCTTACGTCGCTTCGCCTTGCTTTGTTCGCGTCGGCACGTCTGAAGAAGACTCAAGGATGAGCCGATTGCCGGCGCTGCTCGCGCCTGCTTAAACAAACGGTTGGGCAGGCGGACTTGTTGATACGTTTTTTTCAGCTTGGGGTGGTGTTCGCCGCAGTGTTGAACCACGCGTTGCGGCAATTGAATGCGGCTGTCTGAGCGCTAGCGACGATCTGCGACAACTTGGGTGCTTCACCCCGAAACACCGGCGTCTCGATACGCGCCGATGCTTTTAACTTGCGCAGTTTAGTGCTGCTGGCTCATCCACGACGGTTGGCGAACATTTGCCTCGCGGTCGAGCTTGCGCATGCGGAATTCCAGATCGTACAGATCGGTTGCTTCAGCGAGGAATGCGTCGGCGCGTTCTTTCGCGAGTTGATCGGGCGACTTGGTCAGAAACAGAAACAGGCGGCTAAGCAGATACATGGTCGACCTCGACAATGAATTTAGGTGTTAACTCCTAAGGGGTAACCCGTATTATAGGGAAAACCCTAGTTACGCACCAGCATTCATTTTCCGAAGTGTTGTTCCCATGTCACCGCGCGCCTGCGGTGGCGGCTGTGGTAGCGCCTTCCGCGATATGACCGGCGCCCGTGCGACGCTGATGCCTGAAAAACTCCCACACCATGGCGCTGGCATCCGGACCTTTGGCGGAATGAAACGGCACCGCGTCGTCGCCGCCGCTCCAGGCATGAGCGAGCCCTTGCACACGACAGAGTCGCACGATGCGCCGCCCGCCGCGCACGTAATCGCGCATGACCACGCCGCCCTTGCGCTCTTCGCGCACTTCGCCGGATTTGCGCGCGCCGGTTTCATCGACGATGCGATTCAGGCGCAGAAACTGCACCGCCAACTGGTCCGCATTGACCGGTGCGACCACATGGTCGGCGTCGCCGTGGATGATGATGGCAGGCATGCCCGGATAATTGGCAACGTTGGCGGCTTCGTCGACCAGTTCGGCCGGCTCACGGCGCGCACCGCGCCGCATCACGTCCATCGCCGTAATGCCGGAATGAGCCTCGCCGAAAGCGGGGCCGGAATGCAGCGCGACCGCAGCGAAGTGCTCCGGGTACTTGACGGCCAGCAGCGCCGTCAGTCCCGCGCCAGCAGAGATTCCAGCGACGTACACGCGCTCGCCGTCAAAACCGTACTGCGCGACCAACGCGTCCACCAGCGAAACCACTGCGCGCGCTTCGGCCCCGCCGGCGCTTTCGCCGGCGTCGTACCAATGCCAGCAGCGATGCGAATGCACATGCTTCGACTGTTCCGGATAAACCACGGCAAAGCCGAAACGGTCGGCCAGCACGTTCATCCGCGTACCTTCGGCGAATTCATCGATCGACTGCGTGCAGCCGTGCAGCATCACCACCAGCGGCATGGCCTCGAGCGCGTGGCCCGCCGGCACATACAAGCCGTACTGAAGATGATTGACGAGCCGACCGGGTGCGGCAGGCGCGGAGTGGAACGAGCGCGTCCACGAGCCGCTCGCCCACGCCGACGCACGCGGACGCACACGCGATTCGCGAGCGGCGGCGCGCGGCGCTTCGCGCTTGGCGGGCGCACGCACCGCCGCTGCCGGCTTGAGCGGACGAACCTTGGTGGACGGCTTGGCGGCGGCGGCCCGGGCCGGTCGCGTCGTGGTGCGCTTGGTGGTTGTGCGAGCGTGCTCGGTTTGAATCGCGAGCAGCCGCTTGAAACCGCGCAGCCAGATTTTCGATAGACTTTTTGCCATCGGCGGATAACCTCGCAAAAAGGGACAGGGTCCGTTCGGTAGAACAGAATTCCGTTGTGCAATGCACAATAACACCAATCCTCATGCGATGCTGGAACCCGGACGCATCATCCCTCTACCGAAATTGCCGCGCGGCGAACCTTGCTGCAAAGCTGACGTCAAACCTGTGCAACGCCCGGCTGCCGCTTGTTCGGCAGCCCACGCCCAACAGCAAAAAGCCTCGCGCGCGGCGCGACCGCGCTGCAGCACCCGTCTATACTGGCGGTTGAATCTCCGACGTGCGGGCTTGTTCAAAGTCGGCGAGTTGCGACTCTCGCGCGTTATCTCATTACCAACCCGATTCTACGCGGCCTGGGTCGCGCTTTTTGCCATGCCCGATTTACCTGCCCACCTCTGGTATTCGATCACCAACCTCGGCGGCGCCGGCCTCACGCTGCCGCTCGCGTTCGCCATCGCGTTGTGGCTGGCGGTCGGCTATACCTGGCGCATGGCCGCGGGCTGGCTGCTGCTACTTGGCGCGGCCATTGGCATCGTGACCGTAACGAAGCTGGCGTTTCTCGGCTGGGGTGTCGGCGTACGCGAACTGGACTTTACCGGCGTAAGCGGCCACGCCATGTTGTCCACTGCCGTCTATCCGGTCGTGCTGTTCCTCATGCTGTTGCCGGCGCGTCCGGCCATTCGCCTGATCGGCGTGGTGCTCGGCCTTGCCGCGGGAATCGCGGTGGGGTTGTCGCGGGTGGTGCTGAGCGCGCATTCGCCGTCGGAAGCCATTACCGGCTGTCTGACCGGCGCGCTGGCGGCGCTGGTGTTCGTCCGTCTCGCGTGGCATGCCGAGCCAGGCCGGCTGTCGGCGCTGCCAGTCGCTGCCAGCATGATGGTGCTCGCGCTGGTCATGCACGGCGTGCACGTGCCGACGCAGCGCTGGGTCACGCATATCGCCCTGAAAGTGTCCGGTCACGACCGGCCGTTCATTCGCGCGAAGTGGAAAGCCGTGCGCGATGTCCGTCCGGCCACGGCGCCGTTGTCGCAAACACTCAATACGCTGGCGCCGCCGCATTCGTCCCGCGCCTGAATCCTCTTCCGCTGTAGAACGAACCGCCTGAGGTGCGCGGCTGAATAACGATCGTGGGCCACCGTTATAACCTTTCATATATTACGATAGCATTTTAACCCACTGATCCGGTTTCCCCGGACCTCCTGACCTTTATGACACTCGCCCGCCGCCTTTTAAAGCAAGCGCTGTTCGTCGCCAGCGTCGTCTCCGTCGCCGTCAGCGTCAATGCGCGCGCCGACGAACTGGTGGTCTCCGCCGCCGCCAGCCTGACCAACGCGTTCAAGGCGGTCAGCGAAGTGTTCGAGCAGCAGCATCCGGGCACCAAGGTGCTGCTGAACTTCGGTGCCTCCGACGTGCTGATGCAGCAGATCGTCAAAGGCGCGCCCGCCGACGTGTTCGCATCCGCGGACCAGAAGGCAATGGACAAGGCCGTCGCCGAAAAAGTGATCGTACCGGCCTCACGCAAGGACTTCGCCGCCAATTCGCTGGTGCTGATCGTGCCGACGGACAGCCGTTTTGCGCCGACAAGCCTGAACGATCTGACATCGGCGAGCGTTAAGCGTGTCGCGTACGGCGATCCGGCTTCCGTGCCGATCGGCCGTTACGCACAGGGCGCGCTGCAGGCTGCGGGCGTATGGGACGCCGTGAGCGCGAAAGCCGTGCTGGCGTCGAACGTACGTCAAAGCCTCGACTATGTATCGCGTGGCGAAGTCGACGCCGGCTTCGTGTTCAGCACCGACGCCGCCGTCATGCCGGACAAGGTCAAGGTCGCAATGAACGTGCCGACGCAAACGCCGGTCACCTATCCGATCGCGCAAGTGGAAGGCAGCCACCACGCCGCGGACGCACAGGCGTTCATCAACTTCGTGCTGTCGCCGGCCGGACAGTCCGTGCTCGCCAGATACGGCTTCAAGCCCGCACATTAACTTCACGACACGGCGCACGCTCATGCAACAGGCCTGGATCCCGCTCCTGCTGTCGCTAAAAGTGGCGGGCTGGGCGACCGCGCTCAATCTGGTGTTCGGCGTCGCGGCGGGCCTGGGTCTGTCGCGCTGGCGCTCCGGCGCGCGCGACGTGGTCGATTCGCTGCTGATGCTCCCGCTCGTCATGCCGCCCACCGTGCTCGGCTATTACCTGCTGGTCCTGCTCGGACGGCGCGGCGTGATCGGCAGTTGGCTCGACCGCTTCGACATTCAGTTGGTGTTCACCTGGCAGGGCGCGGTGATCGCGTCGACCGTGGTGGCCTTTCCGCTCGTGCTGAAGTCCGCGCGCGCCGCTTTCGAAGCCGTCGATCCGCAACTCGAACAGGCGGCGCGCACGCTCGGCGTCAGCGAAACGGCCGTATTCTTTCGCGTCACGCTGCCGCTCGCCGCGCGCGGCATTCTCGCCGGCGGCCTGCTGGCGTTCGCCCGGGCGCTCGGTGAATTCGGCGCGACGCTGATGATCGCGGGCAATCTGCCGGGACGCACGCAGACGCTTTCCGTGGCGGTCTATTCAGCCGTGCAGGCGGGCGACGACAGCACCGCGAATTTCCTCGTGCTCGTGACTTCGGTGACGTGCGTCGTGATCCTGTTGCTCGCGGGGCGCCTCGTGCCGCAGCACACGCTCCTGAAGTCCGGTTGATATGCTGCTTGCCGTCGACATCCGCAAGACCTTCCAGAGCGCCGAGCGCCGCTTCACGCTCGACGTCGCGTTCCAGGCCACCTCGCAGCGCGTCGTGCTGTTCGGACCATCCGGCGCGGGCAAGAGTCTGACGTTGCAGGCTATTGCGGGCCTGCTACGCCCCGACGAAGGCACGATCACGCTGCATGGCAACGCGCTGTTCGACAGCGCGCGCGGCATCGATCTGAAGCCGCAAGCGCGCAAGGTCGCCTATCTGTTTCAGGACTTCGCGCTATTTCCGCATCTGAACGTGCGGCAGAACATCGGCTTCGGCTTGCAGCACGGCTGGCTCAATCCGCGTGCGCGGATCTCGCATCCGCAGATCGATTACTGGCTGGATGCGCTGGAATTGAAGAGCGTGGCCGGCAATCATCCGGCGCAGCTTTCCGGTGGGCAAAAGCAGCGGGTGGCGCTGGCGCGAGCGCTCGTCGCGCAACCTCGGTTGCTGCTACTGGACGAGCCGTTTTCGGCGCTCGACAGCGCCCTGCGTGAGCGCATGCGCCGCGAGCTGTCCGAGCTGCAAACGCGGCTCGATATCCCAATGGTCCTGATCACACACGATCCCGACGATGTCGCCGCCTTCGGCGATCAGGTCGTGCAGGTCAACAATGGCCAAGTGCGCGAGAATCAGCCGTTCGCCGGCTACGCGCGCAGCGAGCCCTGAGTTTCAACCGCGGATCTTTCGGACGCTACCCGTTCCCTTGACGCCGAACTGGGCGCTTGCCGCGCTCAATCCTTCAAAGAAGGCGCGAACATCTCGCCCGCTCAGTCCTTCACACCGAGTATCACACTCGACGCCTTGAACGCGGCCACGGCGCGGCCGCCTTCCACGAATCCGAGCGTGTCGACGCTTTCATTGGTGACGACCGCGGTGATCACCGCGCCGCCCGCCAGCACCAGCGACACCTCGGCATTGACCGCGCCGCGCTTCACGCTTTGTACCGTGCCGCGCAACTGATTGCGCGCCGAGAGTTTGAGCGGCAGGCCGCTTTCGTTGTCGACGAACAGCACGACCCACGACGCCTTGATCAACGCGAACGCCGCCGCACCCTCGACGAGGCCGAGCGTTTCGGTGCTTTCATGCGTGATGACGGAGACGATCGCATGGCCGCCGGGCAGCACGAGTGTGACTTCGTCGTTGACGGTGCCGCGCGTGATTGCCGACACCGTGCCATAAAGCTGATTGCGCGCGCTCGTCTTCACGCCGATGCGGCCGATCAGATCCCAGTCGGTCGCGAACCCTTCGATCGCCGCGCCCGCGCGTTCGAGAAAGCGCCGGTGCTCGCGTTCCACCGCGCGAAACGTCTCGATCAGCTTCACGGCGCGTGGCGTGAGGGTGGTGCCGCCACCGCCTTTGCCGCCAGTCAGGCGCACCACGAGAGGCTCGCCGGCGAGGTTGTTCATCGTGTCGATCGCATCCCACGCGCCTTTGTAGCTCATGCCGACCGCTTTGGCCGCGCTGGTGATCGAACCGGTCTCGCCGATCGCCGCGAGCAGCGCGATCCGCGACGCGCCGCCGAGCGTCTGCGCGCCCGCCTGAAACCACACGGAGCCGCCGAGTTCGAGGGTTTCGCGGGAAGGATCGGTGCGGTGCAATGTCATAGCGGGAAGCGGCCAGCGACCGCGAAAATGACGACAAATCATTATAACGACGCAGACCCGCGCTCCTGCCTCGCACCCAGCCGACCTCGCATGCGGATAGGTGGGATACTTTCCGTTCGACGCTTCGAACACCAGTCCCTTTGCATTTTTCGGCTCGGCCGGCCTTGGCCGGTTCGCCGCAACTTCAACGAGGAGCAAGACAGTGAACATCGATCTATCGGGCAAGACGGCGATCGTCAGTGCATCCACGGCGGGCATCGGCTTTGCGATCGCCACCGGCATTGCCGCATCGGGTGCGCGGACCATCATCAACGGACGCAAGCAGGACGCGGTGGACCGCGCGATCGAGGCGATCCGCAAGAGCGCGCCGCAAGCGGATCTGCAAGGTTTCGCGGGCGACCTCGGCACGCCGCAGGGGTGCGACGCGTTGATCAAAGCCGTGCCGCAGGCGGACATTCTCGTGAACAACCTGGGCGTCTTCGGCCCCGGTGACATCTTCTCCACCGCAGACGACGACTGGGAGCGCTACTTCCAGGTGAACGTGATGTCGGGCGTGCGGCTCACGCGCCACTACCTCAAAGGAATGATGGAGCGCAAATGGGGCCGCGTGGTGTTCATCTCGTCCGAGTCTGCGCTGAATATTCCGCCGGACATGCTCGCTTACGGCTTTTCGAAGACCGCGCAGTTGAGCATTGCGCGCGGCATCGCCAAGCACGCCGCCGGCAGCGGCGTGACCGTGAATGCCGTGCTGCCCGGACCGACCCTGTCCGACGGCTTGCGGGCGATGGTGGAAGAGACGGCCAGACAGCAGGGCAAAACGGTCGAACAGGTCGCCACGGAGTTCGTGCGCGAGCATCGCAGCAGTTCGATCATCCAGCGAGCGGCCACCACCGAGGAAGTGGCCAACATGGTCGTCTACGTCTGCTCGCCGCAGGCTTCGGCAACCACCGGCGCGGCGCTGCGCGTGGACGGCGGCGTGATCGATACCATCGCGTAACCGTGCCGCGTTTCTGACGTTTCTGACGAACGACGGGCGGCATGGCCGCCCGATAGCGCACCCGGCATTCGCGCTATCGGGCAGACATGGCACTCACAGCGCGTACTGCGCAATCCCGTTGCCGAACGACCAGTTTTCCTTCAATACCTCGACGAGATTAATGAAAACATCCTCTCGTCGCAGCCCCGGCGACTCCGCCAGTTCGTCCGCCATCCGCTTGTAAAGCGTCTTTTTCTGATCAAGCGTGCGCGTGTTGTTCAGGGTGATCTGAATGATCACGAGGTCGTCGCTTCGCTCGACGTTCAAGTAGTGGTTGTCATACACAAAATTGCCGGCTTCATGCTCGGTGATCAGCATGAAGATGTCGTCTTTCGGCACGTTGAATGTTCCCACCAGCGAACGCTGGATGCTCTCCGTCAGCGCCTTCCGGTATTCGACGGGCTTGCCTGCGCGCAATGCAATTCGGGTGATCGGCATGATGAAAACTCCTTGGTTGCGTTGATTGGGTCAACACAGGTTAGGCTCGCCCAATCATAATAAACAGACATCATTGATGATTTCATCTATATTGGTTTGAAATGAAAGTTCTCGATCTCGATGCCGTCCGCGCGTTCGTTCTGGTCGCCGACCTGCACAGCTTCACGCGTGCCGCAGACGCGCTCGACACCACGCAATCGGCCGTCAGCCTGAAGCTCAAACGGCTGGAGGCTCATCTCGGCAAGCAATTACTGGAGCGTACGCCGCGGGCCGTGCGCCTTTCCGCGGACGGCAACGCGTTCCTGAGCGCCGCACGCGAGCTGCTCAACGCGCATGAACGCGCGCTGGGTTCGCTGTCGGTGGAGCGCCGGCGGCTCGCGCTGGGGCTCAGCGAGCACGTCGCGGGGCCGGACTTGCCGCTTCTGCTCGGCAGGCTCAATGCGCACGATCCGGGACTGGTGATCGAATTGCATCTGGGCACCTCCGCCGCGCTGCTCGCACAATTCGACGAACGGCGCCTCGACGCGGTGATCATCCGCTATGGCGCCGACGAACCGCCGCGCGACGACGCGCAGGCGCTATTTACCGAACCGCTCGGCTGGCTCGCCACGCCGGCGTGGTTGCCGCGAGTCGGCGAGCCGTTGGCGCTGGCGCTGTTGAGCCCGCCGTGCAATGTGCGCGATGTGGCGCTGCGAACGCTCGCGCAGGCCGGCATTGGGTGGCAGGAGGTGTTCGTTGGCGGCGGGGTGGCGGCTGTCGGCGCAGCCGTCGCGGCGGGGCTCGCGGTGTCGCCGCTGGCGCGCCGGGTCGCACCGCGCGGTCTGGTCGATGTCGGCCCGCGGCTGGGCTTGCCGCTGCTACCGGAATCGCGCGTCACGCTGCATTCGCGGGTCAGGGACGAGCGGTCGGCGGAAACGTTGCGGCTGGTCACTAATGGGTTGGCGAGCGCTTGAGGTATCTGTTCATGAACAGCTGTTGCCTAGCTGCGTGAGACCATACTGTGGCGCGTGAAGCATTCATCAGCAGCACAACGCGGCTCATCATGACGTAGCGCAGAGACGAGCCTGAGTTCGAAATCAGTGGATGATCGGCGGCAGCGAGCCGCTGCTGGCCGTAGCGGGATTGCTCGATGCATTCGCCGGATTGGCATCAACTTTCGCGGATGCCACCGGGTTTGCCGACGGAGCCGGCACATTCACGCGAGATGCAGCCGGTTTTGCGGCATCGGATTTCGCCGTGACTTTGACCGCCTGCGGATGAGCTGTCCTGCGTTGAACCAGATGATTGGCGTGCACGACTTTGCCCTGCCCCGGTTTTGCCTGAACGACCTGTGCGTGCGGCTTTTTACTCTGCGTCATGCCGGCCGCTTTCCTTTGGGTCTTGTTCGCGCCTGCTGCCTGGGTCTTGCTCTTCGTGACGCCGCTGGCCGCCACCTTCCTGATGCTTCCGTGCGCCGAGGGCTTGTTGCCATGTGCCGACGCAACGCTCGGTGCAGCGTGCCCAGCGCCTGCCATAGGTTTGGGAGCGGCCTTTGAAGCTCCTTTCGAGCCAGCAGTAGACTTGGCTCCGGTGGCTGTCCCGGTCTTTTTCCCGGCCTGCTTCGTGATGTGTCCGGTTTCCTCGGGCGGATTCCACACCTCGGCGTAGCCCGCGGCCACGGCCGGACCCGACATACACCACACGGCAAGCGCCGCCCCTGCTGCTGCTCGAACCCTCATCTCCCGCTTCTCCTGAATTTCGACTTTCATACCGAGCCGGGGATTATATTCTCTTGCAAAAATCCATATTTAGACTATTATCAATTTCAAGTACAGATAAGGACTTGCCCGCTCATGGCTCACGCTGCTCGTGCCACCCACCCCGAAGAGCCGATTCGTCGGCCGTCTTCCGCGCCCACGCTAACGGAAATGTCCGCGGCGGGTCTGCGCGCGTTCTTCAATATCGCTCGTGACTGGGACTTGAGCGCGGAAGAGCAGATCGTGCTGCTAGGGTCGCCGGGCCGCTCCACCTACTTCAAATGGAAGGCGGCGCCTGAAACGGCCCGCCTCGGGCGCGACACGCTGGAACGCCTGTCGCTACTGCTCGGTATCTACAAGGCGCTGCAAATCCTGCTGCCGCAAGCCAGCGCCGCCGACACCTGGATCAAACGCCCCAACAGCGCGCCGCCGTTCGGTGGCCGCCGCGCGCTGGACCGCATGCTGGCGGGCAATATCAGCGACCTCGTGGCCGTGCGCCAGTATCTCGACGCAATGCGAGGCGGCTGGGCGTGACACAACCGCATTGGCAGGACCGCTGGCGTACCACGCCGCTCGACTGGGCACCGGCATATCGCGTGATTCCAACGCGCTTCCCGGCCGTCAATCTGTTCGACCGGGTCGCCTCGCCGGAGGATTTCGACGCGCTCTACGCGCTCGAAGCCATGACCAACGACCGTCTGCGCACCGAGATCGGCGAACTCGATCTGGTGCCGCGCGAAGAGCGCCGCTTCGGGCCGGGCTATGGGCCGATCATGGCCGCGCTGACACACCTGAATCCGCTCGGCAGCCGCTTCTCCGACGGCACGTACGGCGTGTTCTATTGCGCCCGCTCGCGCGCCACCGCAATCGCCGAAACGCGCTATCACACGGGGAAATTTCTCGAGGCGACGGCCGAGCCGCCCATGCGCCAACAGATGCGCCTTTACACCGTCGTGGCGCGAGGCAACGTGGTGGACATTCGCGGAGACGAGTCGGTGGGCCTCGCGGTGCTGTCGCCGGATGATTATCTGGCCGGGCAATCCCTCGGCCGAGCCATCCGCGAGGCAGGTGCGCCGGGCATCGTGTATCCATCGGTGCGGGACGACGAAGGCGAATGCCTCGCCGCGTTCAAAACCACGCTCCTGCGCGACTGCCATCACGCCGCGTATCTGGAATACAACTGGAACGGCAAGCAGGTGGACATGGTGTTCGAGCTCAGCCAGGTGGGCTAGGCTGACAACCCGGCGCCGAGGCCCACCGTCGACGCGGCGTCAACACAGCGTCAAGGTAGCGCCAACGCTGCCGCCCCTTCCGCGCGGGCCTCTTCGACCGAGATCGACCAGCGGCGCAACGCCAGCGGCTCCACGATCGTGAGCTTGCCGCCCGGCCCGAACGCGCCGGTATCGATGAACACCTGCGAGCCGACCTGCTTGATGTCGCGCATCGGCGTGTGGCCGCAATAGGTCAGCGAGAGACCGCGCTGCCGCTGCGGATCGCCATTGCCTAGCGCCAGTTCGCGTCCCCACAGCAATTGCTGGCGGGTTTCGGCGGAGAAATTCCCCGCGTCGAGTTCGGCGTCCGTGCCGAAGAATTCCGCGTGCAGCACGTTGAAGCGCTCCTTGCCGCTGCCGACCACGCGCGCGAGCGGCAAACCGCGCAAAAGCTCCGCGTAGTGCTGCAAGCGTTCGTCGGATAATTGCGCCGCCCATAGGCCGCCGATTCCATACCACCACTGGCGCCGCACGCGCCCATCGGCGACGGCGCACAGCATGTCTTCGTGATTGCCGAGCACGGCGAAAAACCACGGCTTGTCGAGCAGGGCCAAAGCGAGTTCGGAATGCTCGCCGCGATCCACCAGATCGCCGACCGAAAAGAGCCGGTCACGCGCCGGGTCGAACGTGATCACGCGCAGCAGATAGCGCAATGCATCGACGCAGCCATGCAGATCGCCGACCACGAAGTCGCGACCGCTCCGGTTGGCCGGGTGATGTTCAACGGAGTTGACGAGTACGGAAACCATAAGCCTATGATAATGCGGCATCTGTGACGTGTATGCGCGCTGCCCATCGTATCCTGGCGCCGTGGCGAGCGAGAACGACGCAAATCGACGCAAAACTATCGTATTCGCGGCAGACCTTACCGGAAACACGCCGTCTGCGCGGTCACTATCGCTGAGTGCGTAGTTTGGCGACACGGCGTGGATGCCGGTCGAAGCACGAGTAGAATCCGCGACACCGAAAGCCTTCCCTACTCCATTCATGTTCACCAAATATATTCCGCAGGTTCTTCGCAATCGGCCACGCATGCTGGTCGGCCTTGCGCTCGGTATCATCGCGGCGCTGGCCATGCCGGAACACCCGCGGCCGATGGTTCGCGTGCTGGCCGGCTGGGACGCGGCCATCTGGAGTTATCTGGCGATGATCTGGGTGTACATGGCCGTTGCCGATGAAGGCAGCGTGCGCGAATCCGCTCGTCGCGACGACGAGAACGCGGGCGTGGTGCTCATGGTGATCTGCGTGGCCACCATTGCGAGTATTGCCGCCATCGTGCTGGAACTGGCGTCGGCGAAGGGAACAGCCGGTGCTTCCACGGTCTGGCACTACGCGCTGACGGGACTCACCATGTTCGGCGCGTGGTTCCTCATCCCGACCATCTTCACGCAGCACTACGCGCGCCTTTACTACGATCCCGATGCAACGGAGACGCCGCTGCTGTTTCCCGACAAAGCGCTCCAGCCGGATTACTGGGACTTCCTGTATTTCTCGTTCACCATTGCCGTGGCCTCGCAGACGTCGGACGTCGTGCTGCGCTCGCGTTCGATTCGCCGCGCCACACTCGCGCAATCCGTCCTGTCGTTCTACTTCAACGTCGCCGTACTGGGCTTGTGCGTGAACATTGCAGCGGGCCTGCTCGGCTCGTAAAGCTGCCGGCACGAGCGCGCTGCTTGCCGACGCCGCTGCCGTATAAAACTCCGCCTTTTGCGGTCCTCGCGCCGCCCGTAACGCACCGCATGTAAATCCCGGGCGGCGCCGCCCGTTTTACATACAGCGACCGTTCACGGCCGCGCGCCAGCCGCTCGCGCCTGCCGTCGCATCTTCCTGCCAAGCGTACTGCACGACGCTCTCCCACCCCGTCCATCGCTGTTTCCGCGCCTCACTGGCACAGCGTTTGCTGCCTCTTCCGAATCGATCTGGCCGGCCCGTGCAATCGACGCCTGGCGTCAAAGCACCTCTTACTGGCCAGCGGCGTGACGATCTTTGCACTACATTGACCAGTACGCGCCTTCGCTTCATGCATCGCGCGGTATCCGGCTCTGGAAGCCCAATGAGCGCTGTGATCGCATGCCAATTGCATCCACACCGCAGCAGGACGAATCTGGAAACGACCGATGGAATCTCCGAACGGGTACGCGCCGCGGATCTACTTTTTTCATTCACTTCTGGTTGGGCCGCTCGATGCGTGGCCTGCGCAGTTCGCACATGCAGCCGCGCTGGGCTTCGATCATGCGTTGATCGGCAGCCTCTTCGAGCCTGGACAGGCCGGCCACGGACAGGTGGTGGGCAACCACGCGCGTCTGCATCCGGTATTCGAGGCCCAACAGCCCGCCACCGAGGCGATTCGCACGCTCGCGAACGCCGCCGCCCAGAACGGCCTGACCTTGCTGGCCGATCTGGTGATCGACCGGATGGCCGCCGATGGCGCGCTATACGCCGAACATGCCGACTGGTTCCACCCGTTCGAGTCTGAAGAGGCGCGGCTCGACCCGCGCCATGTGCATCGCGAGGACAACGTCGCGTATGCGAACTTCAACGACCCCGGCAGCAGCGCTGCATTGGTCGGCTGGTGGACGCAGCAGTTGCTGGCGCTCGCCGACGCCGGCGTGGGCGGCTTCCGGTTCGATTCACCGCATCGCGTGCCGGGCGCCGTCTGGCGCCAATTGGGCGATGCGGTTCGCGCGAAGCATCCCGAGGTGCGTTTTCTCGCCGCCACGCCCGGCCTGGCCCGCGAGGATCTGCGCGGCCTCGAAGGCGCGGGTTTCGACAGTGTGTTTTCGTCGGTGCGCTGGTGGGACTTCCGCTCGAGCTGGATGGTGGAGGAACACGCCGCGCTCGCGCGCATCGGCGCGCCGGTCGCGTTTCCCGAAGCGCCCTACGGCACGCGCCTCGCCGCTGAGTTGAGCGATGCGCACGACGCGGCCATCGTCGAGCGGGCTTACCGGCGCGCGCTGTTCGCGTCGGTGGCGATCGGCACCGGCTGGATGATGCCGATGGGCTTTGAATACGGCATCACCGAGCCGATGTCGCAAACGCGCGGCGATGCTTCGCAGTTCGCCGTCGCTGCCCAGGCCAAACAATTCGATCTATCGGAACGCATCACGCACGCGAACCACGTGGCGCGCAATACCAAAACGCTGCACGCCAACGGCGAATTGCGTCCGCTGAGCGGGCCCGGCGCACCGGCGGCGATATTGCTGCGCGCCGACCAGCCCGACCTGCGCGACGCCGATGAGTCGATCCTGATCGCGATCAATCCCGAACTCGGGGCGCCGCTGCGCGTCGATCCCGCGCGCTTCCTCGCAGGCGTGCCGGGTAACTTCACGCGCTTTGTGCCGCTCGACGCGCCCGCCAGCGCTTCGCCCGCCACGCTCACGCCGTTCACGCTCGCGCCGGGCGCGGTCCGCCTGTTCCGCGCGGTCACGGAGAAGCCGATCCGTCTCGCCCCGCCCATCGACAAAGCGAACAGCAAGCGCAGCGGCCGCAAGACCGTGCTCGAAGCGATCAACGCGCCGCGCGTGGCGATCGAGAGCGTGACGCCCTCGGTCGACAACGGCCGCTTCGCCGCCAAGCGCACCGTGGGCGAACGCGCTGAAATCACCGCCGCGATTTTCGCCGAAGGTCACGACAAGATTGCCGCCGCAGTAATCTGGCGCGCAGCCGACGAAACCGCCTGGCACGAAGTGCCGATGACGCCGGCCCAACCCGCCGGCCTCGATATCTGGAAAGCGCGCATTCCGCTCGAACGCCTGGGCCGTCACGAATTCACGGTGATCGCTTGGCGCGACGACTTCGCTTCGCTGGTCGAACATATTCAGAAGAAGCTGAAGGCGGGACAAACCGTCGAACTCGAACTCGACGAAGCCGCGCATCTGTTCGCGCTGGTGCTCGCCGAAGTGGAAACCTCGGAAGGCGCGGTCACCGCGCCGCTCGAACATATCGTCAAGGAATTCACCAAGGCGGACGCTGAAACGAAGCTCGCGCTGCTGCTCGCGCCGACCACGGCCAAGGCGATGACCGCCGCGCGCCACCGGCCGTTCCTCAGCCGCGACCCGGTCATCTACAAGATCGATGCGGACCGCACCGCGGCGCGCTTCGCGAGCTGGTACGAGATCTTCCCGCGTTCCATGAGCGACGACGAATCGCGCCATGGTACCTTCGCCGATGTTACGAAGAAACTGCCGCGCATTCGCGACATGGGTTTCGACGTGCTGTATTTCCCGCCGATTCACCCGATCGGTGTGGCGAATCGCAAAGGCCGCAACAACACGCTGAACGCGCAGCCGGGCGACGTCGGCAGCCCGTATGCGATCGGCGGAGTGGAAGGCGGCCACACGGCCGTGCATCCGCAGTTGGGCACGTTAGACGACTTCAAGGCGATGCTCGCCGCCGCGCATGAGCACGGCCTCGAAATCGCGCTCGACTTCGCGGTGCAATGCTCGCCGGATCACCCGTGGCTCAAGGAGCACCCGACGTGGTTCGCATGGCGCCCCGACGGCACACTGCGTTACGCGGAAAATCCGCCGAAGAAGTATCAGGACATCGTCAACCCGGACTTCTATGCGCACGACGCCAAGCCGGATTTATGGCTCGCGTTGCGCGACGTGTTCCTGTTCTGGATCGAAGCGGGCGTACATATTTTCCGCATCGACAACCCGCACACCAAACCGCTGCCGTTCTGGGAGTGGGTGATCGGCGACGTGCGCGCGCGCTATCCCGACACGATCTTCCTCGCCGAAGCCTTCACGCGGCCGCGCATGATGAACCGGCTCGGCAAGATCGGCTTCTCGCAGTCGTACACGTACTTCACGTGGCGGGAATCCAAGCGCGATTTCATCGAGTACATGACCGAGCTCACGCAAACCGGTGCGCGTGATTCGTACCGGCCGAATTTCTTCGTCAATACACCGGATATCAACCCGCGGCATTTGCAATCGCAGGGACGCACGGGCTTTCTGATTCGCGCGGCACTCGCTTCCACGCTGGCCGGTTTGTGGGGTGTGTATTGCGGTTTCGAGCTATGCGAAGCCGCCGCGCTGCCGAACAGCGAGGAATATCTCGACTCCGAGAAGTACCAGTTGCGCGCGTGGGACTGGAACCGGCCCGGCAACATTGTCGGCGAAATCAGTGCGCTGAACCGGATCCGCCGTGCGAACCCGGCGCTGCAAACGCATCTCGGCCTGACGTTCCTGCCCGCGCACAACGACAACATCCTGTGCTTCGAGAAGGCGACCGAATCGCGCGACAACGTGATCGTCGTCGCGATCAATCTCGACCCGTTCAACGAACAGGGCGCGGATATCGAATTGTCGTGGGAGACTTTCCAGAAATGGAATCTGCACGATCATGGCCCGCTGGAAGTCACCGATCAGATGACCGGCGCGCGCTTCGAATGGCACGGCCGCTGGCAGCATGTCCAGCTAGGGTCGGGCCAGCCGTTCTCGATCTGGCGCATCGCGCCGTTCGGCGGCTTGCCCGCCGAACGGCCGGATGAAGCCGACAGCGACTATCACGCAGACGCTGGCAACCCAACCCCCACGGAAGGTGCGACATGAAGCGTGACGATCCAGCCCAAACCACGTCGCAAGCCCACACGAGTGCCGCCACCGGCGGCGTCGCGAAAGCGCGTACGCATCGGCGCGGCAAACCCGCGGCCTTGAGCGACGATCCGCTCTGGTACAAAGACGCGATCATTTATCAGGTGCACATCAAGTCGTTCTTCGACGCGAACAACGACGGCGTCGGCGACTTTCCCGGCCTGATCGCGAAGCTCGACTACATCGCCGAACTCGGTGTGAACGCGATCTGGCTGCTGCCGTTCTATCCGTCGCCACGACGCGACGACGGTTACGACATCGCCGATTACCGCAACGTGCATCCGGACTACGGCAACCTGTCCGATGTGAGGCGCTTCATTCAGGAAGCGCACGCACGCGGCATTCGTGTGATTACCGAACTGGTGATCAACCACACGTCGGACCAGCACCCGTGGTTTCAGCGCGCGCGCCGTGCGAAACCGGGTTCGAACCACCGTAACTACTACGTGTGGTCCAACACCGATCAGAAGTACCTGGAAACGCGGATCATCTTTATCGATTCGGAGCCGTCCAACTGGACGCACGATCCGGTGGCGGGCGCGTATTACTGGCACCGCTTCTACTCGCATCAGCCCGATCTGAATTTCGACAATCCGGCCGTTTTGAAGGAGGTGCTGCAGGTCATGCGCTTCTGGCTCGATATGGGCATCGACGGGTTACGGCTGGACGCGGTGCCGTATCTGGTGGAACGTGAAGGCACGAACAACGAGAACCTGCCGGAAACGCACGCGGTGCTCAAGAAGATCCGCGCCACCATCGACGCCGAATATCCGAACCGGATGCTGCTCGCCGAAGCCAACCAGTGGCCGGAAGACGTAAAGGAATATTTCGGCGACGAAGACGAATGCCACATGGCCTTCCACTTCCCGCTGATGCCGCGCATCTACATGTCGATTGCGAGCGAAGACCGCTTCCCGATCACCGACATCATGCGGCAAACGCCGGACCTCGCCGAAACGAACCAGTGGGCGATTTTCCTGCGCAATCACGACGAGCTGACGCTGGAAATGGTCACGGATTCCGAGCGTGACTATCTATGGAACACCTACGCAAGTGATCGCCGCGCGCGCCTGAATCTCGGCATTCGCCGCCGTCTCGCGCCGCTGATGGAGCGCGACCGCCGCCGTATCGAGCTGATCAATTCGCTGCTGCTTTCCATGCCCGGCACGCCCGTGATCTATTACGGCGACGAGCTCGGCATGGGCGACAACATTCACCTCGGCGACCGCGACGGCGTGCGCACGCCGATGCAATGGTCATCGGATCGCAACGGCGGTTTCTCGCGCGCCGACCCTGAGCAACTGGTGCTGCCGCCGGTCATGGGCTCGCTCTATGGTTTCGACGCGGTGAATGTGGAAGCGCAAAGCCGCGATCCGCATTCGCTGCTGAACTGGACCCGGCGCATGCTCGCCACGCGGCGCGCAAAACAGACTTTCGGGCGTGGCACGATCCGCTTTCTGAAGCCGGAAAACCGCAAAATTCTCGCGTACCTGCGCGAGATGCCGGGTGAGCCGCCGATTCTCTGCGTGGCGAACCTCTCGCGTGCGCCGCAAGCGGTGGAGCTCGATCTGTCCGAATTCGACGGTTCCGTGCCGATCGAAATGACTGCGGACTCCGTGTTCCCGCCGATCGGCCAGCTGACGTATCTGCTGACGTTCCCGCCGTACGGCTTCCTGTGGTTCATGTTGTGCCCCGGCGGCCAACGTCCTACCTGGGCGCAAGCGCCTTCGGAACCGCTGCCGGAATTCGTCACGATCGTGATTCGCGAAGGCCAGGTCGGTCCGACGCCGGAGAACGTGCGCCTGCTGGAATCGGAAGTGCTGCCTTCATGGCTGAGCCGGCGCCGCTGGTTTGCGTCGAAGGATCAGAAGCTCAATGCGGTGCGGCTCGCGGCATTGACCACGATTCCGAACGGCGGCTTTGCGTTCACCGAAATCGAAGCGGACGTGGGCAAGCATACGGAACGCTACGTGGTGCCGATCGCGATTACGTGGGGCGGCGAAACCACTTTCCCGCTGTTCAAGCAACTGGCGTTGGCGCGCGTGCGGCGCGGCCGCAATGTCGGTCATCTGACGGACGCGTTCGCCCTGCCGATCTTCGCTCATGGTGTAATGCGCAAGCTGCGCGAACGCGCCGTGGTGCCGACCGTGCAGAAGAGCGAAATCAAGTTCCTGCCAACCGAACGTTTCGCCGAACTCGAAGGACTCGGCGAACGGCCGGAGATCCGGTGGCTCGCGGCAGAGCAGAGCAACAGTTCGCTGATCATCGCGGACGCCGCGGTGCTGAAACTGGTGCGCCGTCTCGTGAGCGGCATTCATCCGGAAGCCGAAATCAGCCGCTACCTGACGCAATTGGGCTATGCGAACACCGCGCCGCTGTATGGCGAAGTGGTGCGTGTGGACCCGGAAGGCGTGCCGCACACCCTCTGCATTCTGCAAGGCTATATCGACAATCAGGGTGACGCGTGGAACTGGTCGCTCGACTATCTGCGCCGCTCGGTCGACGAACTCGCCATCGCCGTCGATACCGAAACGCAGTCGGTGCCGGACCGGTCCAACGAGGCGATTCTGGTGGAAGGCTACAGCACGTTGGCCGGCATCATAGGCAGACGCCTGGGCGAACTGCACGTGGCGCTCGCCTCGCCGACGGACGACCCGGCATTCGCGCCGGAACCCGCCAGCGCGGAGCAGGTGAAGGCGTGGGTCGACGGCACGCAGGCAATGCTCGCGAGCGCGCTGGATCTGCTCGCGCCGCGTATCGAGCAGATGAGCGATCCGGAAACCAGGGCACTGGCGCAGAGCCTGATAGACCGTCGTGCGGCGCTGGTTGCCGCTGTCGACTCGCTGGTTTCCGCCAACGCGGGCGCGCTGCGCATTCGCATTCACGGCGACTTCCACCTCGGCCAGGTGCTGGTCGCGCAGGGCGACGCGTATCTGATCGACTTTGAAGGCGAGCCGGCACGGACGCTCGAACAACGTCGTCAGAAATCGAGCCCGTTGCGCGATGTGGCCGGCCTGCTTCGCTCGCTCTCGTATGCAAGCGCAGCGGCGCAATCCACCACGGAAGCCGCGCCGCAACAGACCGCCGATCGCAAGCGCGCGCTGTTCGACCGTTTCCGCGCCCATGCCGCCGACAAGTTCCTCAACGAATATCGCGCGGCCGCCGCGGAAGCGGCAACGCCGCTCGTGGCGCCCGAAGCCGAACAGGCGTTGCTCGATCTGTTCCTGATCGAAAAAGCGGCCTACGAAATCCGTTACGAAGCGGCCAACCGCCCGACGTGGCTCAGCCTGCCGGTACGCGGCCTCGCCGCGCTCACCAGCCGCCTGCTCGGCGACACCGGTGCGCCGGGCCACGACACCTCAAACCAGGCGCCAGGCGCCGCCACACCGCCTAATCCGGCCGAGGGCGACTATGAGTGAGCATGATCCGGCCGCAGGCCTCCAACCGCTCGATATCGACGCGCTTGTCGAAGCGCGCCACCCCGATCCTTTTTCGCAGCTCGGGCTGCATCACGCTGAAGCAGGTCCGGTGGTGCGCGCGCTGTTGCCGAACGCCGCGCACGTCAGCGTGATTTCGCGCGCCGACGGTTCCGCGCTCGGCGAGCTCGAACAGTTGCGCCCGGGGCTCTTTGCCGGCCGCATCACGTCCGCGGCGCCGTACCGTTTGCGCATCGACTGGCATGGCGTCGTGCAGGAAATCGAGGATACCTATTCGTTCGGCCCCGTTCTCGGCGACGAGCCGCTCGGCCGGCTCGCAGGCGGCGATCCTTACGCGGTGCTCGAATGTCTCGGCGCCCGCCCGATGGAAGTGGACGGCGTGCCGGGTGTGCGCTTCGCCGTGTGGGCGCCGAACGCGCGGCGCGTCTCGGTGGTGGGCGACTTCAATGCATGGGACGGCCGCCGTCATCCGATGCGGCTGCGGCATCAGGCGGGTGTGTGGGAACTGTTCGTGCCACGGGTCGGGCCGGGTACGCGCTACAAATACGAGTTGCTATCGCGCGACGGCCATCCGCTGCCCTTGAAGGCCGATCCGTGCGCGATGCAAACCGAGAAGCCGCCGGGTACGGCCTCCATCGTTGCGCATGTCGACGAAGTCGAGCAGTTTCCGTGGAGCGATCACGAGTGGATCCAGTCGCGTGCCGACAAACAGACCGCGCGCTCGCCCATTTCGATCTACGAAGTGCACGCCGAATCCTGGCTGCGCGTTGCGGAAGAAGGTCAGCGCGGGCTCGATTGGGAAGAGCTCGCGGAACGGATGATTCCGTACGTGAAAAGCATGGGCTTCACGCATGTGGAGTTCATGCCGATTGCGGAGCATCCGTTCGGCGGATCGTGGGGCTATCAGCCGCTCGGGCAGTTCGCGCCGTCCGCGCGCTTCGGCAAACCCGAACAGTTCGCGAGGTTCGTCGACAAGGCGCACGAAGCCGGACTCGGCGTGATCCTCGACTGGGTGCCCGCGCACTTTCCAAACGACGCGCATGGTCTGATCGACTTCGACGGCACGCCGCTCTACGAGCACGCCGACCCGCGCGAAGGCTATCACCAGGACTGGAACACGATGATCTACAACCTCGGCCGCAACGAGGTGAGCGCGTTCCTGATCGCCTCCGGGCTGGCCTGGTTGAAGCGCTATCACGTCGACGGTTTGCGCGTGGATGCTGTCGCGTCAATGCTGTATCGCGACTATTCGCGCGCCGCCGACCAGTGGGTGCCGAACATTTACGGCGGCCGCGAGAATCTCGAATCTATCGCGTTCCTCAAGCGCCTGAATCATGAAGTGGGCTATGTGCCGGGCGTGCCGGGCGCGATCACGATCGCCGAGGAATCGACCGCGTGGCCTGGCGTGACGGCGCGCGTCGAAGACGGCGGCCTCGGTTTCCAGTTCAAGTGGAACATGGGCTGGATGCACGACACGCTGCACTACATGGAAGAAGATCCGGTCTACCGCCAATACCATCACCACAACATGACGTTCGGCATGGTGTACGCGTATTCGGAGCGCTTCGTGCTGCCGCTCTCGCACGACGAGGTCGTGCACGGCAAAGGCTCGCTGCTCGGCAAGATGCCCGGCGACAGGTGGCAGAAGTTCGCCAATCTGCGCGCGTACTTCGGTTTCATGTGGACGCATCCGGGCAAGAAGCTGCTGTTCATGGGCGGCGAATTCGGCCAGATGGCGGAATTCAATCACGACACGTCGCCGCATTGGCATCTGCTCGACGATTCGAATCACCACGGCGTGCAAATGCTGGTGCGCGACCTGAACCGTCTGTATAGCGACGAGCCCGCGCTGTATCTGCTCGATTGCGAGCCGGGCGGCTTCGAATGGCTGATCGGCGACGACAGCGGCAACAGCGTCTTCGCCTATCGCCGCACCGACGGCGCCGGCCGCGAACTCGTCGTAGTCTGCAACATGACGCCGGTGCCGCGGCTCGGCTACCGGATCGGCATGCCGCGCGGCGGACGTTGGGTAGAAGTACTCAACACGGACGCCGGCGTCTACGGCGGCTCGAATATGGGCAACGGCGGGCTGATCCATACCGACTCCCAATCGAGCCACGGCTGGCCGCATTCCGCGGCGCTGACGCTGCCGCCGCTCGCGACGATCGTATTGCGCGCGGACTGACGCAGGTGCAGTAAGGCGAGCGCGCGGCGTGCGTCATTTTCGCGCCGCGCGCTCGTTGCATGAAGACCCACGATAGCGTTCAACAATCAGAACAGGAAGGGGAATCATGTCGCATGCAATGCCCGACCGGCTTCTTGCCGGCTCGCCCTATCCGCTCGGCGCCAGTTGGGATGGCCTCGGCGTCAACTTTGCGGTGTTCTCGGCGAACGCGCAAAAAATCGAGCTTTGCCTGTTCGATCCCACCGGGCGCAAGGAGTTGCGCCGTTACACGCTGCCCGAATGCACCGACGAAGTCTGGCACGGCTACCTGCCCAACGCGCATCCCGGCACTGCCTACGGGTTTCGCGCGCACGGGCCGTATCAGCCGCAGCATGGGCATCGCTTCAATCCGCACAAGCTGCTGCTCGATCCCTACGCGCGCAAGCTGGTCGGACAGTTTCGCTGGTCGGATGCGCTATTCGGTTACCGCGTGCATTCGAATCGCGCGGACCTTTCCGTCGACCGGCGCGATTCGGCGCCCGCCATGCCGAAATGCGTGGTGATCGACGAAGCGTTCGACTGGTCGCACGACAAGCGGCCGAATGTGCCGTGGGGCGAAACCATCGTCTACGAAACGCATGTGCGCGGCGCCTCGATGTTGCGCGCCGATTTGCGCCAGCACGAACGCGGCACGTTCGCGGCGCTGGCTTCGCCGGAATTCATCGACCATCTGCTGAAACTCGGCGTGACCGCGGTCGAATTGCTGCCCGTGCACGCGTTTCTCAACGATCGCTTTCTGGTGGAACGTGGCCTGCGCAACTACTGGGGCTACAACTCGGCGGCATTTTTCGCGCCGGAACCGTCCTACCTCAGCACGCACCGGCTCGACGAAATGCGCATTGCCGTGCGCCAGTTGCACGCGGCCGGCATCGAGGTCATTCTCGACGTGGTCTACAACCACACCTGCGAAGGCAACGAGATGGGCCCGACGGTGTCGTGGCGCGGCCTTGACAACGCCAGCTATTACCGCCTGATTCCCGGCGACGAACGTCACCATATCAACGACACCGGTTGCGGCAACACCGTGAATCTGCCGCATCCACGCGTGCTGCAAATGGTGATGGATTCGCTACGCTACTGGTCGACGGCATTCAATATCGACGGCTTCCGTTTCGATCTCGGCGTCACGCTCGGTCGCGAGCAACACGGCTTCGATCCCGGCTCCGGTTTCTTCGACGCGTTGCGCCAGGATCCGATCCTGTCGCAACGCAAGCTGATTTCCGAGCCGTGGGATATCGGGCCGGGTGGTTATCAGCTCGGCAATCATCCGCCGGGCTTCGGCGAATGGAACGACCGTTTCCGCGACACCGTGCGCCGTTTCTGGCGCGGCGACGCCGGCTTGCGGCCCGATCTCGCCGCGCGTCTGACCGGCTCGGCCGATCTGTTCAACCGCCGCTTCAGAAAGCCGTGGGCATCGGTCAATTTTGTCACGTCGCATGACGGTTTTACGTTGGCCGACGTCACCGCCTACGAGCAGAAGCACAACGAAGCCAATCGCGAAGACAACAACGACGGCCACAACGAAAACTGCAGCCGCAACTGGGGCGCCGAAGGCGAGAGCGACGACCCGGCGATTCTCGCCACCCGTAAACGCGTGGCCCGCTCGCTGATCGCCACGCTGCTGATGGCGCTCGGCACGCCGATGGTGCTGGCCGGCGACGAATCGCTGCGCACGCAGCACGGCAACAACAATGCGTACTGCCAGGACAACGAACTGTCGTGGCTCGACTGGGAGCGCGCGGAATCGCCGGACGGTCGGCAGATGACCGAATTCGTCGCGCGTGTGATCGCGTTGCGCAAGCAACATCCGCTGCTGCGCGAAACGCGTTTTCTGTTCGGCGATCGTGAAGTGTTGCCCGGCCTGTTCGATGTGGGCTGGTTCGACGAACGGGGCGACCCGCTCACCATCGAAGCCTGGCAGGATCCCGAAGGCCGTGCGTTCACATTGCGCCGCGCCGGCCCAGGCTTGAACGGCGAAACAGAAGTATTGTTGATGATGCTCAACGCCAACGAGAAAGCACTGCGGTTTACGCCTCCCGCACCGCATCTGGAATGGCATGTGCTGTTAGACACTGCTGAACCGGAGAACGCACCGCATCGGCTGGCGGTCGCGGAGATCGAAGTGGCCGCGCACAGCCTCGTGATGCTGGCCGCGCGGCCGGTAGGCGAAGCAGACTGGCAGGCAGGCTGGAAGCCCGGCGCACAGCATGGGCCGCGGCTCCTGACGGCGCTTCCGCCCGATCCGGGTGCGCATGCGCCCACGAGCGACGCGTCGCCGACCACCTAGACGGCGGCGGCGCCGAGAAGCGGGAACAGTCAGGGCGGCCGCCCGGTTACGCGCGAGGTATCACAGGTGCGATCGGCGCGTTAAAGGCGGCTCGAAAGTAAAACTGAATGGTGACGAATCATGTCCGAAAGTCCAATTGATCCCCATGCGCATCATCACGCGCACTGTTTGCCGTTCGGCGCGCAACTGATCGGCGCGACGGCCGCGAAACCGCGCACGCGGTTTCGCTTCTGGGCGCCGTCCTGCAAGCACGTTCAGGTGGAAATCGAGAACGGACCCGCGCAAGGCACGCACGACATGACGCCGGCCGGCAATGGCTGGTTCGAAGCCAGCGTCGACAGCGGCGCGGGCACGCTATATCGCTTCCGGCTGGATGGCGAGCGTGCGGTGCCCGACCCGGCGTCGCGCTTCCAGCCACAGGACGTGCACGGGCCGAGCGAAGTCATCGATCCGCGCGCGTACCGTTGGGAACAGACGAACTGGCATGGCCGGCCGTGGGAAGAAACGGTGTTGTACGAATTGCACGTCGGCACCTTGGGCGGTTATGCGGGCGTGCAGAAGCGCCTGTCCGAGCTCGCCGCGCTCGGCGTCACCGCGATCGAACTGATGCCGCTGAACGACTTTTCCGGCACGCACAATTGGGGCTACGACGGCGTATTGCCGTATGCGCCTGACTCAGCGTACGGCCGCCCCGAAGACCTGAAAGCGCTGATCGACGCCGCGCATGGTCTCGGTCTCATGGTATTTCTCGACGTGGTCTATAACCACTTCGGACCGGACGGCAATTATCTGCACGAGTACGCCCGCTCGTTTTTCCGCGAAGGCACGCATACGCCGTGGGGGCCAGCCATCGATTTCGAGCGCAGTGAAGTGAGCGATTTCTTTACCGACAACGCGGTTTACTGGATCAACGAATATCGTATCGACGGACTGCGTTTCGACGCGGTGCACGCCATCGACAATCATGCCTGGCTGCGCGAATTGTCCGATCATATCCGCGCCAAAGTGCAGCACGGCCGGCATGTGCATCTGGTGCTGGAAAACGAACACAACAGCGCGAACCTGCTGGAAACCCATTTCGACGCGCAGTGGAACGACGACGCGCACAACACCTTGCACGTGCTGCTGACCGGCGAAACGGAAGGTTATTACCACGCATATGAGGACCAGCCGATCCGCCGGCTCGCGCGTGTGCTATCGGAAGGCTTCGCCTATCAGGGCGACCCGTCGCCGATTCATGACGGCAAGCCGCGCGGCGAAGCGAGCACACATTTACCGCCGACTTCTTTCGTGATGTTCCTGCAGAACCACGACCAGATCGGCAACCGCGCATTCGGCGAGCGCCTGCGCAAACTGACCTCGGACGAAGCGCTGCGCGCCGCCACCGGTTTGCTTCTGCTGTCGCCGCAAATCCCGCTGCTCTTCATGGGCGAGGAATACGGCTCCACGCAGCCGTTCCTGTTTTTCACCGACTACACGGGCGATCTCGCCGACGCGGTCCGCGAAGGCCGGCGCCGTGAATTCGCGCGTTTTTCATCGTTCAGCGACGAGAAACGGCGCGCACAGATTCCCGATCCGAACGACGTGAAAACCTTCGCGACATCGTCGCCGCCCGCGCCGGATGAAACGTCGCAGCACACCGACGACGAAGCAAAAGACCGACTCGACTGGATGCACTTCTACAAATCCGCGCTGACCGTACGCGCGAAGCTGATCACACCGCGCCTGAAACACAGCAAGGCATGCGGCGTAACCGTGCTGAGCGCCGCGAACGGGGGCGATGCCAATGCGCTGATCGCCCGCTGGAAACTTGCCGACGGCGAGACGTTGTCGATCGCGCTGAATCTCTCGAAAGAAAACGTCGCGCTGGCCGACCTGCCGGCCGGCAAAGTGATTTTCGAAACGCCGCCGCGCGTGCGCGAACAGGTCGACGTCAAGGTGTTGCCCGCGCACGCGTTCGTCGCGTGGCTGACCGGCGACGTCAGCGACTATGCCATCCACCACGATGCGCGCATTGCCAGCCAACAGGAGCGCCACGCGTGATTACCCGACGCCATACCGACACCATCGTCAATCTTGCCGCGCGCGCCGGTTTCGAGGTGGAGTGGCAGGACGCGCACCATACGACGCAACATGTGCCCGAGAACACGCTAGCCGTGCTGCTCGAGCGGATGGGTTTGCCGTGCGGTAACGCGACGCAAATCCGCCAGAGTTCGGCCGTGCTGGAGGCCGAACTATCGGGCCGCAAACTGCCGCCGCTGATGACCGCGGAGGTCGGCCGCGGCATCGCCCTGCCCGCTGCGGCGATCAGATCGGGCAGCCATTACCGGATCGAGCTCGAAAGCGGCTCGATCATCGACGGCCGGTTCACGGCGCCCAAAGGCGAGGAAGCCCTGCTTGCACCGATCGACGAGCCCGGCTATCACACGCTCGTGATCAACGAGCAACGCGTGACGCTCGCCGTCGCGCCGCCGCGCTGCTACACCGCCGCCGACGCGTGGCGCACGCTGCAAGATGACGACGCCGGCCGCGACAAAGCCGCGCCGCCACTGTGGGGCATCGCCGCACAGTTGTACGGCTTGCGCCGCATCGGCGACGGCGGCATCGGCGACTATTCGGCGCTTGCGCAGATCGCCGTCGAAAGCGCGAAGCGTGGCGCGCACGCGCTCGCCGTCAGCCCGACTCACGCGATGTTCAGCGCGGAACCGAACCGCTTCAGTCCATATTCGCCGTCGTCGCGTTTGTGGCTGAACGTCACGCATATCGATCCCGCCGCCGTGTTCGGCACGGACGTGGCCCAGGCCGCGCTCGAAGCCGCGCAGGCCGGCGACGCCTGGTCGAAACTCGAAGACCTGCCGTTGATCGACTGGCCGAGCGCGGTCGTCCTGAAGCTGAAGGTTTTGCGCGCGCTGTACGAGCGGTTCTGTGTGGACGAACGCGCGCAGAACACGCCGCGCGCGCTGGAATTTCACGGCTTCTGCGAACGGGCCGGACGCGCGCTCGAAGATCACGCGCGCTTCGAAGCGCTGCAGGCGGCGCAACTCTCGCAAGAAGGCGGCAATGGACATTGGCGTAACTGGTCCGAAGCGCTGAGCGATCCGCGCAGCCCGGAAGTCGAAGCTTTTGCCGAGGCCAATCGTCACGAGGTCGATTTCCATCTGTTTCTGCAATGGCTCGCCGCCAAGGGGTTGTCGCACGCGCAGCACGCGGCGCGCGAAGCCGGCATGGCGGTCGGCCTGATCGCCGACCTCGCGGTCGGCTGCGATAGCGCCGGCAGTCATGCATGGTCGTATCGCGACGACATGCTGCAAGGCGTGTCGGTCGGCGCGCCACCGGATCTGTTCAACCAGGCCGGCCAGGCATGGGGGCTTACCACGTTCTCGCCGCGCGCCATGCGCATGCAGGGCTTCTCCGCCTTCATCGACATGCTGCGCGCGGCCTTCGCGCATGCCGGCGGCATCCGCATCGATCACATTCTCGGCTTGCGGCGGCTGTGGCTCGTGCCGGAAGGCGAAAGCGCACGTAACGGCGCGTATCTCCGCTATCCGCTCGAAGACCTGCTGCGTCTGATCGCGCTCGAATCGTGGCGGCACCGCGCAATCGTGATCGGCGAAGATCTCGGCACCGTGCCGCCCGGTTTTCGCGAGCGGCTCGAAGAGCACGGCATTGCCGGCATTCGCGTGCTGTGGTTCGAAAGCGCGCACGACGGCAAGGGGTTCAAGCCGCCCCAAGCCTGGGACCGCAATGCGGTCGGCACCACGACCACGCACGATCTGCCGACGGTCGCCGGCTGGTGGCGCGGCAGCGACATCACGTGGCGCAACCGGATCGGCCAGACAATGGCGCGCGCCGACGGCCGCGATCCAGAGGAAGCCGCCCAGGAAGAGCGCGCGAAAGATCGCGCATTGCTGTGGCACGCGTTCCAGCAGGCCGGCGTGGCCGCGCACGACGTCCCTGCGCCGCCGCCCGACAGCGCGCCGGTGGACGAAGCGCTCGCTTTCGTGGCCGCCACGCCCGGCCCGCTAGTGACGTTTCCGCTAGAGGATCTGCTCGCGCAGGTCGAGCAGCCTAATTTGCCCGGCTCGATCGACGAGCATCCGAACTGGCGCCGCCGCGTCACGCTGCCGGTCGACGAACTGTTCCAGAACGACACCTTCTGCGACCGCCTGCTCGCGGTCGATCGCGAGCGCCGCGCCGCGGCCGCCTCGGTTCCTTCTTCCAACGCTTCTTCGGAGCCTGATACGCCATGACCGTCCCGCGCTCCACGCTTCGACTCCAGTTCCATCGAGGCTTCACCTTCGACGACGCCGCCAAGCATGTCGACTACTTCGCCGAGCTCGGCATCAGTCACGTATACGCGTCGCCCGTCACGACCGCCGAGCCGGGCTCCATGCACGGCTACGACACCGTCGACTACACCCAGGTCAGCGCCGAATGCGGCGGCGAGGCGGCTCTAAAGCGCCTCGTCGACAAACTGCGCGCGCGCGACATGGGGCTGATCATCGACACGGTGCCGAACCATATGGGCGTCGGCGGCGCCAGCAATGCCTGGTGGCTCGACATCCTCGAATGGGGCCGTCACAGCGCTTATGCCCGCCATTTCGACGTGGACTGGCATTCGCCCGATCCGGCGTTGCGCGGCAAGGTGCTGCTGCCCACGCTCGGTGCGCCGTACGGCGAGGAACTGGCCGCCGGCCGCATTGCGCTGCATTTCGCGGCCGACATAGGGCGTTTTTATATCGGCTATGGACCACACGTGTTTCCGGTGTGCCCAATCGACTACGCGTCGATCCTGCAAAGCGCCGACCGTCCCGATCTCACCGCGCTCGCCGAGCGCTTCCACGGACTGACCACCCAGCCCACCGATCATCCGCGCGCCGCCGAAGGCCGCGACATGCTGCGCGAATTCGTCGTGCAGAACGGCGGCTCGGCGATCGAGTTCGTACTCGAAACGTATTCTCCGGACGACCCGGTAACGCGCGACCGCCTGCATCGGCTGATCGAGCGGCAACACTTCCGTCTTGCGTGGTGGCGCACCGCGTCCGACGAGGTCAACTGGCGGCGTTTCTTCGACATCTCCACACTTGCCGGGGTGCGTGTGGAACGGCCCGAGGTGTTCGAGGCGGTACATGCGCTGCCTTTCCGGCTGTATCAGGAAGGCGTGGTGGACGGCTTGCGAATCGACCACGTGGACGGCCTCGCCGAGCCGCGTGAATACTGTCAGCGTTTGCGGCAGCGTCTCACGGAACTGCGTGATACCGCGCCGTATGTGGTAGTCGAAAAAATTCTCGGTCGTGGCGAACCGCTGCGCGACGATTGGCCGGTAGACGGCACGACCGGCTACGACTTCATGAGCGACGTCGGCGCGCTGCTGCACGATCCGGCCGGTGCCGCGCCGCTCGCGCAGACGTGGACCGAACTGACCGGCCGCAGCGGTCTTTTCGCAGACGAAGCGCTCGCCGCGCGCCGCCAGATCCTCGCCGAAAACCTCGCGGCGGAACTCGACCGCGCAGCGCGGGCATTGCATCGCATTGCCCGCGATTCGCTAACCACGCGCGACTTCACCTTCACCACGCTGCGTCGTGTGCTGATCGAACTGGTCGTGCATTTTCCGGTGTATCGAATCTATCCGCAGAACGGTCTGCGCAGCACGGCGGATAACGTCTACTTCGAGCAGGCTCTGGAGGGCGCGCGACGGTCGCTTTCGCGCGCGGACCATGTCACGCTCGAACGCGTGAATGCGTGGCTCGGCGGCAGCGCCGAAGAAGCGCCCACCGGACGAAGCGGCCTGCCGACGCAACCCGGTCAGAATGGCGTGCCGCCGAGCCATGCCGGTTCCGCGCGACGCACCGCGCAGACGCTGTTTGCGCAGTTGACCGCGCCGGTCGCGGCGAAAGCAGTGGAGGACACAGCGTGCTATCGCTATGGCCGGCTGTTGTCGCGCAACGAAGTCGGCTCGGACCCGGGCGAGTTCGCGTTGTCGGTCGAACGGTTTCACGCGGCGAATCTCGAACGGTCGCAGCGCTTCCCTCACGCCATGCTCGCGACGGCCACCCACGATCACAAACGTGGCGAAGACGTGCGCGCGCGGCTCGCTGTGCTGAGCGAGATTGCCCACGAGTGGAGCGCGACGCTACGCGCATGGTCCACGCTGAATGCGCCGCATCGTCGTGCGCTGGACGGCAAGCCGGTCAGCAGTGTTGGCCAGGACACGAGCTACGACTGGGCGCCCGGCCCCGCCGCCGAAGCCATGCTGTATCAAACGCTGGTGGGTTGCTGGCCACCGGATCTGCAACCGGACGACGAAGCCGGCGTAAAGGAACTGGCCGAACGCGTCGCGCAATGGCAGTTGAAGGCGTTGCGCGAAGCCAAGCTGCAAACCAACTGGCTCGCGCCCGACGAAGCGTACGAGGCCGGTTGCCGTGACTTCCTGTTCGACATTCTCGCTCCGCAGCGGCGCGATGGATTCCTGAAGGAATTGTCCGCCTTCGTCGCGCGAATTGGGCGCGCGGGTGCGCTCAATAGTTTGCAGCAGACGGTATTGCGACTGGCATCGCCTGGGATTCCCGATCTTTATCAGGGCACCGAGTTGTGGGACTTCAGCCTGGTCGATCCGGACAATCGCCGGCCCGTCGATTTCGCCAAACGCGAGGCGTGGCTCGCCCAAACGCCGCCATCGGAATTCCTACCGGGCTGGCATGATGGACGCGTGAAGCTCGCGGTAGTGCAACGCGTGCTCGCGTTGCGGGCGCATTTGCCGGAGTTGTTGAGTCAGAGCGAATATCTGCCGCTCGCCGCGCGCGGCAAGCACGCGTCGAGTGTGATCGCGTTTGCGCGCCGCCACGGCAATGCATGGGCCGTGGTGGTGGCGAGCCGGCTCGCTGCCGGTTTGCTCGGCGAGCAAGGCGATCTGCCAATGGTCGATCCCGCGAAATGGGAGGACACGGCGGTGGAGATGCCATCCGATCTGTCCGCGAGAGCGCTGTTCGACTGGCTGAGTCCCGCCGCGCCGAAGGTCGACGAGAAGGGGCTGTTGTATCTGCGCGATGCGCTGGCCGCCATGCCGATTGCGGTGTTGGTAGAGGACGGCGTGCCGCGCAGTTGATCTGCGAGATTGGCGGGTCCGGAAGCGGGCGCGATTTTCGGTGAGTGTTTGAGGCCTCAGTCGTCCAGGCCGATCGTTCAAGCTAGCGGCCCGCGGCCCACAGTAACGAAAGCCCCGACGACAGCATCAAACCGTCGACGACCAGTTTGAAGGTGGCGGGACTCATCCGGACCACGATTATCCGCGCGGCAAACGACCCAACCATCAGCGCGGAGCCGGTGATCAAGCCGTCGATCACCACGTGCAAAGGCAAAGCGCCGAAATGGTTGAAAACCGCGACTTTGGAGGCGTAGACGGTCAGTGAGCCCGCCGCTTCGGTGGCGAGAAAAGCGCCTTTCACGAGGCCATAGGACATGAACACGGGCACCGTGATCGGCCCGGTGGAGACGACGATTCCGGTGAGAAAACCCACCACGCCGCCAATCATCGAAAGCTGCCAGAGCGAGAACCTGATGGCCCGCCGCGCGAGCCACCGCCGCGTGGGCACCATCGCGACAAAGAAGAGTCCCAATGCAATTTCGACGGCATGAGGCGGCAATGCGAGCAGCGTTCGCACGCCCAGCGCCGCGCCCGGCACTGCGGTCGCGCAGTAGGCGCCGCACGCCCGCCAGTCGATCTCGCGCCACCACGCGAGAACCTTGCCGAAGTTGCCCATGATTGCGGCGATCGCCATGATCGGCACCGCCTCTTGCGGACCGAACAGCATCACGAGGACGGGCATCAGCATCATCGACGAGCCGGTGCCGACCACGCCGCTCAACATGCCGGCCAGTAATCCCACGCACAGCACCAGCAGATATCCCATGTCGCCCCCAATGGTGTGGAGGCCAATTCTACCTGCGCGATGCTGCTGCGCGCTCTGCCGGATTCAGCGCAAAGTGGAATCCGGCACGGCTCTATCGCGCTCTAACCACCTTCGTCGTCGAAAGCTTTCGGATAAACCCGCACGAGCACGATGCGCGGCCCTTTCATTTTCTTGACCACCACGTCGAAGCGATCGAACTCGACTCGCTGGCCTTCGGTCGGCAAATCGTTGAGCGCCTGAATGACGAGGCCGCCAACCGATTCGGCCTTGCCTTCGTCGATATCGATCCCCAACGCGCGTTCCAGCGAGACCACCGGCAAACTGCCCTTGCCCATCAAGGTGCCGTCGTCCATGCGGGTCCAGTCGGCGTCGCCCTGACGGAATTCGTCGTGGATCTGGCCGACCAGTGCGCCGAGCAGATTGTCGAGCGTCAGGAAACCGATCGGCTTCTCCCGCTTGTGGCCGACCAGCGCGAAGTGCGGCGCGCCCTTGCGGAAGCGGCGAAACAGTTCCAGCGCCGGCAGATCCGGCATGACGTACTGCACCGGGCGCGCGTATTTGGAAAGATCCTCGAGCGTGCTGCCCGCGTGGCGGGCCAGCAGCAAGTCCTTCAAATGGATCATGCCGGCCACGCGTTCGCCGGATGCGTCTTCGAACAGCGGATAGCGGCTGAAGCGGTGCTGCGCCACCACCTGCATGTTTTCCCGCAACGGCAGATCACGCCGCAGGCCGACCATTTCGTAGGCCGGACGCATGAGGTCCGACACGGTCATGCGCGAAAAGTCCAGCGAGTGCGCGATCGTGTTCCACTCATCCTGGCTGTAGGCTCCCTCCGGCGAACCCAGCTCCGTGGCGACGTTGGCGCGGCGACCGCGCAGGATCAGCTTGAGTTCGTCGGTCGAGTAGTGCGAGTCGTGGCCGTGGTCCGCGTCGAGCCGGGCTAGCTTGAGCACAGCGTTGGCGCTCGTATTGAGCACCCAGATCGCCGGATACATTGCCCAGTAGAAGCCATACAGCGGCGTGGCGGCCCATAGCGAGACTTTCTCCGCCTCGCGAATCGCCAGCGACTTGGGCGCGAGTTCGCCCACCACGATGTGCAGAAACGATATGCACGAGAACGCGAAGAAGAGCGAGATACCGTGGATCAGTTTCTCCGATTCGACGCCGAGCAGGCTGAAGACCGGCGTGAGCAGTTCCGCGAACGCGGGCTCGCCGATCCAGCCAAGCCCGAGCGACGCCAGCGTAATGCCCAACTGGCACGCGGAGAGATAGGCGTCGAGGCGTCCGTGCACCTTGCCGAGCAGACGTCCGCGCATGCCATGCGCGGCGGCAAGGCTTTGCACGCGCGTCTGCCGCAGTTTGACCAGACCGAATTCAGCGGCCACAAAGAAGCCGTTGAGGGCGACGAGAAACAACGCACCAATAAGGGCGACGACCTGAATCAAAGCGGCAAGCTCCGGCAACAAAAGTTGTCAGTATAGAGGGTGAAAGCTCTGTGAAAACTAATCGCGCGGAGTACGCGGCTGAGTCGAACCGTTCATTTCGGCGCCGTTGCGCTCAGCGGCACGCGCAGAGCGAGCGCGGCTGTGTCGCTGCCTGTTGCGTCGCCTTGCTCGAAACTGCCGCCGTGCGCTTCGGCAACGCGCTTGCACAGCGCCAGCACCCACGCGATCCGCTTCGCTTCGCGCGGCTCGCGCGCCTGCTTGCGGGCAAACGCTTCGAGCACATGCGGCAAGGCGGGATCCTCCAACGCGGTGCTGTTGGCCTCGTACTTGACGCTAGCGTGCCATGCATTCGTATCCGCTTTCGTGACCAGGGTGATCGTCGCGCCTTCCGCGCTCGTTTCGACCGCGAACATGAGCATCAGCCATAGCGCGGCGGCAAGGCGCTCCCGGTCGCCGTTGAGTTGCTCGGTGGCCAGTTGCGAGTCGACCGTGACTTCCACGCCGCGCGCGCGACCCAGACCCGAGCGGATTTCTTCTACCGTTTCTTCGATTAACGGATGCAGGGAAAACTGCGCGTAGGCAAGCGCCAATGATTTGGTCTCGGCGCGCGTGGCGTCGACGATCGTTTCGAGCAGCTTGACCTGCTGATCCACGCCATTGCGAATGCCAGTAACGGCGCGCTGCGCGTTGGGGTCGTTCGCGTCGAGCTTGCGCTCCAGCACGTACGCCCAGCTATGAATGGCGTTCAACGGACCACGCAGGTCGTGCGACACCAGCGACAGCACATAATCACGCATGAACAGCGCGGTTTCCGCGCGCAGAAGCGCGGTGCGTTCGGATACGGCGAAGCCGGAAGGCACCGGCTTTTCGCCAGCAGTTCCGGTTGAAGACGTTGTCACGATCGAGCCCTCTCAGGCGGTGCATGATGATTGAAAGAAGCCCCATTATAGGCATGCCATCCAGCGCGACCAGCCTTGCCGGACGACCCGCATTCACGCAATCCGCGTGCCACGCGGCAATCCTCGGCGACGCGGCGTCAACACGCCTACAATGTCGGTTTTTACGTTTTTGATCTGAGGAGCGACACATGTCTGTGACTACCGAATCCGGTTTGAAATACGAAGACATCGTTGAAGGCACCGGCGCCGAGGCAGTGGCCGGCAAGACCGTCAGCGTCCACTACACCGGCTGGCTGACCGACGGCCAGAAGTTCGACTCCAGCAAGGACCGCAATGATCCGTTCGCTTTCGTGCTGGGCGGCGGCATGGTCATCAAGGGCTGGGACGAAGGCGTGCAAGGCATGAAGGTTGGTGGCACCCGCAAACTGACCATCCCGCCGCAACTCGGCTACGGCGTGCGCGGCGCGGGCGGCGTGATTCCGCCGAATGCGACGCTCGTGTTCGAAGTCGAATTGCTCGGCGTCTGAGTTTTCGCTGTTCCCTGTTACCGCGTATCGCCGATGAGTCACGCCGCCGTCACCGCGCCTAGCGTTTCCCTGCGCCGCTACGGCGCGATCGAGGCCTCGGACGTGCACGACTTTCACCAGGTCGTGCTCGGGCTCGACGGCGCGATGGTCATGACGGTACACGGCGTCGCGCATCAGATCGACGCCGGCTCCGCGTGGCTCATTCCGGCGGGCGCACGGCACGATTACGCGGGCGTCGGCGAGAACCGGCAGCTGGTGCTGGACTTGCCGGCTTCGTCGCTGGCCGTGCCGGAACGGCTTTTCGACCGTGCGCGGGCGGTCGCGGTCGACGGCTCGCTGACGCAACTCGTGCATCGCATCGCGGCGCACGCTGCCGGCGGCGCTCAAGGCAATGATCTGGACGCACGGCGTTTTCATTGGGACGCAGCCGCGCGGCTCGGCGCGGCGTTGGTGGCCGACGCGGGCACGACGGCCGGCGCGCAGGCAGCAGGCGCCGGTCTCGACTTTGCGCGCATCGACCGCTGGCTGCGCGCGCATTTGTCGGAGCCCGTGCGGATCGCCGACCTCGCCGCCCATTGCGGGTTCGGCATGCGGCGCTTTCATCAGCTTTTTATCGAGGCTTTCGGCGAGACACCGCATCGCTATCTGCAGCGTCTGCGGCTCGATACGTCGCTCGCGTTGCTGGCTGACCCGCGGCTTTCGTTGACCGATATCGCGCTGGACATCGGCTTTGGCGATCAGAGCGCCTATACGCACGCGTTCACGCGGCGTTTCAGGCTGGCGCCCGGTCAGTGGCGCGCGCTGCGCCACTGAGTTTTCACTGCGCTGTGTTTTTGCTTCGCTGAGTCTTTACTACGCTGTGTTTTTGCTGCGCCGCAGTCTTACTGCTCTGGGTGTTATTGCGCGAGCCGCCTGACAGCGCGGCCCGCTTGCCCTGCATCGAGCTTTCGCTCTGACCTTCACTCAACCCGCCAGTCCGCGCTCCAGATCGCCGCGGATATCGCCGGCGTTCTCCAGACCCACAGCAAGACGGATCAAGCCTTCGCTGATGCCCGCCGCCGCGCGCGCTTCCGGCGTCACGCGACCATGCGTGGTCGTGGCCGGGTGCGTGATAGTGGTGCGCGTATCGCCGAGATTGCCGGTGATCGAGCAGATCTTCGTGTTGTCGATCACGCGCCATGCATTCGCGCGCATCTGCTCGGGCGTGTCGCCCTTCAACTCGAACGACAGGATCGCGCCGCCCGCTTTCTGCTGGCGCATGGCCAGCGCATGCTGCGGATGCGATTCCAGCCCCGGATAGAACACGCGATTCACGGCCGGATGCGTTTCCAGCCAGCGCGCGATTTCAAGCGCATTCGCCGACTGCTTTTCAACGCGCAGCGATAGCGTTTCCATGCCCTTGAGCAGCACCCACGCGTTGAAGGCGGACAGCGTCGGCCCGGCGCTGCGCACGAACGGGAACACCTTCTCCATGATGAACTGCTTCGAACCGACCAGCGCGCCGCCCAGCACGCGGCCCTGACCGTCGAGGAACTTGGTGGCCGAATGCATCACGACGTCCGCGCCGAGCTTCAGCGGCTGTTGCAAGGCCGGGCTGCAGAAGCAGTTGTCGACCACGAACAGCGCGTTCGATGCCTTGGCGATCTTGCCGATCGCTTCGATATCGGCGACTTCGGTCAGTGGATTCGACGGCGTTTCGAGGAAGAACATCTTCGTCTCCGGGCGCACGGCATTCTTCCACGCGTCCAGATCGGTCGGATCGACGAACGTCGTCGTGATGCCGAACTTGCTGAAGATCTGCGAGAACATGCCGAGCGTCGAGCCGAACAGTGCCTGCGAGCTCACCAGATGGTCGCCCGCCTGCAACGCCGACATCACCACCGACATGATCGCGGCCATGCCCGAGGCCGTCGCCATGCAGGCTTCGCCGCCTTCGAGCGCGGCCAGGCGATCCTGGAACATCGAAACGGTCGGGTTCGTGAAGCGCGAATAGGTGTAGTTGTCTTCGGAGTTCTTGAATTTCTCGGCGGCGTCCGCGGCACTCGCGAACACGAAACTCGAGGTCAGGAAAATCGCTTCCGAATGTTCGTTGAAGTCGCTGCGCACCGTGCCCGAGCGGACTGCCAGCGTATCGAAGTTCAGGGAGTCGTCCATGTTGGTTCTGGTTTCCAATGTTCCATGTGGCTGCGTTCGGCGTGTGCGGCTCAGATGCAATGAATCGAGCGTACAGGCCGAACGGCAGCAACAAAAAAGCCCGCTTTTGCGTCGGCATAAGCGGGCTTCATGTGCGGGGGAAAGCTGGAGCGGAGGCGGATGAGTGTGGCTTTTCCACCCTTCGCTTTAGCTGTTTCGGGTTGCCCCGCGTCCGCAAGCTGAGATCAAATCGACGCAAGCCGTCATGCTAACACGCTCCCGGCGTGGCGTGCAGCGTGCCGCACCGGAAGCGGAACCGTTCAGCCCGCGCTCAACCTACCGACAGTTGCAGATGCAGTTGCGAACGGGCCGGGCCGCCGCCGTCGAGCGCTTCGCTTGCGGCGTCGCGGTCCGATTGCGAGGACGGTGCGAGACGCGCGGTTTCGATGCGGTCCAGGTACTCGGTGGTGACGTCGCCGGTCACGTAGTTACCGTCGAAACACGACGCTTCGAATTCCTTCAGCGCCGGGTTGATATCGCGCACGGCCTGCTTGAGCGCGTCGACATCCTGATAAACGAGATGGTCCGCGCCGATCATGCGCGCAACTTCGTCGTCCGAGCGGCCGTGGGCGACGAGTTCGCCGCGCGTGGGCATGTCGATACCGTAGACGTTCGGGAACTTCACCGGCGGCGCCGCCGAAGCGAAGATCACCTTGTTCGCGCCGGCATCGCGCGCCATCTGCACGATTTCATGCGACGTGGTGCCGCGCACGATCGAGTCGTCGACGATCAGCACGTTCTTGCCCTTGAACTCGATGCCCATCGCGTTCAGCTTCTGGCGCACCGACTTCTTACGCACGGCCTGACCGGGCATGATGAAGGTGCGGCCGACGTAACGGTTCTTGAAGAAACCTTCGCGGTATTCCACGCCCAGCTTTTTCGCGACCTGCATGGCGGCCGGACGGGACGAATCGGGAATCGGCATCACGACGTCGATCGCGACGTCGGGCAACTCGCGCCTGATCTTCTCGGCGAGGTAGTCGCCCATGCGCAGACGCACGTTGTACACTGGCACGCCGTCGAGCACCGAATCCGGACGCGCGAGATACACGAGTTCGAAAATGCAGGGGTTCAGGCTTGGGTTCGTCGCGCATTGCTGCGAGTGCAGATTGCCTTCGAGGTCGATGAAAATCGCTTCGCCCGGCGCCACGTCGCGCACGAATTCGAAGCCGATACCTTCGATCGCCACCGACTCCGACGCGAGGATCCACTCGACGCCTTCGGCCGTTTCCTGCTTGCCGAGGCACAGCGGGCGGATGCCGAACGGGTCGCGGAAGCCCAGCAGGCCGTAACCGGCGATCAGCGACACAATCGCGTACGAACCGCGCACCCGGCGATGCACGCCCGACACGGCGTTGAACAGCGCGGCCGGATCGAGTTGCAGGCCCGAGCTGGAGAGCTGCAATTCGTGCGCGAGCACGTTGAGCATCACTTCGGTGTCGGAGTTGGTATTGATGTGGCGGCGATCGATGCGGAACATCTCATCTTTCAGTTGCTGCCAGTTGGTCAGATTGCCGTTGTGCGCAAGGATAATGCCGAACGGCGCGTTCACGTAGAACGGCTGGGCTTCTTCCTCGCTCGACGCGGAACCAGCGGTCGGATAGCGGACCTGGCCGATACCGGTCGTGCCGGGCAGGCTGCGCATGTTGCGCGTGCGGAACACGTCGCGCACCATGCCGTTCGCCTTGTGCATGTGGAAATTGCTGCCGTTCGCCGTCGCGATGCCGGCGGCGTCCTGACCGCGGTGCTGCAGAAGCAGCAGGCTGTCATAGATCAGCTGATTGACCGGAGAGTGGGAAACTACGCCTACGATGCCGCACATGGCATGTCCTTCAAAGGTACGAAATTCGTCATGGCGGCCGCTGCCTGCGATGGCGTCCCGAGGAACGCCCTTCGGGGCGTTCGCAAAGCTACGCGACCGAACGTAAAGGCAGCCGGTTTGCGCCGGAGTCCTGCTGCGGTTCCCTAACCACTCGCCTGATCGTCACACTCGGACGTAAGCAGCCAGCGTCTCGGGAAGCAGCGGTTTCATTACGTGCACGCCCTCGACCGCATAGGGCCGAAGCAAGGCGTTGCGCCAGAATTCCTGTTGGGGCAGTTCGGTCAAGCCAGCCAGGGCGACCAGAATCAGCACCAGAATGACCCCGCGCACGAGGCCGAACATCAAACCGAGCGAGCGGTCCACGCCGCTCAAGCCGGTTGCCTGCACGATGCGGCTCAGAAGGGCATTCAACACGCTCGCCACCAGCACCACACCGATCACCACCAGCGCGAAGGCCAGCAGCCACTGGGTCAACGCGCCGCCCGGCCAGTTGGACGGGATCAACGGCACGACGTAACCCACAAAGCGGCAAGCAATGAAAAACGCCGCAATCCAGCCGATCAGCCCGAATATCTCCGACAAAAACCCGCGCCATGTGCCGCGCAGCGCCGACAAACCGATCACCGCCATTACAGCGTAGTCGAAGGCAGTGAACATCGCCGGCTTACTGTGTAGCGCCGCTGGTCGCGCCCGACATCAAGCCGGCCTCGCGCACCTTTGCAATGGCGGCGCTTGCCGCCGCACGGTCGGCGAACGGCCCGGCTCGCAGCAACGTGAGCGTGGAGCCGTCAGCCTGCTTCCGATGTTCGGTATATGCGGGCACGCCCGCCGCTTTCAACTTGGCTGCCCAACTACGCGCGTTGGTGTCGTTTGCAAACGCGCCGAGTTGCACGGCGAAACGGCTGCCCGGCGGCGAAGCCGGCGTGCCGGAATTCGCGTCCGCGCCGGCGGCCGTGTTGGTGTCGTCGGAGTGCGGGGCCTGAGCGGTCGGCGCCGGAGTGGCGGGAGCGGTCGCGGCGTTATGCGTGACCGGCGGTTTGGCCGGCTTGGCGGCCGCAGCGGGCGCCGCTGGCGTGGTGTTGGCAGCGACGGACGGCGCCTGCGGTTTCACCACCGGCCTGGCCGCGGACGCTGCCGTTGCGTTCGTTTCCGCGCCCGGCTGCTTCGTGGCGCCGGACTGGCCCTGTTTCGCTGCCGTAGCCGGTGCAAGGCCGGACGCGGCAAGTGCCGCGTCCGGCGTGGGATTGTCGGGTGCTACACCGGCCTGCGTGTCTTCCTCGGCTTTGGCGAGTTTCGGCGCGGGGCGGCTTGGAATGTCGATGGAAATGTCGTCTGTAACGGGCTTGGGATGCGAGTCCAGCACCATTGGCAAGACGACGACCGCGGCCACGACCATCGCGATAGCGCCAACGAGGCGGCGACGCGCTCGCTGCTTTTCCGGCAACGTAGGGTCGAGCAGCATCGCATCGGCGTCGACGGTGCGCTCCGTGCGGCGGGTCCGCCGCTCCACGCGCTCGCCACGGGCGGCGCGGGTGGAACTGGTGTTTGCGCCGCGCCGGGTGGGCGCGTCGTCTTTCTTGCCGAACGAGAAAATTCCCATGAATCGCTTGGTTCGAGGCTGGCGCCCGTTCAGTGTTGCTGCGATTTACGGTAGGCCATGACGCCCGCTACCGTATAGAAACTGCCGAAAACCACGATTCTATCATTCTCTGACGCTCGTTTTAGCGCGTCTTGGAAAGCCTCGGCCGGCGTTGCGTAGCGCGTCACGCTGCTGTCGGCGCTCTCGCCCACGCCCTGCTCGCGCAAGGCCGCTTCGAGCTCTTCCGCTGAAGCCGCCCGCGGCGTTGGCAGATCGGTCACGCACCAGTGGTCGATTTCGCCCTTCAGATGCGACAACAGGCCGGCAATGTCCTTATCGCGCATCGCGCCGAACACCGCGTAGGTGTACGGGAAAAAACCCATGTTGCCGAGGTTTTGCGTCAGCACAGCCGCGGCGTGCGGATTGTGGCCGACATCCAGCACGATGGCCGGCTTGCCCGGCAGCACCTGGAAACGCCCCGGCAGTTCAACGTTGGCGAGGCCGAGGCGGATGTCCTGCGCCGACACCGGCAAGCGGTCGCGCAACGCTTCGAGACCGGCGAGCGCCGCCGACGTGTTGATCAGTTGATTCGCGCCGCGCAGCGCCGGATAGGCCAGCGCCGAACGCCGCATGGTCGGGCCGATGTAGCTCCATTGCTGGCGCTCGCTGCCGGCCTGCCCTTCATAGCGGAAATCGCGGCCGAACAGCCACAATTGCGCGCCGATTTTTTCCGCGTAATCGATCAGCGATTGCGGCGGCACCGGGTCCGCACAGATCGCCGGCTTGCCTGGACGGAAAATGCCGGCTTTTTCGAAAGCGATTTTCTCGCGCGTGTCGCCCAGATAGTCCGTGTGATCGATATCGATGCTGGTGATGATCGCGCAATCCGTATCGAGGATATTCACCGCATCGAGGCGGCCGCCAAGACCGACTTCGAAAATCACCGCGTCGAGTCCGCGCGAAGCGAACAGGCTCATGATCGCCAGCGTCGTGAATTCGAAGTAGGTCAGCGTGACCGGCTCGGCGAGGCTCAGGCGCGCGGCTTCGACGGCTTCGAAATGCGGCAGCAGATCCGCGTCGCTCGCCATTTCGCCATTCACCCGCGCTCGCTCGTTGAACGACAGCAGGTGCGGCGACGTATGGCAGCCCACCGTGTAACCCGCGCGCAGCAGAATGGATTCGAGGATCGCACACGTCGAACCCTTGCCGTTGGTGCCGCCGACGGTGATGACCGGACATGCGAACGACAGTTGCAGCGCGTCACGCACCTGGGTGATGCGGGTGAGACCCATGTCGATGCCGACCGGATGCGCGGATTCAAGGTGCGTGAGCCACGCGTCGAGGGTGGGGAATGTGGTCATCGGATGAATCGCGAGTGAATCGGTTTGGCAGTGTTGCGAATGTGCGCCGTTCGGCTGCGGCTGCGGCCAGAGCCGGGTCTGCCGGACGGGTTTATGCGCGGAAACCGGAGGCTGCCCGCGCTGGCCGTCGTTTGCAGCCGGCGCTGCGTTGCGAGACCGTGATTATCCCGGAAATGACAGCGCGCCGCTTGATCACTCACGCGGCGCGCTGTTTTACTGCTTTTCCGGCGTTGCTCACGCTTGAGAAGCGCAGCGACGATTCACCGTGACGCCGGCTTACGCCACCGCGTCAGCCGGCTGATGGCTCAGGAGCGCCATCAACTGGGCGATCTCTTCACGCAGCTTGCGACGGTCGACGATCATGTCGATCGCGCCCTTCGTCAACAGGAACTCGGCGCGCTGGAAGCCTTCCGGCAGTTTCTCGCGCACGGTTTGCTCGATCACGCGCGGGCCGGCAAAGCCGATCAGCGCCTTCGGTTCCGCGATCACCACGTCGCCGAGGAACGCGAAACTGGCCGATACGCCGCCCATGGTCGGGTCGGTCAGCACGGAGATGAACGGCAGTTTGGCTTCGGCGAGCTTCGTCAGCATGGCCGTGGTCTTCGCCATTTGCATCAGCGAGAGCAAGCTTTCCTGCATCCGCGCGCCGCCCGAAGCGGTAAAACAGATGAACGGCACTTTCTGTTCGAGCGCGTTCTGCGCGCCGCGCACGAAACGCTCGCCGACCACGGAGCCCATCGAGCCGCCCATGAACGAGAACTCGAAGCAGGCCACCACCACCGGCAGCGTATGGATCGCACCGCCCATGACGACCATCGCGTCGGTTTCGTCGGTGTCGTCCATCGCTTCTTTCAGACGGTCCGGGTACTTGCGGCTGTCTTTGAACTTGAGCGCGTCGACCGGGACGATTTCCTGGCCGATTTCGTAGCGGCCTTCCGGATCGAGCAGGCCATCGAGCCGCTCACGCGCGCCGATGCGCATGTGGTGGTCGCACTTCGGGCAAACATGCAGATTGGCCTCGACGTCGTTGCGGTACAGCACGGCTTCGCACGACGGGCACTTGATCCACAGGCCTTCCGGAATCCCCTTGCGGTTCTTCGGGTCGGTTTGTTTGATTTTCGGCGGCAGCAGTTTATCGAGCCAGCTCATATTGAATCCTTCTGGGGTCTACGATCGCGCAAACGGCGGGCCCAAGCCCGCCGCTCACACTACAGAAGACAAAAATTAACTGTTATCGGACAGTAGCGACGCTATCCAGCGCCTCGCGCACTTCTGCGACGAAACGCGTAAGCGTCGCGGCAGCGCTTTCGGGCGCCGCCTGTTCCAGCAATTGCACGATACGGCTGCCAATTACAACAGCATCGGACACTTCGGCCACCGCACGCGCCGTCTGCGCGTCACGGATACCGAAACCGACGCCCACCGGCAGGGGGACGCGCGACTTGATGGCCGGGATTTTACTCGCGATGCTGGAAACGTCCAGATTTGCCGCTCCAGTCACGCCTTTTAACGACACGTAATAGACGTAGCCGCTGGCGATTTTGCCGACTTCCGCGATGCGTTCGTCGGTCGACGTGGGCGCAAGCAGGAAAATCGGGTCGATGCCCGCAGATCGCATCTGTTCGGCGAAATTAGCGCACTCTTCCGGCGGATAGTCGACAACCAGCACGCCGTCCACGCCGGCCTCCTTTGCGGCCTTGGCGAAGGCCTCGGTGCCCATGCGCTCGATCGGATTTGCGTAGCCCATCAGTACTACGGGCGTCGTGTCGTTGGTTTCGCGGAAGCGCTTGACGTCGGCGATCACATGGCGCAGCGACATGCCTTGCGCCAACGCGCGCTCCGACGACTGCTGGATGACCGGGCCGTCGGCCATAGGGTCGGAAAACGGTACGCCGAGCTCGATCACATCGGCGCCGCCGGCGGCGAGTGCATGCATGAATTCGACGGTACGGGCTGGGTCCGGGTCACCGGCCGTCATGAACGGAATCAGGCCTTTCTTGCCTTGGGCGGACAGCGCAGCAAACGTGTTCTTGATACGGGACATGGAATATTCTCGGATTGAGTTACCGCGCAACGTGCTCATGCACGCCGGTCATTGCACTTCGGTCTGCCGTTGAGTTTTGGCTTTGACCCGGCGCGCTACCGGCGGCGCGGCAGCAGCCGATCGCGCAGTAACTTTCATTAATCTCATAGCCGACGAATTCGCGCTGCTGACGGGCGCAAGCGACTGCGGTGGTGCCACTGCCCATGAAAGGGTCGAGCACGCGCCCGCCCTTCGGACAACTTGCCAGCACCATCCGCTCGACGATTTCCAGAGGCTTCTGGGTGGGGTGCGCGACGCGCTCGGCGTGTTGCCGATGCAGCCGCGATACCGACCAGACATCTTTTGGATTATAGCCAACCTCGAGCCACTTACTGCCTTCGAACAATTTACGCGAACGCGCCTTCTTCGTGGCGGCATCGTACGGGATGCGGACGGGATCGAGATCGAAAAAGTAATCTTTCGATACCGCGAAAAAGCCGATGTTGTCGTGCACCGAAGTAAAACGGCGCACCGTACCGCCCATGCTCGGCACACGCCGGTCCCAGATGATTTCGTTGATCATCGTGAGTTTTGTCTTCAGGAAGCTGAAGATTTCCGGCGCGTACTGCCATGTGCAGAAAATGTACAGCGAACCCGACGGCTTGAGCTTCGGGATAGCCAGTTCGAGCCAGCCACGCGTCCAGGCGAGAAAATCGTCGCCCGTGCGCATGTCGGAGTCGTTGCCGTAATCCTTGCCCAGCCCGTAGGGCGGATCGCACAAGATAAGGTCAATCGACCCGTCGGGAATGTTCGCTACATCGGACAGAAAATCGCGGTTCAACAGCTGGATGCCGGTGGGCACCTGCGGTAACAGCGTTGCAGGCGTGCCGGCCGCCGGTGCGTTGGCGACCGGCGTGCTTTCAATTGCCGGCTGCGGCTCGTCGAACTCGTCGCGCATCGTCGCGGCGCTCAGAACTGAATGCCCGATCGCTCGGCGACCGTATGCATGTCCTTGTCGCCGCGGCCCGACAGATTGACCAGAAGGTATTTGTCCTTCGGCAGCGTCGGTGCGAGCTTCGCGGCATAGGCCAGCGCGTGGCTGGATTCCAGTGCCGGAATAATGCCCTCGATACGGCAGCAGTCGTGAAACGCCTTGAGCGCTTCTTCGTCGGTGATGCCGACATATTCCGCGCGTTTGCTCTCTTTTAGCCACGCATGCTCAGGACCGACGCCCGGATAATCGAGGCCCGCCGACACCGAATGGGTTTCGATGATCTGGCCGTTTTCGTCCTGAAGCAGGTAGGTGCGGTTCCCATGCAGCACGCCGGGGCTTCCGCCGATCAGCGAAGCGGCATGACGGCCGGTTTCGATGCCGTCGCCGGCCGCTTCGACGCCGATCAATTTCACCGAAGCGTCGTCAATATAGGGGTAAAAGATCCCCATTGCGTTCGAACCGCCCCCAACGCACGCGATCACTGCATCCGGCTGACGACCGACCAGCTCCGGCATCTGCACCTTGCATTCGTCGCCGATTACACGCTGGAAGTCGCGCACCATCATTGGGTAGGGATGCGGTCCCGCCACTGTGCCGATGATGTAGAACGTATCTTCCACGTTAGTAACCCAATCGCGCATGGCTTCATTCAACGCGTCTTTCAGCGTACGCGAGCCCGACTCGACCGGCACGACAGTCGCGCCCAGCAACTTCATGCGGTACACGTTGGCGGCCTGGCGGCGCACGTCTTCGGCGCCCATGTAGACCACGCACTCCATGCCGAAACGCGCGGCGATGGTGGCCGTGGCCACGCCGTGCTGGCCGGCGCCGGTTTCCGCGATCACGCGCGGTTTGCCCATGCGCCTCGCGAGCAGCGCCTGGCCGATGACGTTGTTGATCTTGTGTGCGCCGGTGTGATTCAGATCCTCGCGTTTGAGGAAAATTTGCGCGCCGCCGAGCATTTCGCTCCAGCGCTGTGCGTGATAAATCGGCGACGGACGGCCGACGAAATACTTCAATTCGCGCTCATATTCAGCGACGAATTCCGGGTCTTTCTGATATTTTTCGTACGCTGCACGCAACTCGTCGAGCGCATGAACCAGCGTTTCGGCGACGAACGTGCCGCCAAACTGGCCGAAATGGCCTCTTTCGTCAGGCAAGTTATACATTGCGATCACTCTTCTCAGTGTGGCGCGCGGCTCTCGTGCGAGAGCACCGCGGCGCCGGAATCATTCGGCGTCCGCTGCGCGCACCGCGCGTACGAACGCCGCCATCCGGGCGTGATCTTTCACGCCCTTGGCGCCCGGGGATTCGATGCCGCTCGAGACATCGACCGCGTACGGGCGCACGCGATGGATCGCATCACTGACGTTTTGCGCGCTCAACCCACCACTCAAAACGGCCCGACGCGCGAGCCCTGCTGGAATAAGTGACCAATCGAAGACCTTCCCGCCGCCGCCGTACCCTTCGACATGCGTGTCGAACAGAAGGCCGCTGGCTGCTGAATAGCTGAGAGCCGATTTTACCAAATCGGCCGGCTGAGTATCCGCCGCAACGCGCAACGCGCGCAACCAAGGCAAACCCGCAACGCCGGCGAGCGATTCGCACTGCTCCGCGGTCTCGTCGCCGTGAAATTGCAACAGCGTGAGCCCGACGTTGCTCACTACTTCGCGGATCCAGTCCGGCGTGGCATTGACGAACAGCCCGACCACCGAGACGAACGGCGGCACGTCGTGCACCAGTTCGACCGCCTGTGCGATGCTGACCGAACGCGGGCTCGGCGGGTAGAACACGAGGCCGATCGCATCCGCGCCGAGGTTGATCGCGTGGGCCACGTCTTCGGGCTTCGACAGCCCGCACAGCTTGATGCGCGTGCGATGCGGCACGGCCTGCTGCTCCACGTCAGTGTTGGATTCTCTCGCGAGGTTTTCGGTTGATTTCATGTTTGCGCCTGCTCGGTCCATACGGTACTCCACGGCACGCTGCCTGTCTGCGGCGCGGGCACGGCGAATTGCTCAGGATAGCCCACCTGCGCCAGATATAGGCCGTCGGGCATGAAGGTTGGCGCGGCGAAGTCGCGATCACGGCTCGCGAGCACTTCGGCCATCCATTCGACCGGCCGACGACCACGGCCGATGTAGACCAGACAGCCCATCAGGTTGCGCACCATGTGGTGCAGGAACGCATTCGCCCGAAAACGGAAATGAACGAAGTCGCCGTGCTGCCGCACGTCGATCTGGTGCAGATGTTTGATCGGCGTTTTCGACTGGCATTGCGACGAACGAAAAGCCGAAAAGTCATGCTCGCCGATCAGATGAGCGGCCGCCGCCTGCATCGCGTCGACGTCGAGCGCCGTATGCACCCAGCCGGCGCGCGTCGCCAGCATCGGCGAGCGCACCGGATGGACGTACAGCACGTAGTAATACGTGCGTTCGAACGCCGAGAAACGGGCATGGAATTCGTCGGGCATCGGCTTGGCCCATTGCACCGAGATCGTCTTCGGCAAAAATGAATTGGTGCCGCGAACCCAGGAAACATCTGCGCGATCGATTTCGGTATCGAAATGCACGACCTGGCCGAGACCGTGCACCCCTGTATCCGTGCGGCCCGCGACGATGGTTTGCACTGGCGTTTGCGCGAATTCGCGCAGCGCCCGTTCGAGCTCGTCCTGCACGGTGTTGCCGTGCGGTTGCGACTGCCAGCCGCAGAATGCTGAGCCGTCGTACTGGACGCCTAAAGCAATACGCTTCACGACAACGGGGCGAGCGTCGAGAGCAGCGCGCGGGCCTGGGTGCGCGTACCCGGATCGTTCGTCTCGATCACTTCGTTGATGAGCGCGCGCGCGCCGGACAGATCGCCGAGTTCGATGTACTCGGCAGCCAGATCGAGCTTGTTGCGGGCAATGCGGATGAGATCGGCCTGCGTGAACGTCGGCAACGGCTCGGCTGGGCCGGGCGGCAGCTCGAGGTCGAAATCGAGCTTCAACGCGCCGAAGCCGGGCGCACCGAGGCCCGCGCCCAAACCCGTACCCAAGCCGGCACCCAGCCCGGCGACGGCCGCGTGGCCTGCTGTGCCGGCGTCGATCTCGTCGGCGATGTGCGGCGTGTCGTCCGGGTGGTGTTCGGCCGCGGATTGTTTCGCCGTGGCTTCCTGTGACGATACCGGCTGCGTCGACAGCGAAGCGGGCACATGCACGTGGTCGGCGGACGACTCGACGCGCGGTGGCAGCGGCATGTCGAGGCTGCCGAAGGCATCGACGGCGTCGCGCGGAAACTCGGTCGGCACGGCGGGCGCGGGTTGGGATTGCGCCAGCGGTGCCGCTTCGGGCAGCGGTTCCTGCGGTGCGGCCGGCTCATCGTCCCATTGCAGACGATGAACGGGTTCCTCATGCGGGAAGGCTCCGTCGAGAGGCTCGGGCGGCGCCAGCGGCAAGGCCTCGGCGCCGAGTTCCGCGGCGGCGGCGAGGCTCGCGGCCAGGGTCGCGTCGTCGAAGTGATCGAGGGGCGGCGCGGGAAGAGGTTCGGGCGTGAAATCGCTCTGAGCGGACGGCGCAATGTTCGGATCGACTTGCGCGGGTTCGACAGATGCAGATGTGACGTCGCGCTCTTGCCAGACGCGCGGGGGCGCGGCGGGATCTTGCGCGGGGGAGGTTGCGTGAGCGGTGGCTTCGTGGCCGGATGCCGCTTGTTGGGTTGCGGCGCGTTCTGCCGCCGGCTCTGCCGACATATGTCCGGCCGCTTCCTGCTCTGCTTCCGCGCGTTCTGCTGCGGCCTGCTCTGCCGTTGCGCGTTCCGCTGCAGTCTGTTCTTCGGCTGCTCGCTCTGCCGCGGCCTGTTCTTCGGCTACGCGTTCTGCCGCGGCCTGCTCAGCCGCCGCGCGTTCGGCTGCGGCCTGTTCTCCGGCTGCACGCTCTGCCGCGGCCCGCTCTTCGGCCGCACGCTCCGCCGCCGCTTGTTCCTCTGCCTCTCGCGCCGCCGCCCGGCGAATTTCCGCGTCGCGCTCCGCCGCCACGCGTTCCGCCATCTCTCGCGCCGCCGCATCGCCTTCCGCAGTTTCGCGTTCGGCAGCCGCCAGCGCTGCCCCATTTCGCACGTCGGCTTCGGCGGCCGCGTCCGGCGCTTCGTGCACCGGAATCTCCTCGCGCGTCGAAACGATGCCCTGCTGGCTCGTTGCCCGCGCAGACCCTGCCGCATTGCCTTCCGTCGACACAGCTTCAGCCGCCGCGACACGCTCGCGCTTACGACGCCCCATACGCAAAGCCGCAAGCAGCACAACCAGCGCCGCGCCAACCGCAGCCGCCACACTCAGTTCCGTCTGCGACAGGCCGACATCTTTCGACGTCGAGGCTACCGGCGCAGCGACATGACCCGACACAGCTGCTGCCGAGGACGCGCCGGGCGCCGCCTGCGCGACGTTGGTCTGGGCGGCGCCCGTCGCAGCCGGTGTACCGCCGATGCCATGCTTCTGCAGCTCCATCAACACGCGGTTTTTCAGCGCAAGCAATTGCTGCAGGCTCGACACCTGCGCACGCGGCTGCGATGCCGGCTGTGCAGCGCTCGTCCCCGCAATTGCGGCACCCGGCGCCGAAGCGCCTTCAACAGGCTCGCTAGCCGAGGGTTGAATCGATCCGGCCCATTCATGGGCACCGCTGGCCGGCAATGCCGCCGGCTGCGATCCCGCGACCGGCGTAGAAGAAACCACGGTGGCCGACGCTGGCGAGCTGGCCTCGGCAGCTACACTGGCCGTCGCCGAGACGGCAGGCGCGGCAGGCGTCGCGGCCCGAGCCGCCGCACTCGCTGCACTGGCCGCCGCGGCATTGACCTGCGCCACGCCACTTGCCGGGCCACTCGCCACCGCCGTGCCCGGCGCGGAAGCCGCCGTCGCGGAAACGGCGGACGCAACACCCGCCGACGACGCAGCCAAAGCACCCGACGCATCCAGCACCGGCACCGTCAACACCGCACCCACGCGCATCCGGCTCGGGTCATGACTCATGAAGGCGTTCGGGTTCGCCTCGAACAATGCGCGCGAGGCGCGTGCGAGCGTCGCCCGGTCGTGCGACTGCGTGACGGCAATCGCCACGTCGTTCAGCGACTGCCCGGCGCGCACCGTGAATTGACCACCGTTCGCGTACGAAACGGGGGCAGCGTCCGGCGCGCTTGCGGCGTCGCCTGGCGCGGCGACCGCGTTACCCAGGCCGGCGCCGGCCAGCGCGAAGGCCAAAGCGGCGGCGGCCATCAACCGGCCTGCACCTTGATGAACGAACATAGCCCGAAGGGATGAGAGTCGAAGGTTCATCGGGACTCCTGGCGCGTCAGCGCGCAGCCCTTTTTTGCGGTTGGAGAGAGACAAGATAATCGGAGCACACAATGAAAAAAGCGCCGCGCAAGCGCGACGCTTCTTGAGTTTTCTACGCGTCGTGAGCGCGTAGTTTACTTTACTTGTCGAGCACAATGCGAAGCATGCGACGCAGCGGCTCCGCAGCGCCCCACAGCAACTGATCGCCAACCGTGAAAGCCGACAGATATTCGCCGCCCATCGCCAGTTTGCGCACACGGCCGACCGGCACCGTCAACGTACCCGTCACGACCGCCGGGGACAGGTCGCGCATCGACGCTTCCCGCTCGTTCGGCACGACCTTGACCCAGTCGTTGCCCGAGGCGAGGATGCTGTTCACCTCGTCCAGCGGAACGTCCTTGTTCAGCTTGATGGTCAACGCCTGCGAGTGGCAGCGCATTGCGCCGATCCGCACGCACAGGCCGTCCACCGGAATCGAACCCTGCGTGCCCATAGCCGGCTTGCCGAGAATCTTGTTGGTTTCAGCGCCGCCCTTCCACTCTTCTTTCGACATGCCGTTGCCGAGATCCTTGTCGATCCACGGAATCAGCGAGCCGGCGAGCGGCACGCCGAAGTTGCCGGTCGGCATGCGGTCGCTGTTCATCGCGGAGAGCACGCGGCGGTCGATGTCGAGAATCGCCGACGACGGATCAGCCAGATCTTCTTTGGCGGCGCCGTACAGCGTGCCCATTTGCTGCAGCAGTTCGCGCATGTTTTGCGCGCCCGCGCCCGAAGCGGCCTGATACGTCATGGCCGTCATCCAGTCGACGAGGTTTTCGCGGAACAGGCCGCCGAGCGCCATCAGCATCAGGCTGACCGTGCAATTGCCGCCAATGAAATTCTTCTGGCCCTTGACCAGCGCGTTCTTGATCACGTCGAGGTTGACCGGATCGAGAATGATGACCGCGTCGTCCTTCATGCGCAGCGACGAGGCCGCGTCGATCCAGTAGCCGTTCCAGCCCGCCGCGCGCAGCTTCGGGAACACTTCGTTCGTGTAGTCGCCGCCCTGGCACGAGATGATCGCTTCGCACTTCTTCAGGTCTTCGATGCTTGTCGCATCTTTGAGCTTGGTCTCGTTTTTGGCGAACGACGGCGCGTTGCCGCCCGCGTTGCTGGTGCTGAAAAACACCGGTTCGATAAGATCGAAATCGCCTTCCTGCTGCATGCGTTGCATCAGGACGCTGCCGACCATGCCGCGCCAACCTACGAGACCTACGTTCATGACTTCATACCCTTCGAATGGAAACTTCCCCGCATCTTTGCCCGCAGTGACCGCGCGGGGAAGATGAGCGGGCACGACGGACGATCAGCGTTTCGTGATCGTTTTCGGGGTAATCGTTTTAATGGAAGCTTTGGCAGTAATGGCGAGCTCAACCACACGGGCCGTTTTGCCGTGCAGTGTCGAAATCGAGGAGATTTGAGCTGTGTGCGCCATCGCTACAATATACACGAAAACCGGAATCTGGCGACGTCAATGTCCGCCGCTATCACCCGTATTACGCGCGAATCGGCCTCATTGGAGGCCAATTCGCGTTTTAAAGGCCGTGTGACGACCCGACTGCTGCTTGCCTTGCCTGCTTTTTACAGCGCTGCGACGACCGCGTCGCCCATAGCAACCGTGCCGACCTGCTTGCAACCCGGCGTGAGAATGTCGCCGGTGCGATAGCCCTGCTCGAGCACCTTTTTTACGGCATTTTCAATGCGGTCCGCCTGCTCCGCCTTGTTCAGCGAATAGCGCAACATCATGGCCGCCGACAGAATGGTGGCGAGCGGATTCGCCACGCCCTTGCCGGCGATGTCCGGCGCCGAACCGTGCGACGGCTCGTACAAACCCTTGTTGTTCTTGTCGAGCGAGGCCGACGGCAGCATGCCGATCGAACCCGTGAGCATGGCCGCTTCGTCGGAGAGAATGTCGCCGAACATGTTGCCGGTCACGATCACGTCGAACGACTTCGGCGCCTTCACCAGTTGCATGGCTGCGTTGTCGACATACATGTGCGACAGTTCGACGTCCGCGTATTCCTTCGAGACGTCGATCATCACGTCTTTCCAGAACTGCGACGTTTCGAGCACGTTGGCCTTATCCACCGACGTCAGCTTCTTGCTACGTTTTTGCGCCGCCTGAAACGCGACGTGCGCAATGCGACGCACTTCGGGCTCCGAATAACGCATCGTGTCGAAGCCTTCCTTCGAACCGGCGAACAAACCGTCCGGTGCTTCGCGCACGCCGCGCGGCGAACCGAAATAGATGTCGCCATTCAGCTCGCGCACGATCAGGATGTCGAGGCCCGACACGATCTCTTCTTTCAACGACGAAGCGCCGGTGAGTTGCGGATAGCAGATCGCCGGACGGAAGTTCGCGAACAGTTGCAGGTGTTTGCGCAGACCCAGAATGGCCTGCTCCGGGCGCAGCGCGCGTTCGAGCGAGTCGTACTTCCAGTCGCCCACCGCGCCGAACAGAATCGCGTCGGCCTCTTTCGCCAGTGCCAGCGTCGAATCAGGCAGCGGGTGGCCCTTCGCTTCGTAGCCCGCGCCGCCAACCGGCGCTTCTTCGAGCTCGAACTTTTCGCCGAGCACGTTCAGAACCTTGACGGCTTCCTTGACGATTTCGGGACCAATGCCGTCGCCCGGCAACACTGCGATCTTCATGCGAATTCCTTGAGGTTTTCTTCGAGAGTGAGAGTGCCCCCAGACCTGTCGCTTCGCGTCAGGCTCCCGAGGGGGGCAAGAAAACTTGGGGCGGCCCAGCGTTTTCCTGCGAACTTGAATCAGTGAGCGGGCTCCACGCCCTTACGCGTTCAGCCGACGATGCGGTGAGCCAGCCACGGCTGTTTCGCGATCCGCTCTGCTTCGAACTGCCGGATCTTGTCCGCGTGGCGCAGCGTGAGGCCGATGTCGTCGAAGCCGTTCAGCAGGCAGTACTTGCGGAACGCCGCGACTTCGAACGGATACTCGGTGCCGCCGTCCGACGTGCGCACGACTTGCGCTTCGAGATCCACCGTCAGCTTGAAGCCGTTGAACGCATACGTTTCGTTGAACAGGTGATCGACTTGCTGTTCGGTCAGCACGATCGGCAGCAGGCCGTTCTTGAAGCAATTGTTATAGAAAATGTCGGCGAAACTCGGCGCGATCAGCGCGCGAAAGCCGTATTGCTCCAACGCCCACGGCGCGTGCTCACGCGAACTGCCGCAGCCGAAGTTCTTGCGCGCCAGCAGCACCGAAGCCCCTTGATAACGCGGCTGGTTCAGCACGAAGTCCGGATTCAGCGGACGCTTCGAATTGTCCTGACCCGGCTCGCCGTGGTCGAGGTAGCGCCATTCGTCGAACGCGTTCGGACCGAAACCCGTGCGCTTGATCGACTTCAGGAATTGCTTCGGAATGATCGCGTCCGTGTCGACGTTCTCACGATCGAGCGGCGCCACGACGCCGGTGTGTACGATGAATTTATCCATGACGCTTGCGCCTGTTTCAAGACCGGGCGATGCGCGCGGCGGCCGGAAAGCCGCTCGGCGCATGGCCGGCAAAAATCAAAAACCGCTTATTTATCAGCGTGATTGCTGATCGAATTGCCGAGGTGCGACATATCCTCGCCGAATCCGTGCACCGTGTTGCAACCGGCCAGACCGAGCAATAGCCCAGCCAGCGAACCGAGCGCGAAGCGGCGCAATAGAGTGGTGCGATTGATGTTCTTCATCATGCGTGTTTATCCAAGCTTGCGAATATCGACGAAATGCCCTTCGATAGCCGCAGCCGCCGCCATCGCGGGGCTCACGAGGTGGGTACGGCCACCGGCGCCCTGACGACCTTCGAAATTACGATTCGACGTGGATGCGCAACGCTCGCCCGGCTCCAGCCGGTCGGCATTCATGGCAAGACACATCGAGCAACCTGGTTCACGCCATTCGAACCCGGCGTCGGTAAAGACCTTGTCGAGGCCCTCACGTTCCGCCTGCGCCTTCACGAGCCCCGAACCCGGCACGACCATCGCCAGACGAATGTTCGGCGCCACGCGGCGGCCCAGTTTCTTCACGACGTAAGCCGCGGCGCGAATGTCTTCAATACGCGCGTTGGTACACGACCCAATGAAGATTTTATCCGGCTTGATCGATTCGATCGGCGCATTCGGTTCGAGCGCCATGTATTTCAGCGCACGCTCCATGGCGTCGCGCTTGACCGGGTCTTTCTCGCGATCCGGATCCGGCACGCGGCCGTCTACGGCCGTGACCATTTCCGGCGACGTGCCCCATGTGACTTGCGGCACGATCTCGGCGGCGTTCAGTTCGACCACGCGATCAAAGTGCGCGCCGTCGTCCGACTTGAACTGCTTCCAGTACTCGACCGCGTGGTTCCACTCCACACCTTCCGGTGAGAACGGGCGACCCTTCAGATATTCAATGGTGGTGTCGTCGACCGCAACCATGCCGGCGCGCGCGCCCGCCTCAATCGCCATGTTGCAGACCGTCATGCGGCCTTCCATGGAAAGCGCGCGGATGGTCGAGCCGCCGAATTCGATCGCGTAGCCCGTGCCGCCCGCCGTACCGATCTTGCCGATGATGGCAAGCACGATGTCTTTGGCGGTGCAGCCGCGCGGCAGCGCGCCTTCCACCTTCACCAGCATGTTCTTGCTCTTCTTCTGCAGGAGCGTTTGCGTGGCCAGCACGTGCTCGACTTCCGACGTGCCGATTCCGTGGGCCAGCGCGCCGAACGCGCCGTGCGTGGACGTGTGCGAGTCGCCGCAGACGATCGTCATGCCCGGCAGCGTAGCGCCCTGCTCCGGCCCGATGATATGCACGATGCCCTGACGCAGATCGTTCATCTTGAACTGCGTGATTCCGTAGGCGTCGCAGTTCGAATCGAGCGTGTCGACTTGCAGCTTGGAGATCGGATCGGCGATGCCGTGGCTGCGGTCCGTGGTCGGCACGTTGTGGTCCGACACCGCCAGGTTCGCGCTAATGCGCCACACCGGACGCTCAGCCAGCTTCAGGCCTTCAAACGCCTGAGGGCTGGTGACTTCGTGCAGCAGGTGACGGTCGATGTAGAGAATCGTCGTACCGTCTTCTTCCGTGTGGACCACGTGTGTGTTCCACAATTTGTCGTAGAGAGTCTGTGCCATGGTATGCGGGGGTAGTAATGACTGCGGGCTGACCGTGTCGGTCGATTATGCCACGCAGCGTCCCGTCTGGGCCGCTCAATCAGGAAGAAAACCGATAAAAAACAGGGAGTTGGGTGGTAGTGCCGATACCTGTATCGACGTTACCCGGTAAGCCTGCGGGCGGTTGCGGCTTGCTGCACCGCCGCGCAATTGCACGCTCAAACGCGCGAGATCGAACCTGAAAACAAAATGCCCCGGCCGGGAAGAACCCATCGGGGCATTTCTTATCAACCAGATTCCGCGCCAGCCCGCAGCAAAACAGCCGCTACGAGCAACGCAGATTCAAACCGATCAACGTTGCGCGATCGGCTTGGCTTCACGTTGCGTGTCGCCAATGAACAACTGACGCGGACGGCCAATCTTCTGTTCCGGATCGGCGATCATTTCGTTCCACTGTGCAATCCAGCCGACCGTACGTGCCATCGCGAAGATACACGTGAACATCGAGGTCGGGATGCCCAGCGCGCGCTGCACGATGCCCGAGTAGAAGTCGACGTTCGGGTACAGCTTGCGCGACACGAAGTATTCGTCTTCCAGTGCGATCTTTTCCAGCGCCATTGCCAGCTTGAACAGCGGGTCGTCGTGCAGGCCAAGTTCTTCCAGCACTTCGTGGCAGGTTTCGCGCATCAGCTTCGCACGCGGGTCGTAGTTCTTATAGACGCGGTGACCGAAGCCCATCAGCTTCACGCCCGAGTTCTTGTCCTTCACCTGCTTGATGAACTCAGGAATGTTGTCGACCGAGCCGATTTCTTCCAGCATGTTCAGCGCGGCTTCGTTCGCGCCACCGTGCGCCGGGCCCCACAGACACGCGATACCGGCCGCGATACACGCGAACGGATTGGCACCCGACGAACCGGCAAGACGCACGGTCGAGGTCGAGGCATTCTGTTCATGGTCGGCGTGCAGGATCAGGATGCGGTCGAGCGCGCGCACCAGCACGTCGTTGACCTTGTACTCTTCGCACGGGTTCGAGAACATCATGTGCATGAAGTTCGCGCTGTACGACAGGTCGTTCTTCGGGTACGCGAACGGCTGGCCGATGCTGTACTTGTACGCCATTGCCACCAGCGTCGGCAGCTTCGCGATCATGCGAATGGCCGACACTTCACGGTGACGCGGATCGTTGATGTCGAGCGAGTCGAGATAGAAGGCCGACAACGCACCGACTGCGGCAACCAGAATCGCCATCGGGTGCGCGTCGCGACGGAACCCGCGGAAGAAGAAGTGCATTTGTTCATGCACCATCGTATGGTTCGTGACCGTCTTCACGAATTCGGCGTTCTGCTGTGCGTTCGGCAGTTCGCCCTTCAGCAGCAGATAGCACGTTTCGAGGAAGTCTGCGTTTTCCGCGAGGTTGTCGATCGGGTAGCCGCGGTACAGCAACTCGCCCTTATCGCCGTCGATGTAGGTGATCGCCGAATTGCACGCCGCCGTCGACATGAAGCCCGGGTCGTACGTGAACTTGCCGGTCTGGCCGTACAGTTTGCGGATGTCGATCACGTCCGGGCCGAGAGTGCCCTTGTAGATCGGCATTTCAACGCTCGGCGAATTGTCGCTGAACGATAGCGTGGCTTTAACATCTGACGGGGTCATAGCAGATCCTCAATCGAAGTATGGAAACAGGGTTTCGATAATTGCACGCCTGGAACAACGGACAAGCGGGCGCACACGCCGCTCAGGCATTCCGCAGCAACTCCAGCACCCGGACTACATCCGGGTCGGCAAGGTCGCCTTCCGGTTCCTTGCGCGCGAGCAGCAAGTCCATCAGGTCGTTATCGCTCAGCTCGAGCAGGCGCGTGAGGGCGCCCACGTCGGCATCGCTGAGGTCATGCTCATATCGGCCGAAAAAACGTTCAAAAATCAGATCGTTTTCCAGCAGGCCCCGCCGAGCGCGCCAGCGAAGACGCGCGCGACGGAGAGGGTCGGACTGATGCGATGTGTCGTTCATTTCAGCACGCGCCGTGCCGCCCCCCAAGCGTACTGACCGCCCCATTGAGGCAGCAAACGATAGGGAGCGTGCGGGTTATTCATCCTAGACAGCGCGGCGAACCATCAATTCCTTGATCTTGCCAATCGCCTTGGTCGGGTTCAGGCCCTTCGGGCAAACGTCGACGCAATTCATAATGGTATGGCAACGGAACAGACGGTACGGATCTTCCAGGTTGTCGAGGCGTTCGCCCGTTGCTTCGTCGCGGCTATCCGCGATGAAACGGTAGGCTTGCAACAGGCCGGCCGGGCCAACGAACTTGTCTGGATTCCACCAGAAGCTCGGGCACGAAGTCGAGCAGCTAGCGCACAGAATACATTCATACAGGCCGTCGAGCTCGTCGCGTTCTTCCGGCGACTGCAGACGCTCCTTTTCCGGCGGCGGCGTGTCGTTGATCAGATACGGCTTGATCGAATGATACTGGTTGAAGAACTGCGTGAAGTCGCAGATCAGGTCGCGCACCACAGGCAGGCCCGGCAGCGGACGCAGCACGATCTTCTGCGGCAGATCATTCATGTTCTGCAGGCAGGCCAGACCATTCTTGCCGTTGATGTTCATGGCGTCCGAACCGCACACGCCTTCACGGCACGAACGGCGGAACGAAAGAGTCTCGTCAACTGCCTTCAACTTCAGCAGCGCGTCGAGCAGCATGCGTTCGTGCGAGTCGATTTCGATCTCGTACGTTTGCATGCGCGGCGCTGCGTCCTTGTCCGGGTCGTAGCGGTAAATTTCAAATGTACGCTTTGCCATTTCTGAATTCCTTTGACTTGTGCCTTAGAAGGTCCGCGCTTTCGGCGGAACCGATTCGACCGTCAGCGGTTGCATGTGAACCGGCTTGTAGTCGAGGCGATCGCCTTCGCTGAACCACAGCGTATGGCGCAGCCAGTTTTCGTCGTCGCGATGCTCGAAGTCGTCCTGCGCGTGCGCGCCACGGCTTTCCTTGCGCGCTTCGGCGGAAACCATCGTAGCGCGTGCCACTTCGATCAGGTTCGCCACTTCCAGCGCTTCGATACGTGCCGTGTTGAACACCTTCGACTTGTCTTTCAGATGGATGTTGTCGACCCGGTCAGCCACTTCGCGGATGCGCTCGACGCCTTCAGCCAGCAACGCCGAAGTACGGAACACACCGGCATGCTTCTGCATCGTGCCGCGAATGTCGTTCGCGACCGATTGCGCATACTCGCCCGAGGACGAGCTATCGAGCTTCGCCAGACGCGACAGCGCGAAATCGGCGGCGTCGGCCGGCAGCGGCTTGTGCTCCTTGATTTCCTTCACGTGCTTGACAATGTGGTTGCCGGCCGCGCGGCCGAACACCACCAGGTCGAGCAGCGAGTTCGTGCCGAGACGGTTTGCACCGTGCACCGACACGCACGAGCATTCGCCCACGGCGTAGAAGCCGTTGACCGGGTCTTCGGCGCCCTTCGACGTGCCCACGACCTGGCCGTGAATGTTCGTAGGAATTCCGCCCATCTGATAGTGGATGGTCGGCACGACCGGGATCGGCTCTTTAATACAATCGACGTTCGCGAACTTCAGCGCGATTTCGCGGATCGACGGCAGACGCTTCATGATCGTCTCGGCGCCGATGTGCGACAAGTCGAGCAGCACGTGATCCTTGTTCGGACCCACGCCGCGGCCTTCCTTGATTTCCTGGTCCATCGAACGCGACACGAAGTCGCGCGGCGCCAGATCCTTCAAAGTCGGCGCGTAGCGTTCCATGAAACGCTCGCCGTTCGAGTTACGCAGGATGCCGCCTTCGCCGCGCACGCCTTCGGTAATCAGCACGCCCGCGCCGGCCACGCCGGTCGGGTGGAATTGCCAGAATTCCATGTCTTGCAGTGCGATGCCCGAACGCGCGGCCATGCCCAGGCCGTCGCCGGTGTTGATGAACGCATTCGTGGACGCCGCGAAAATACGGCCCGCGCCGCCCGTGGCGAACAGCGTGGTCTTGCCTTCGAGAATGTAGACGTCGCCGGTTTCCATTTCCATTGCGGTCACGCCGAGCACGTCGCCTTCGGCGTCGCGGATCAGGTCCAGCGCCATCCATTCGACGAAGAACTGCGTCTTGGCCGCAACGTTCTGCTGGTACAGCGTGTGCAGCAGCGCGTGACCGGTACGGTCAGCGGCCGCGCAAGCGCGTTGCACCGGCTTTTCGCCGTAATTCGCGGTATGGCCGCCGAACGGGCGCTGGTAAATCGTGCCGTCTGCATTACGGTCGAACGGCATGCCGAAGTGTTCGAGTTCGTAGACCGCGTTAGGGGCTTCGCGGCACATGTACTCGATCGCGTCCTGGTCGCCGAGCCAGTCGGAACCCTTGATCGTGTCGTAGAAGTGATAGTGCCAGTTGTCTTCGCTCATGTTGCCGAGCGAAGCGCCGATGCCGCCTTGGGCAGCAACCGTGTGCGAACGCGTCGGGAACACCTTGGACAGCACGCAGACCGACAGACCGGCGCGCGCGAGTTGCAGCGAAGCGCGCATCCCCGAGCCGCCTGCGCCGACGATAACCACGTCAAACTTGCGACGCGGCAGAGAATTCTTGATTGCAGCCATTCTTTTACACTCTCCAGAGAATCTGCGCAGCGTAGCCCGCACACGCGAGCAGCCAGACGATCGTCAGCGCTTGAAGCAACAGGCGGATGCCAACGGGCTTCACATAGTCCATCCAGATGTCGCGGATACCAACCCACGCGTGATAGAACAGCGAAAGCAGCGTGACGAATGTGGCCAGCTTCATCCATTGCGTCGCGAAGATCGACGCCCAGCCGTCGTACGAGAAATCGCGTGCGCCGAAAAACCAGGCGAGCAGGATGACCGTGTAGACCGCCATGATGGTGGCGGTAATGCGCTGCGCCAGCCAGTCGCGCAGACCGTAATGGGCGCCGACAACGAGACGCTTCGAACCGATTCGGTTATTAGCTGACATTTTTTAGAATGCTCCGAACAGTTTTGCTGCGAACGCGATGGTGAGCAGCGACGACACGACGAGAACGACGACAGAAGTCGATTTGCCCTTCTCCTTCGTCACTGCGTTGTGGTTCGTGTCCATCAGCAGGTGACGGATGCCGGCGCAGAAGTGAAACAGGAAGGCCCACGCGAGAACGAGCGTGATGAGCTTGACGATGATGTTGGAGAGAAAACCTTTGAAGACTTCGAAGCTGAGTTCAGAAGTCAGACTCTGATCGAAGAGGTACAGCAGGAACGGAAGAAAAACAAAAAGCAGACCACCGCTCAAGCGGTGCAAGATGGATACTCGCCCCGCTAGAGGGAGACGGTATGCCGTCAATATCTGCCCGATACCGATGTTCCGGAATTCCGGCCTCGGTTTTTTTACGGCTTCAGCCATGCTAGACCCCTACTATGTAGTCACACTAATCCGCAATTTTAGCGCCTTTTTATATCGCGCTGCAGCGAAAACCACCACAGGTCCGTTACACCACGCGCGATAAAGGCGCTTTCAAACAGGCGCGCGTGTGGGACGCGTCGCCCTCGTTCAGCCCGATTCAGCTTAGATCGTTCTGATAGTAATACCCGGTTGTGACATACCAACCACGGCGCACCTCGACCGGCCGGTCTCCATACGTATAGGACACGCGCTCGACCGAGAGCAGCGGAAAACCCGCCGGCACATGCAGCAGATCGGCCACGGCGGGCTCGGCCGCCACCGCGCGGATCTTCTCCGTTGCGCGGATCATGCGTGTGCCGAATTCCGTCTCGAACATTGCATAGAGGGGGCCCTTATACTCCGACAGCCGCTCTAGCGTCAGGCCGCGAAACACGGCGCCGGGCAGCCAGATTTCGTCGAGTACGGTGACTTCGCCGTCGAACTGCAGCAGCCGCTTGATCAATACGACTGGATCCGCCGGCTTCAGATCGAGTTGCCGCGCAATGTCCGCCGAAGCGCGCAAGCGCCGGCATTCGAGCAGGCGGCTGACATGCGGGTGTTCCGCGCCGTCATCGGCCAGCAATCTGAGAAAGCGAAACTGGGCGCGATCTTCATTGTGCGTTGCAACAAACGTGCCCTTGCCCTGACGCCGCACCAGCAGGTTGTCCGCGGCAAGTTCGTCGATCGCTTTGCGCACCGTTCCCTGACTGACCTTGTATCTGGCCGCCAATTCGACTTCACTAGGAATGATCTCGCCGGGTTTCCACTCGCCGCTTTCGAGGCTCTGCGTTATCAGCCCTTTGATCTGCTGATACAAAGGGCTGAAAGTGGGCGACGTGGCCGGGGCGGCAGCAGCGGGTACACCCTCGCCTGCGGCGCCTTGGCCGTTCGGATTCGTGGTGTTCGCCGGGTTCGAATTCATGCGCGCATTTCATCATAAAGGGCTAGTCCGCGTCTAGGGTTTTCCCAGCAACAGATATGTCTTATATAAGACATAAGATAAAGTTGACTTTGTCTGTGACGACTCCTACACTCTTTGTCGAACAAGGGTTTGCGGGTTTTTTCGGAGCCTGTTTCATGCAGCGCCGCGACGCACCAGCAGCCACTCTGCACCATGCTGATCTCACGCAGTTCAGGTTTCGATTTCGCCGCCATTCATTGGCCAGACGCTTGCCGAAACGCGCTGTTTGCAGGAGCCCGCACCGTGCAGCGGCTACCCGGCGTCTCGCGTATGCGTCCTCCCGCTCCCATACTACAGTTGTACAAGTTTCCTTCCGGCATGGCGGTCTTGCCGCGACGCGCCGCTCGGCCTCGGCAGATTACGAGGCAGTCCGCGAACAGTGATTTCCGCCGTGTTTCATAACGCTTCGCTGAACGCGCATATAGAATGGCGTTTTCCCTAGCGTCTAACGCATCGTCCTGGAGATTTCTCAATGGCTAAGCCCGCAAAGCGCGTTGCCGTCACCGGCGCCGCAGGTCAAATTGCTTACTCCCTGCTGTTCCGCATCGCCAATGGCGACCTGCTCGGCAAGGATCAGCCGGTTATCCTGCAACTGCTTGACCTGCCGCAAGCGCAAGGCGCCGTCAAAGGCGTCGTGATGGAACTGGATGATTGCGCATTCCCGCTGCTGTCGGGCGTCGTGATCACCGACGATCCCAAGGTTGCATTCAAAGACGCCGACGTCGCCCTGCTGGTCGGCGCCCGTCCGCGTTCGAAAGGCATGGAGCGTAAGGATCTGCTGTCGGCCAACGCCGAAATCTTCACGGTTCAGGGCAAGGCGCTGAACGAAGTCGCCAGCCGCGACGTGAAGGTGCTGGTGGTCGGCAACCCGGCCAACACGAACGCGTACATCGCTATGAAGTCGGCACCGGATCTGCCGAAGAAGAACTTCACCGCCATGCTGCGGCTGGACCACAACCGCGCGCTGTCGCAACTGGCGGCCAAGTCGGGCAAGCCGGTCGCATCGATCGAAAAGCTGGCTGTGTGGGGCAACCACTCGCCGACCATGTACCCGGACTTCCGCGTTGCAACGGCAGAAGGTCAGGATCTGACCAAGCTGATCAACGACGAAGAATGGAACCGCAACACGTTCATCCCGACCGTCGGCAAGCGCGGCGCAGCGATTATCGAAGCACGCGGCCTGTCGTCGGCAGCGTCGGCGGCTAACGCTGCAATCGACCACGTGCGCGACTGGGTGCTCGGCACGAACGGCAAGTGGGTCACCATGGGTATCCCGTCGGACGGTTCGTACGGCATTCCGGAAGACATCATCTACGGTGTGCCGGTCACGTGCGAAAACGGTGAGTACAAGCGCGTCGAAGGTCTGGAAATCGACGCGTTCTCGCGCGAAAAGATGGACGGCACGCTACAGGAACTGCTGGAAGAGCGCGACGGCGTTCAACACCTGCTCGGCTAAGCGCCTGATGAAGACGAACCGGAACTCGTGAGAAAGCGGCAGGCCACCCCTGGTTCCCCCCACGGGCGGTCTGGCGCGAAGCGGCAGATCTGGGGGGCGCCCCCAACGTCCGCACAGCGAGTTCCGGTTTTTTTCGTGCGAATGCAGTTGTTCGCATCTGATTCGAGCGCTTTTTGCGCGGTTGCCGCGACGGTCCGGCAGAGCGCGCCCGAATCCGATTTCTCCAAACACTACCCACGCCCTGACGCCGAAGATGCGCGCCCTCACGCCCGCCGAAGTGCTGTTTGACGGCGAAGTGCCGCCCGCTGTGCTGCCTGCCTGCGATCACTACGCCGGCAGTGAAAAGCTGATGCTGAAATCGCTCGCTTTGCAGCAACAACTGGGCCCCGTGTTCGATATCACGCTCGATTGCGAAGACGGCGCGCAGGTCGGTCGCGAGGCGCAGCACGCGGAGTTGGTCGCCTCGCTGCTGGGCAGCGAGCATGACCGCTTTGGCCGCGTCGGCGTGCGGATTCACGACTTCGATCACGCGCACTGGCGCGATGACGTCCGTCTCATTCTGCGTGCCGCGAAGCGAGCGCCCGCTTACATCACTCTGCCGAAGATCCGGAACGGGCACGATGCCGCCGAAATGGTCGCGTTCATCGAGGCGACGCGCCGCGAGCTCGGCATCGCGCAACCGGTGCCGGTGCAATTGCTGGTCGAAACACACGGCGCGCTGACGCGCGTGTTCGATCTGGCCGCGCTGCCCGGTGTGGAAGCGCTGAGCTTCGGCTTGATGGATTTCGTCTCCGCGCACGACGGCGCGATTCCCGATACGGCCATGCGCTCGCCCGGCCAGTTCGATCATCCGTTGGTGCGGCGTGCAAAGCTGGAAATTTCCGCCGCCTGCCATGCGTACGGCAAAGTGCCGTCGCACAATGTCAGCACGGAAGTGCGCGACATGAGCGTGGTGGCGAACGACGCCGCGCGCGCCCGCAACGAATTCGGCTACACGCGCATGTGGAGCATCCACCCGGCGCAAATCGAGGCGATCGTGGCCGCGTTCGCACCGCGCGATGAAGAGATCGCCACCGCCACCGAAATCCTGCTGGCCGCGCAGTCCGCCCAATGGGGTCCGACGCGCCATCACGACACGCTGCATGACCGCGCGAGCTATCGCTATTACTGGTCGGTGCTGCGCCGCGCGCAAGCCACTGGCCGCGCCGTCCCGCAAGACGCGGCGCCGCTCTTCACGAAAGTGGGTACTAACGTGCAAACCGCATCATGAACATGGGCGTGCATCCGGCAATCGGCACGGCGGCGCTGAACGGCGGATCTGTACATCGTCCTGCAATCGAAGCACTGAATCATCTAACGCTGCGGGCCAGCCACATCGAACGTGTAGGTCAACCAGAAGCAATGAACAGGCACAAAGGAGATTGCGGGAGATGAGCGAGACAACGCAGACCGCCGGTGCAGCCGGCGGCAACGAACCCAAAAGCGGCTTCAAACCGAAAAAATCCGTCGCCCTGTCGGGCGTGACGGCGGGCAACACGGCCCTTTGTACGGTCGGCAAGACCGGCAACGACCTGCACTACCGCGGCTACGACATTCTCGATATCGCCAGCGCCT
>NZ_JAMWXW010000023.1:0-134002 GCF_031570135.1 Paraburkholderia sp. USG1 | reverse complement strand
AAAACGTTCTTGGCAAGGTCAAGGCCAATGGTCGCGATCTTCATGATGCTCTCCTTCGCGCTAACGTTTGAGACCCTTACTTTGGCATATCCGTACCGCAGGAGAGGGGGCGTCCATTCCATTAACCTTGCCACGTGCCCGCTCACCCCTGTTGGTGGTGACGGGTTTCCAGAAGAGACAATCAGGAATCCGCATCATGAGCAACAACACCAAGAAATCAAAATCCGTTTCCCGTCCGCCCGTGGATGCGCTCCAGTATGAAAAGCTGGCGCTTTCGGCGCACGAACTGTGCGCACGCCAGTTGGGCAGACTTCAGCGCCTGGCGAGGCTTGCGGCATCTATCCGTCGAAGCTCTTCCCTGACAATGGCCGAACGGCATAGCCAGCAATCCTTGCTGGAACTACTGGTAGAAACCGCCGAAAGCTATGAGCGCGAGATCGAATGTGACCTTGAGCTTTTCCTCGTGATCGCACTGGATGCCAAGGGCGTACCCCACCGGCGCATCACGGCACGATGTGCGGCAAATCTCCTTGCGGACGCAGCCAACGAGACCGGCGAAGACGCTGGTGCAGAGAGTGCCGCCACGGCATCACGCAAGATTCTGCCGCGCGACGTCGCATCACGCGGCGACGCCGCGGCGCACGCGTCCATGTCGCACTAGCCGAGTGCGGGGACGTTGCAGCCAGGAAGAAAGCGCGGAGCATCGCGCTTTTTTTCGCTGATGCATGCGGGGCACTCGGGCTGATCTGCGATCTATCAACTCCGGTGCGCATTGCCATGCAGCGCGCATTGGTCACATTCCTTTTCCGATTTATCCCATATACGCACGCGCAGGCTTCGACAGATGATTTGAGCTTGTAGTGGCTAAAGCCGTGGTGGTGGGACAAGGCTGTCCAGCCAAACGTGAAGTCGACCCGTAGTTTCCAGAAACCCGCTCGCGTTATCTGGGAAGTTTTTTAAACAGAGGGGAGTTCAATAGAATGCGGGACGTGATCCGGGTATTTTTCGCGACCCGTGTGCCAAACCGCCGCCGCCTGGAGGCGCGACTTTCCGAGCCCGGAAATTATCATGCGAGCCACTTAATTTATTCTTCCTGCTTTTCTTTATTTGTACTGCGGTATATTCATCGGAATCAATCTATGGTTCGGCGTTCGACTACAAGAAGGCAAAACCTGAAAATATCTATTTTTCCGGGAAAACACAAGCGGAAATAAAAATATATTGCGAAAAAGTCGCCAGCGCGACGATAGATCTATCGGTATGTGCTCAATTCAGATCTGAGGGGGTGGCCCAAGAGCTCGATAAGAAATTCAGCGAAATTGAAAGAGAAGTCGCAATTGGCGACAAGGACCGCCGTGCGAACGGGGAGCCGGAAGCAACTCCTTACTTGAAAAAAGCCCAGGCAAACTGGAAGCGATACAGAGACAATCAATGCTACGCCAGGACATACGAAGTCGGTCCGGCATCCCTTCGGTTTGTGGAATTTTGGGATTGTATGGCCCGGGTCACCCGAAACAGGCTTAACGAATTGACAACGGCTAATGAAGACTAGTAAGGGAAATAGTCTTTTCGATAATGCCCTGTCCGTTATTTCTGGCTGCATAACAAAGCCCCGCCCTTATTGACGGCGATTTAGGGTTTGAGGGAATAACGCGTCAAGGCCACATACAGCCGCGTGGCATTTTAAGACGACGCCGCGCGGAGGGAAATATGTTCAAGGGCGGGAGTTATGATTCGAGTCATTAAAGCAATCATTTCGGCAATTGGTTTTGTGTTTGCAACGGCTGTATTTGCGGATGTGGCATGTGAGAAGCATGCAAAAACGCGTGATGATTTTCTCAAGTGCTCACAAATTGATGCTGACAAGATACTTTCCGACTCGAAAAAAGCTATATCTGAAGGTCAGGGAGCTCGCCAAAGGAGATAAGCGGGCTGCATTAGATAAGAATTATCAAATATGGAAGGACAAAATTAAATCGGATTGCTCGGTATTAGGCTATTCATTTAATGATTGGGGAGAAGACTACGCACCGGATACTGACTTCCAGATTTCAGAGTGTCGAAAGAAAATCGCGGCTCAGGAGCTTGAGTTTTATAAGTGGCTCGTATGCCCTGACGATATGGAAACGTCCCCAATTCCAAAATGTGCAGCTATAAGAAAGACGCTTGACGAGCGCCGATAGAACACTATGACCCGCCGCTTTTCACTTATCGCGTTTCTTCTGGCCTTTCTGTATGAGGCATCAGTGGACGCCGTTTTGTTATGGAGCCTGCCTTTAAAGCCAACAGGTTGGGGCGCAATAATCGCGAGCCTCACAGCCAATCCGCTCGCGTTTGTCTACGCAATGAAGCGCAGAAAATGGGCCTTCGAATTTCCCAAGTGGATCGCCGCGTTTAGCATTGTGTGGACGGTATCGGCCTTCGGGCGGAAGGAAACCGCCAAATATAACCCGCCCGCCATCTTGTATTTACTCTCACTCATTCGCGAATGACGGATCAAACCCGACATTACCTGCGCCGCACTTGCACCGGGCGGTGCGGCCTCGCACCCGCCCATGAATACTGCACCACGTAAGCGCAATCAGAAACGCGTGCGCAGACCGACCGTGGCTACGACCTGATTGGAAGTCGACGAAGCGCCGCCCGACGTGTTGATGAACGCGACATAACGGTGGCCGATTGCGTGCTGATACATCCCCTCGACATAGACGTCGGTGCGCTTCGACAGCAGATAGACCGCTTGCAGATTGACCTGATTCCACTTCGGATCGTTGCCGTACGTGGTGTTGTTGCCGTTGCCGACATGGCCGTCGGTATACGTGTCGGCAATGCCGAGGTTGATCGCCGGCGTGAGCGCATACTTGGCATTCAGTTCGTAGTTGTCGAACCGCATCGTGCCACTGTTGCCGACATTGGTCTGGCCGAACGACGTGGTTCCTTGAAACTGGCTATGCGTGTAAACAAAGCCGACTACGGCCGGCCCGACTTTGTAGCTGAGGCCTGCGCCTACCGTACGCTGAACATCCGCGCCGAGATTGAATCCGCCTGTGCCGTTAGCCGTCGATTCCACGATGTCGACCGCGCCCGCACTGCCCGAAGTCGTGCTCGTCGAACCGTTGATCTGCAGATAACCGGCGGCTGCGGTGAAAGGCCCGTAGGCATAACTCGCGCCGGCACTGTATGCGCGATTGACCGCGAAACTGGTGCTGTTCGAAAAAGCGTACAGGCCGCCGAACGTCAACCCCGCATAGTTGGTGCTGGTGTATTTGACCGCGTTGCTCATCCGCACCGAATGGTTCAGATTGTCGTTGTCGAACGGGTGAGCGAAGCCGGTGTCGCCGAACGTGCCCGCCGTGCCCGACAAGGGCGCCACGAAATCAACCAGCGAATCATATTGCCGGCCGAGCGTGACGGTGCCGAATTGCGACGTGCTGAGGCCGACATAAGCCTGGCGTCCAAACATCCGGCCGTCCTGGCCCAGTTTGCCGTTCTGAACATTGAAACCGTTCTCCAGCACGAAGATCGCTTTCAGCCCGCCGCCGAGATCTTCGGCTCCTCGCACACCGAAGCGGCTACCGTTGATGTTGCCGCTGGTCGCCTGGACAAGCGCGCCGCTCGAGCCGCTTTTCGACACGTTGTTGGTGTACATCAAGCCGGCATCGATCAAACCGTACAGCGTCACCGAGCTCTGTGCATGAACTGCCGAGGCAGCCATCAGGCCAGAAATAGCACATACAGTGGAAATCTTTTTCACGAGCGCCTCCGGGGAAATGAGCAACACACGTTCATTCATCGCGGCAGGAATTTGCCTTCGGAAACCATACTCGCCTATGGCAAAAATTGCCGTCACGGCGGCGCAGCGGAATGTTTGTCATATGGCGGTCAAAATCTCTCTATGACAAGGCTTGCGCGCGAATTCCCAGGCGCTATCCGACAATCGGCACACCGTTTGGCGTTGCGTGAATGAAACGCGGATACCCCCAGAGCGCTCATCCGTCCGATGCGTTGCTTGCGTTGGCCGAGTACGTCTGCGAAATGGGCGCGAGTCCGCCGATTTTTTCCGCGAGCATTCTCTCGTACACGCCGAAATGTAGATCGACCTCCTCCTGCGTTACCACCGTCACAAAGATGCGGATCTGCCCGGGCAACAGGCCGAGCACGACCGCGATCGCCGCCTCGAGTTGGGGGACGCACAACCGGTCTTCGGCGAACGTCGTGCCAACCGAGACGTCATACGATTTTTCTTCACGCACCGCCACATCGACGAGACGGGCGCGGGCGCTCATATTGTTTTCGATGGCGAGGCGCATCACGTCCACCGCCGTGCGCATGCCCTCGGTAGGAAAGCCCCTCGGCGAGCGCAGACGAACGCGGTGCCTGCCGAGCGTGAGCCAGTCAGAATCGAATTCCATAGATCCTCCTGCCAGAAATGTCCGCGATATCTGGGCGGAGGATAGGGTTTCAGAACGCTTTTTCAAGAGCGAAAAAATTTTTGGTGCCGCCCTTGAAATCCGTGCAGCAACGTCTATTTTGTATTTCGCTCAGGCAGCCGCACGGTCCCGTATCGTGCGCTGTGTGTTTCGATTTGTTTGCCGCGGTGGGGCAGGCGGACTGGAGCGCGTAGGCCCGTTCGCATCCTCGCCGCATTTACCGGGGAAACGACCATGAGTGATCTCTACTTCACGACCGACCTGTTCAGCCAGTTCGATCGTCTGCATCAGCAGATGGCAACGCTGTTCGGCGGCTATCCTTCCAGCATCCGTTCGGACCGCCTGTCGGCGTTTCCGCAAATCAACATCGGTACGACCGACGACACTATCGACATAGTCGCGTTCGCTCCGGGCATCGATCCGAAGCAACTGGAGGTCTCGATCGACAAGGGCCTCCTCACCATCGCCGGCGAACGCGCTGCCGTGACGCCGGATGCGTCGGATGAGGCGGCACGTCATTACGCGCGGGAACGCTTCAGCGGTGCATTTCGCCGCGTCATCGAGTTACCGCAGCACGCTGATCCCGACAAGGTCGAGGCCCGCTATGTGAACGGTTGCCTCTGCATCACGGTCGGCAAGCGCGAGTCTTCCCGACCCCGCGCGATCACCGTGCAGTAACAGGACAGACGAAAAGGAGCCAATCATGAACGACACTACGCAACTCGCTCGCCGTGACTCGAACTCCATCAATCGTGCGGAGCCTGAACGAACGGAACAGCGCGTGACGCTCAGCCCGGCAGTCGACGTGATCGAAAACGCGCACGGCGTGACACTGTGGGCCGATCTGCCCGGCGTGCCCAGAGAGAATCTCGAGATCAGGGTGCAGGACGGCAATCTGCGTATCGAAGCATCCGCCAACATACCGACGCGGGAAGGGCTGCGTCTGCAGCACGCGGAGGTTCGCGTGCCGCACTTCGCGCGGTCGTTTACGCTCGGACCGGAGTTCGATACGTCGAAGATCGAGGCGAAGCTCCAGGACGGCGTGCTGAAGCTGTCGATTCCACGGCGCGAAGAGGCGCGGCCGCGACGCATCGAGGTGGCCGTCGATTAACGTCGATTAATGTCGGCTCACGTCGGCAACGTAGGTTGACGCGCGGGCTGTCGCGGAGGACAAGGCCGGTGCATTGGCGCGAGTCCTCCGCACGCAGCATCATGCGCACGACAGCTTTGCCGGGCCGCTAAACGTCGATCAGCTTGCGCAGGCCTTCGCCGGCAAGAGGGAGGTCGCGCAGGCGCTTGCCGGTGGCATCGAATAGCGCATTGCCGAGCGCACCCGCGGTCGGCCCCATCGACGCTTCCGCCGCGCCGAGAAACGGCGCACCCGGCTGATCGATCAGATGCACGTTGACGCTGCGCGGCACCGCGGAGAAGCGCAGGATCGGATAGCTGCTCCAGTCGAAGCTGCGAATTCCCTTCGTATCGAACTGCAACTGTTCATACAGCGTCCAGCTTGCCGACTGAATCACGCCACCCTCGATCTGATTGCGGATGCCGTCGGGGTTGACGATCTGTCCTGAATCCACTGCGGCCTCAGCGTGTTCGAGAATCACCTGGCCGGTTTTCGGCACGACGGACACCTCGACGGCGATCGCGACATAAGCCATCAGGTTCTTGTATTTGGCGAATGCAAAGCCCACGCCGTGATTGCGCTTGCGCGGCGCACGCGGCCAGCCGAATTTCGCGGCGGCGAGTTGAATCACGTCGCGGGCGCGCGGGTCCTGCATGTGCTTCAGCCGGAACGCCACGGGGTCGATGCCGGCCGCGGCGGCCAACTCGTCCATGAACATCTCGATCGTGAAGACGTTCATGTGTGCGCCGAGCGAGCGCATTGCCGAGGTATGCAGCGGCATGGTCGGCGAGAAGTTGTTCACCACGTGCAGGTTCGGCAACGCGTAGAGCGGAATAGCGTTGCGATCGCCGCCGCCTTCGGGCTGCACCATCGGGACAGAAGGCGCCGGGACGAACGGCTTTTCCAGCCACTGCGCCGGAATCAGCCGGCCGGCGTTGACGATACGCTCGTTGTGCGAACTGCTCCACAGTGCGTAGTTCCAGTCGACGATGCTGCCGCTCGCGTCGAGCGAAGCACTGACTTCGGTCACCATCGCGGGCGTGTAGTGGTCCCAGGTCTGTTCCTGCTCACGCATCCATTGCACGCGCACCGGCTGACCGTCCATTTCGCGCGCGATCAACGCGGCGTGCGCGGCTACGTCGTCGGCGCCGTTGTGGCCGTAGCAGCCCGATCCTTCGACATGAATGCAGCGGACTTTGTCTTTCGGCATCGAGAGCATTTCGGCGAGCCCGTCGCGCAACGGGTAGACACCTTGCGAATGGGTCCAGACGGTCATCGCGCCGTCCTTGAACAGAGCGACCGCGCAGGACGGTCCGATCGAGCCGTGCAGCATGTAGCGTTTGGTGTATTTCGCGCCGAGCGTTTTGACAGCCGCGCCGGCGGCGGCGTGCGTGTTGGCGATCTCGATGTGTTGGGTGGCGATCGTCTTCAGATCGCGGTGTACGGTGGCGGGATCGGGCAGCTCGCGTCCGGGCGTCCACTGGCTTCCTGCGGCGAGCGCGCGTTGCGCCTGCACGGCTTGCCATTCGCCTTTCGCGACCACGGCCAGCATGCTGCCGTTTCTGACCACCTTGACGACGCCCGGCATCTTCAGAATCACGGGCGTGTTCGTCTGCAGAAGCCGCGCTTCGTAGACGTGCGGCATGACCACGCGGGCGTGCAGCATGCCCGGCATCGTCAGGTCCTGGACATAACTCACGCCGCCGGTCACCTTGCGGGGAATATCCACGCGCGGCAACGACGTGCCGATCACGGCGAACGTGGCGGGGTTCTTCAGCGGCGAGACGGGCAAGGCCATGCGATGCAGGTCGACCAGGCCGACCGCTTCGCCGTAGGTCATGCTGCGGCCGTCCGGCGCCTTGATCACCGCATTGCGCGCGCTCAGCACGCTGCCGGCAACACCGAAGTGCTGGGCGGCGGCATCGACCAGCAGCCCCCGCACCTGAGCCGACGCGTTCAGCAACGCGCTGCCGCTGTCGGCGATCGTGTGGCTGCCCGCCGTGAGTCCTTCGTCGGGCGACGCGCCTGTGTCCGCGGTCAGGAACGTGATGAGCGAGGGCGCCATGTCCAGTTCTTCCGCGGCGATCTGCAAAAGCGCGGTGCGCACGCCGGTGCCCAGTTCCACCTTGCCGGTGTAGACGGTCACCTTGCCCGCCCGATCGATTCTGATCCACGAATCGAGGTACGGGTTGGTCTTCAGGCTGCCGGCGAGCGCTTGCGTTTCCTTGCCGACATGCACGGCGGCGCCTTCGTCCGCGATGACTTCCTGAGCCATCGCGCCGACGCCCGGCACCATGCTGAAGCTCACGACGAGCGCGCCGGACAGCAGAAAGCGTCGGCGTCCTTCGTTGATTTCCTCGTCCTTGACGCTCATTGCGCGCCTCCCTGGCTGGCCGTGCGCTGGGGCGTCGGCGCCGTGGCGTCGCCGGCCGGCAGATGCGCGACTTCGCGGATCGCGGCGAGAATGCGGGTGTGGGTGCCGCATCGGCAGAGATTCGGTTCCATATGTTCGAGCAGTTCGCGCTCGGTGGGCCGCGGATTGCGATCGAGCAACGCCTGCGCGCGCATGATCATGCCGGCAATGCAGTAACCGCACTGCGCCGCCTGGTGATTGATGAACGCTTTCTGCAACGGGCCGGGGTGTTCGATCGTGCCGAGACTTTCGATCGTGCGCACGGGCCGCTTGCCGATCGACGAGACCGGAACCAGGCACGAGAACACAGCCTCGCCATCCACGATCACGGTGCAGGCGCCGCATTGTCCGAGGCCGCAGCCGAACTTCGCGCCGTGCAGTTGCAGGTCGTTACGCAGCGCATAGAGCAGAGGCGTCGAAGGATCGATATCGAGCGCGTGCTGCACGCCATTCACGGTCAGATTGATCATCGCGCGTTGTTCTCCTTTCTGAGCCTGACCGCCGTCGTCTCGACGTCCTGCCACGGGCCGCGCTGCGAATAGGTCGCGCGAATGTAGGCAGCGAGATCGGCGATCTGCTGGTCGTCGTAGATCTGGCTGAAGGCCGGCATGTAGTTCTCGCTGTCTTCGCCGTGCCAGCCGTTGCCGCTCAGCATCATCTGGATCGCGTTGCGCGGCGTCGCGGCGTTGACGGCGGTGCTGAACGCGAGCGTAGGGCGCTCGCCGATCGACTGCATCGGCGCGGCAGGTCCGTGGCATTGCGCGCACGACGCCGCGAACAGCGTCGCGCCGCGCTGCGCTTCGGGCGAACTGCCGCCCTGGGCCGCGGTAGAAACGTTCGCGGCGACCGGCTGCGCTTTCTGGATCGACAGCACGTAGGTGGCGATCGCCTGCACGTCCTCTTCGGGCGCGGTGGCTAGATCGCGCGTGACGGGCAGCATCGGGCCGGCTGCCGCACCATGTTCGCTGGCGCGGCCCGAGCGCAGATACGCGACGAGCTGGTCCTGGGTCCACGGCCTGGGCGCCGCGCCCAGTGCATTGAGCGCGGGCGCTTCCCAACCGTCGACCACGCCGCCGTCGAACGCGTGGCCCGACTTTTCGCCGCCGATCAGATTGAGCGGCGAATGACACGAAGCGCAGTGGCCGAGGCCATCCACCAGCAACTTGCCGCGGTTCCAGTCGGCATCTTTCGACGCGTCCGGCTGCTGTACGCCGGGATGCAGGAACAGCACGTTCCAGAATGCCAGCAGCGGCCGGAAGTTCAGCGGGAAGATCAGTTCGTTGGCTGGCGCGACTGCGTTGACCGGCTCGCGTGTCATCAGATACGCGTAGGCTGCCGAGATGTCCCCATCGGACATGCGCGTGAAGTGAATATACGGAAACGCCGGATACAGCAGATGCCCGTCACGAGCAACGCCATGACGGAGCGCTCGCATGAAGGCTTCGAGCGACCAGTTGCCGATGCCCGTTTCGAGATCCGGCGTGATGTTGGTCGCGTAGATGGTGCCGAACGGCGTGGCGAGCGGCAGGCCACCGGCGAACGGCTTGCCGCCCTTTGCGGTGTGACACACGATACAGTCGCCCAGCGCAACGACACGCGCGCCCGCGAGCCGCGTCTGCGCGTCGAACGAAGCTGGCGCCGGAGGGTCGACCGGCGCGATGGCGGGCTTCCACATCAGCAGAAAGGCGACGGCTAGCGCGGCCACGACAACCACGCCGCCGCCCGCCAGAAGTCTGGACTTGCGGGTCATTCACGCACCTCTCACAAAAGTCCTGAATCGAACCGGCCGCGCGGATCGCGGCGGATGTTTGCGGCATCGCTTGCGTGATGCGCTTGCGGTGCCTGCTTGCGCGCCCTGGCGGGCTCTGCCTTGGAGCGGACAGTCGATATAACCGGCCGCGTCGCTGCCGTACTGGCCGGCTGGCTTCGTGACTGCGAGCGATGCGTCGGCGCTATCGCAACGCGGTCGGGCAAACGCGGTCCCGAGAAGTCATAGCCGCCGAGCAGGCGAGAAAGGGAGGGCATGGTGATTCCTTTGCGAGCAAGCGGGCGTCGTTCAGGTGTTCCGGTGCTCAGATGAATGACAGTGCCAGTCAGCGTATCGCCGGTCCCGCGAAATATCCTGAAGCCGCGCTGAAACGTTGTTAAACCGGACGGCGAACCGTCCGGTCATGCAGCGATGTGCGTCTATCAGGCGTGGCGGGCAGCGTACGGACGGCCGATCACGAGGTAATGAGCCAGCGCGATGAGCGGAAAGGCCGTGGCGACCACGGCGACCAGCGGCCAGCCGCCGTGTTCGTAAAGCGGGCTGGCGAGCGCCGAACCGAACGCGCCGCCCACGAAGATGCTCGTCATATACAGCGCGTTCAGACGGTTGCGGCTCGGCGCATGCAACGCATAGATCTCACGTTGACCGAGCACCATGTTCATCTGCACGGCGAAATCGAGCACGATGCCGGTCGCGACGAGTCCGATCACGCCCCAGGCAGGATGGATCAGCGCCGGCGTATAGGCGAACGCGCCCACCACCAAAGCGATCAACGTCGCGCGCACCGTATGGCCCGCATCGGCGAGACGGCCGGCTACCGGCGCCGAGGTCGCGCCGATCGCGCCGACCAGCGCAAAGATACCGATGCCGGTTTGCGAAAGCCCGAACTGGCGGGTCAGCTCGACGGGAATCGCGGTCCAGAACAGGCTGAACGAAGCGAACATCAGCGCCTGGTAAAACGAACGGTGGCGCAGCACCGGCATTGTGCGGACCAGGTGGCCGAGCGAGCCGATCAGTTCGAAGTAGGTGGCCTGGTGATCGGGCTGGCGGCGCGGAATCGTCAGCGCGAGCACGCTGGTGACGATCGCCATCAGCACGGCGGCGGAACCGAACACCGCGCGCCAGCCGAAGTGCCCGGCCACCACGCTGGAGATCGGCCGCGACAGCAGGATGCCGAGCAGCAGGCCGCCCATGATGGTGCCGACCACCTTGCCGCGCGATTCGTCCGGCGCGAGATGCGCGGCGAGCGGAATCAGGATCTGCACCGCAACCGAACTGAAGCCGACCAGCAGCGAAATGCCGAGGAACACCCCCGGTTGCTGCGCGAACGACGCGGCGGCGAGACTGGCGATCGACACCAGCGCGGTGATGATCATCAGCTTGCGGTTTTCCAGCAGGTCGCCGAGCGGCACCAGAAAGAACAGACCGAAGGCATAGCCGATCTGCGTCAGCGAGACGATCAGGCTGGCGGTGCCGCCGGACATGTGGATGGCCGGTGCGATCAGTTCGGTGATCGGCTGCGCGTAGTACAGATTCGCGACGATGGCGCCGCAGCAGAACGCGATCAGTCCGCGTGTCAGCTTGACGGGGTTGGTCCCGGCCGTCGTCGTGGATACCTCGGTTGACATGACAACTCCTTGAAGAAAACAAATGGAAAACGAAGACCTAGCGCGCCAGATTCATCACACGGTCACCGAGCGAAATGCCCAGATCGGTCATCAGCCTGCCGCGTTGCAACTGCTGGTTCTCCCAACGCTTGAGGGCTGAATCGATCGTGGCGCCGCTATGCCATGTCGAGGACAACGCGAGCGCCAGCGCATGCGCATTGGCGGCCGCTTTCGCGGTGCTACCCGCCGTGTGTGGGCGCGGCACCGAAGCGGCGTCGCCGAGCAGCACCGCGCGGCCGAACACCATCTTCGGCGAGCGCAGATCGACGATCGGCTGCATGAAGGGATCGTCGGTGGCATCGACCAGGGCGCGGAAAGTTGGGCCTAGCGAGGCCTGCGCGTCCTTGCGCAACTGTACGATGTCGATGCCCTTGGTCGAGCCGGGCGGCAGTGAAAACGCCCGCCGTATGCCGTGACGATCGACCAGCAACTCCTCGAGTCTTGCCGCACTGTACTTGCGATACCACACCCAGTTGAAGCGTCGCTGGCCGGCCACGGTCGAATCGTTCTCGCCCGGAATCAGATAGGAGAGGCCCGAATGTCCGTCGCCTTGCTGAAAGGCGAAGCGCTCCCGCAGCATCTCCGCCGCGTGCAGCGGCAGATCGGGTTCTTCGACGAGGCCGCGCCATGCCACATAGCCCGCATACTGTGGCACGATTTCGGGCAGCAGGCGCTGCCTGAGCGTCGAGCGGGTGCCGTCGGCGCCCACCAGCAGATCCGCCTGCTCGCTGCGGCCGCTCGCGAACTGCGCGACGATCTGCTCGCCTTCCATGCGAAAGTCGACGAAGGTCTCGCCGGCATGCAGGTTGGACGCGGGCAGCGCGTTTTTCATGGCACGGTACAGCAGGCTCCACGAAGTCTGCATCTGCGGCATGTGGAGCTGTTCGACCACGCGGTCCTCGCGGTCCAGATAGATGCGATCGCCCGAGGCCACGCCCGGCGGGTCCGGCAGTTCGACGCCGGCGAAGGCGAGCGCATCCAGCACGTCCGGCTGAAGCACGACGCCGCCGCCGCGGCTTTCGAGCTGATTGGGCGAGGTCTCGAACACGTCGACGTCCCAGCCGGCCGCCCGCAACGTATTGGCCGTCAGCAAGCCGCCAAGCGATCCGCCGATCACCACGGCACGCGGTTTTTCGAGCGATCTCATGCTGCTTTCCTTTGCGCTGCCGCACGCAGTGTGTTGATGAAGACCGCGGGCGGCTGCGCACCACTGATCACATCGCCGTCGATGCGGATAGTCGGCACGGCCTGAACGCCCAGGCTGTCGGCCCGCGCGCGCGCCGCGTCGATTGCCTCGTTGCCGGCGGAGCCTTGCAGAGACGCGCGCACTGCGTCCGCGTCGAACGCATGTTCCGCGGCAATCGCGACCAGCGTGTCGAGCGAGCCGATGTCGCGGCCTTCGGAGAAGTAAGCGGCGTAGATTGCCTGATACAACGCGGCCGTCGCGCTCGGGTCGTTGCGCTGCTGCGCGAACTGCATCAGACGATGCGCAAGACGCGTGTTCGGCGTGCGCCGCACCTTGTCGTAATGGAAATGCGCGCCAGCCGCCAGTCCGGCGGCGGTGACCTGCGCATCCATGATCTGCGAGCGCGCCCAGCTGCCGAATTTCCGGCTGCGATAGGCGCGCCGGTCCATGCCTTCGGCGGGCATGGCCGGATTCAATTCGAACGGCACATAGCGGATCGAAACAGTCGCGTTCATGCCGGTTTCCGCCAGCGCCGCCGCGAGATTCCGTTGGCCGATCCAGCACCACGGGCAAATGAAGTCGTAATTGACCTCGACCTGAATGGCTTGCATGTTGCATCCCTCACTAGGTAATGGAGGCAGCTTATCTGTTGCGTTAGCTATGTTGAATGGGTCTAAAATGCAAGCTGGTGTTGCGCTGATCGCAACCAAATTGCAGACGGAGCCGCATATGGACAAATTCCTCGCCATCAAAACGCTGCTGGAAGTGGCGGACGCCGGCGGCTTTTCGAAGGCGGCGCAACATATCGGGGTGGCGACCTCGTCGGTCACGCGCCTGATGGACTCGCTAGAAGCCTCGCTCGGCACCGCGCTGCTGACCCGCACGCCGAGAAAGGTCAGCCTGACGGATGCCGGCATTGCTTACGTCGAACAGGTCGCCAAGGTGCTCGACGATCTTGCCGAGGCGGACGAGAGCGTTTTCGACAGCGGCGCGTCGCCGGTCGGCGCGCTGCGGATTTCGGTTCCGTCCACCTATAGCCGGCTTCGCCTCGCGCCGCACCTCGCCGCCTTTCTCTCCGAAAATCCACGGGTGTTTCTCGACGTCGTGGTTGCCGATCACTTCGCCGATCTCGCGCTCGACCGGATCGACGTTGCGATCCGGATCGGCCTCGCCGATCGCGACGCCAGCCTGATCGTCAAAAAACTGGCGGACAATCCGCGCTACGTGGTGGCGAGCCACGACTACCTCGAACGCAACGGCACGCCGCAAACGCCGCAGGATCTCGCTGAGCACGAGTGCCTGCGCTTCGCCTATGGCGGCGGCTACCGCACGCACCAGACCTGGACCTTCCGGCGCGAGGACGCCGGGCAACGCGTCGACGTGCACGGCCATCTGCTGTCGAACAATCTCGACATCCTGCTCGAAGCCGTGATGGCGGGACGCGGCATCGCGCTGCTACCTGAATGGCAGGTCGCGGCCGACATTCGCGCGGGCCGCCTGCTGCGTCTGTTCGAACACTTCGACGCGAGTCCTCAGGCGGGCGACGCCGTCGTCTACGCCGCGTATCTGCCTAATCGCCGCCAGTCCAGCAAAGTGCGCGCGCTGGTTCAGTTTCTGGAAACGCGGCTTCGCGCGTCGCTCGAAGGTTGAACGGCGGCGCTCGCCGCGAAGCGCGCTTTGCGGTACATCTTTTTTAAGAACTATTAAGGTCTTTGGCCAAGGACTCTTCAAAAACCCGTCGCTAGAATGGGCTCCAGTTTTCCTCGCTACACCGGCGAGCGCGGCACGTCTGTTCAGACTGCCCATTCAATTTCATACGGAGCCCGAAATGTCCAGAGAACTTTTGACCCCCGACACCTGTGCCGTGGCGCTCATCGACTATCAGCCGCAAATGTTCTTCGGCACGATGTCGCATGAACGGACCAATATCCTGCATAACGTGCAAGCGATCGCGAAAGCCGCGAAGCTGTTCAAGGTTCCGACCATCCTTACCACGGTCGCCGCGAAGTCGTTCAGCGGCGACATGGTGCCGGAAGTGCAATCGGTGTTTCCGGAATATGTGCCGGTCGACCGCACGTCGATGAACTCGTGGGAAGACGTCAATTTCCGCAAGGCGATCGAAGCAACCGGTCGCAAGAAAATCGTTATCTCCGGCCTGTGGACGGAAGTGTGCGTGTCGTTCCCGACGATCCAGATGATCGCCGAAGGCTACGAAATCTACGTGCCGACCGACGCATGCGGCGACGTCAGCCAGGAAGCGCACGAACGCGCGGTGCAGCGCATCATCCAGGCGGGCGCGGTGCCGATGACGTCGCTGCAATTCATGTTCGAACTGCAACGCGATTGGGCGCGCAGCGAAACCTACGAAGGCTGCATGGACATCCTGAAAGCGCACAGCTCATACGGGATCGGCGTGCGTTACGCCAAGGCGATTCTCGGCGAGCACGCGAGCGAGGCGGGCTGAGCTTCATGCCGTGCGGAAAGGTGCTCGTCGCGAGCGGGCACTTTCCGGTTTTTCCCGCTTCCCCGCTTCCCCGGAATAGCTCCGCGTGCCGAAACGCGGTGCGCTCCCTATGAGGTTCGCCATGAATTCCAGTACTTCCGGATTGACGCCGGCCGAGGTCGTGTTCTTCAACGGCAAGATCGCCACCCAGGACGACAGGCGCTCATTCGCCGATTCGCTTGCCGTCGCGAACGGCCGCGTCCTCGCTGCGGGTTCGCGCGAGACGGTAATGCGCCACGCAAACGACAACACGCGCCATGTCGACCTCAAAGGGCGCACGGTCATTCCCGGCCTCAACGATTCGCATCTGCACATCATTCGCGGCGGCCTGAACTTCAATATGGAGTTGCGCTGGGACGGCGTGCCGTCGCTCGCCGACGCGCTCGACATGCTGCGCAAACAGGTGGCGCGCACGCCGGCGCCGCAATGGGTGCGGGTAGTGGGCGGCTGGAACGAATTCCAGTTCGCCGAGCGGCGCGGCCCGACGCTCGAAGAAATCAATGCGATCGCGCCGGACACGCCGGTGTTCATCCTGCATCTGTACGACAGCGCGCTGCTGAACGCGGCGGCGCTGCGCGCGGTCGGCTATACCAAAGACACCCCGAACCCGCCGGGCGGCGAGATCCAGCGAGACAAGCGCGGCAACCCGACCGGCATGCTGATCGCGCGGCCCAACGCCGGCTTGCTATACGCGACGCTCGCTAAAGGCCCGAAGCTCGCGCCGGAAGATCAGCACAATTCCACCCGGCATTTCATGCGTGAACTGAACCGCCTCGGCGTGACGAGCGCGATCGACGCGGGCGGCGGTTATCAGGCCTATCCGGACGACTACGCTGTGATCATGGAGATGGCGAAGAAAAGCGAACTGACCGTTCGTATCGCCTACAACCTGTTCACGCAGAACGCGAAGAAGGAAATCGAAGACTTCGCCAAGTGGGTGAAGATGACCAAGCCCGGCGAAGGCGACGATTTCCTGCGCGTGAACGGCGCGGGGGAGATGCTGGTGTTCTCCGCCGCGGACTTCGAAGACTTTCTCGAGCCGCGCCCGGACCTGCCCGAGTCGCTGGAGACCGAACTGGAAGCGGTCGTCAAGCTGCTGGTGGCGAACCGCTGGCCGTTCCGTCTGCACGCCACTTACAACGAATCGATCGAGCGCTTCCTGAACGTGTTCGAACGCGTGAACGCCGAGATTCCGTTCAACGGCCTGCGCTGGTTCTTCGATCACTGCGAGACCATCACGCAGCAGAACATCGAACGCGTGAAGGCGCTCGGCGGCGGCATTGCGATCCAGCACCGGATGGCGTATCAGGGCGAGTACTTCATTCATCAATACGGCGAAGAGGCTGTGAAGCGTACGCCGCCGGTTCGCCACATGCTCGACGCCGGGCTGCCGGTCGGCGCAGGTACGGACGCCACGCGCGTCGCGAGCTTCAACCCGTTCGTGTCGCTGTACTGGATGGTGTCGGGCAAGACAGTGGGCGGCACCGCGATGTACGGCAGCGAAAACAAACTCGACCGTATGGAAGCGTTGCGCCGCTACACGGTGGGCAGCGCATGGTTCTCGAGCGAAGAGGAAAAGAAGGGCGCGCTGGTGCCGGGCCAGTTCGCGGACTTCGCGGTGCTGAGCGAAGACTTCTTCAGCATCGACGAAAGCCGCATCAAATACCTGACTTCGAACATGACGGTGGTGGGCGGCAAGGTCGTCTATGCGGACGACGAATTCGCGCCGCTCGCGCCGCCCGATCTGCCGGTCAGCCCGTCGTGGTCGCCGGTGGCGGAGTTCGGCGGCTACAGCCGCTACAAGCCGACGGCGGTGGCGTGCGTGGATGGCTGCTTGAACCTGTGCGGCGTGCACGCCCACGCGCATGGCTGGGCGTGGCGCAAGAACGTACCGGTCAGCGATTCGAACGGCTTCTGGGGCGCGTTGGGATGTAGCTGCTTCGCGTTCTGATCACGCCGGGTTCGAGCCACCAGGCGAGCGAGGGCTTTTATGCCGACCCTGACCGACGGCGTGCTGTTTGGGCTGGTCATTCTGGTCCTCGACTTTCTCGCCTGGCGCTTCATGAGCCGCAAGAGCGACCAGACCCGGCTCGCCTTTCGCGCGCTGATGTTCGCCCTGTCGAGCTACGTGCTGTTCAGTTATGGCATGAACCCGTTGCGCGCGGCGCCCTGGCCGACCGAGCCGCTGCGCCATCTGCTCGCGCAGGTGCTGGAAATCGTGTGGTGGCTGCAAGGGGCGCGGCTCGTCACGATTCTGCTCGACCGCGTGGTGCTGCCCGAGGCATGGCACAAGGAGCGGCTCTTTCAGGACGTGTTCGGCGCGCTGGTTTTTCTCGCCGCCACGGTCGGTGCGATCGCGTTCGTGCTGCAGTTGCCGGTGCGCGGCCTGCTCGCGACGTCGGGCGCGCTTGCGGTCGTGCTCGGTCTCGCGATCCAGAGCACGCTCAACGACGTGTTTTCCGGCGTCGTGTTGAACGCGACCGAGCCGTTTCGACTCGGCGACTGGGTGACGATCGGCGACGTGGAAGGAAAAGTGGTGGAGAGCAACTGGCGCGCAACGAGCCTGCTCAACGGTCAGGGCAATATCGTCGTGATTCCGAACAGCGTGGCGGCGCGCGCCCATATCGTCAACGCCAACGAACCGTCGCATACGCATGGCATCAGCGTGGTGCTGCCTGTCAAGCCGTCGATCCGGCCGGCGCTGGTGCTGGCGGCGCTCTCCAGCGCGGCCCAAAGCTCGCGCGATGTGCTCGACGATCCGAAACCGGTCGTGAGCGTGCGGCGCGCCACCAACGACGCGATCGAGTACGAGATCGTCTGTTATGTCAGCGAGTTGGGCAAAAAGATCGCCGTGCGCAACGATCTGTTCGATCTCGCGCACCGTCATCTGCTTTCGCGCGGGGTGGTGTTGCGGCCGCTATCGGTGCCTGAGCCCGTGACGGGCGGCACCGCGGACGAGAAGCTGCGGCTCTTGCGCAACGTGCTGATCTTCCAGACGCTCGCGCGCGACGAACTTGCCGAACTCGCCGGCAAACTCACGCAGCACGAGTTCGACGCCGACGACACGATTTACGCCGCGACGGATGAAAGCGGCCACGAGCTGCACATTCTGGCGCAGGGCGTAGCCAAAGTGATCGTGACCAAGGACGGCGGGGAGATCGAACTGCGCAGGCTCGCGCCGGGCGATTCGATCGGCCAGTCGGGGATTCTCGCCGGCGTCAGGACGGCCGTGGTGGTGCGGGCGCTGACGCGCGCCACGGTTTTCCGGCTCGACAAGAGCGCGCTGACGCCGGTTCTCACGCGGCGCCCGGAGGTGGTCAAGGAAATGTGCCGGCTGCTCTCGGAACACCATGCCAAGGAGGAGATGCTGCTGGCCTTGCCGGCGAGTCTGGACGAGAACACCGGCGGCTTGCTGCAATGGATTCGCGACGGCGTGCGGCGCTTCCATGAACTGACGCTTTGAGCGAATGCGCATAAGTAGCGTGGCGATTAAGGGTTTTTAAGATTCCGCCAAAGTCTTTATGGATTTGTTTCGCTACGCTGCGGTGGTAGTCCCCGGACTGCCGCCGGTTCAGCGCACGGGTGGGTTGCGGCACCCGGTCGGCATGCGCGCCAGGGCGCGTCGGGAAAGGAGCTGACATGGAGGAGTTGACATGAAGAAGACCATTGCCGGCGTCGACATCCCCGAGGGTGTCATGGCCCAGGCGGCGACTGACCTGATTCGCGGCACGGAGTCCGAACTGATGTTTCATCACGCGTTGCGCGCCTTCCTGTTCGCTGCGCTGACCGGATACCGCGAGAACCTGACGTTCGACGCGCAACTGTTGTATGTCGGGGCGATGTTTCACAACGTCGGCCTGAACGCGAAGTACGAGCGCTCGCCATACCGCTTCGAGGTGGACGGCGCCAACGCCGCGCGCGATTTTCTGCGCCGGCACGGCGTCGCCGAGCGCGAGATCGAAGAGGTCTGGGTGGGGATCGCCTTGCACACGACCCCCGGCATACCGGAACACCTGTCGGCGCTGGTCGCGCTCATCAGCGCCGGTGTGCAGATGGACGTGCGGGGCGCGCGCTATGACGAATTCACCGCGCATCAGCGTGACGAAATCGTGCAGGCCTATCCGCGCGAATCCGGCTTCAAGAAGAAGCTGATCGAAGCATACGCGCACGGCATGGAGCATCGTCCCGAGACGACATTCGGGAGCGTGAATGCCGATGTGCTGGACCGGTGGGATCCGAACTATCGCCGCCTGAATTTCTGCGGACTGGTGCTGGGATCGGACTGGCCGAATTGATGGATGTTTGACACAAAGGACGATCGGCATGGGCTACATCATTTCACTGGGAGTCGGCTTCGGCATCGGGCTCCTCTACTGGCTGCTCAAGGTTCAGTCGCCGGCGCCGCCGCTGATCGCGCTGGCCGGGCTGCTCGGCATGGTGCTGGGCGAGCACGCCATCCCGGTCGTGAAAGCGCAGCTCTTTGCGCAGACCGCCACGGCGCAGGTTGCCGAACAGACGAAGGGCGCCGCCGTGCAAAAGCCCGAGGCGAGCAAGGACGGCGGTTGATGCGGAGGGTGCATGCAGCTCGCGGGGCGGGGCGCCGTTCCGGGGCCTGCGGTTCAGATATTGCCAACTCAAATGGGTATTCAAATGTTCAAGTCGCTTCATAGGTACCGCGCCATTGCGCTCGTTTCCGCCGCGCTGCTGATCGGGTCGACGGCGGTTTCGTCAGCCTTCGCCGATGCCGGGCCGCCGGAAGTGTCGAGCGGCAAGACCGCGCTGGTCAAACACCCGGACGTGTCGGTGGGCGCGCAGTACGACACCACCCATGTGTACGTCGCCTCGGCCGACCTCGACGCGTTCGTCAACAGCTTTCTCGCGACCTTCGGCGGCAAGGCCTCGCCGCGCGCCGTCTTCACCGTGACGCCGACGCCGAGCAAGACCGCCTCGCAATATGTGCAGACGCCGGTCGGCATGCTGTCGGTGTTCGGCTTCGAGACGCCGATCCCGTATCCGTTCGGCAATGAACGCACCGGCTACCTCGTCACGGACATCGACCAGGGCGTGAAAGCGGCGCGCGCGGCCGGCGCGGACGTGCTGGTCGAGCCGTTCGACGATCCGATCGGCAAGGACGCGATCATTCAATGGCCGGGCGGCCTGACCATGCAGCTCTACTGGCACACCAAGGCGCCGAATTACGCGCCGTTGCAAAGCGTGCCGGACAACCGCGTGTACGTGTCGCGTTACGAAGCGAACAACTTCGTGCGCCGCTGGCTGCACTTCTCGCACGGCAAGGTGGTGTCGGACAATCCGCGCGCGGACGCCGGCGTGATCGGCCGACCAGGCGAAACGATTCGCGAGATCCGCATCACGTCGGGCTTCGGCCGCATGATCGTGTTCGTGACGGACGGCAAGCTGCCGTTCCCGTTCGGACGTGAAACCACAGGCTACAACGTGGACGACGTGGCGCAGACGCTGGAGCGCGCGCAGGCGGCCGGCGCGAAGGTGTTGTACCCGGCGTATGCGGTCGGATCGGGCAAGACCGCGATGCTCGAATTTCCGGGCGGGTACATTGCCGAAGTGCACGATGGCAAGTGAGACGCACGTCGCGCCGTCGTTCACGCTGCGGCGCGTGCGCCGGCGGGCGCGGCACGCCGTCCGCGCATTGCTGCTCAGTACGGGGCTGGCGGCGGCGCTGCCGGCCGCGGCGGCGGACACCGCGCTCGGCGGCGCGGACGATACCTCCACGACCGGCAGCCCGGCGGCCGCCACGACTGCTGCCGGCGCTGCCGCAGCCTCGTGCGCGCGGCCCGCGATCATGTTCAATCGCTGGCAGGAAAACTGGTCGGTGCTGGCCAATCCCTGCGTGCCGAAAAAGCCCTTCGATTCGCTGAAGTACATTCCGCTGTTCGGCAATCCGGATGCGTACATTTCGCTGGGCGTGGTGCTGCGCGAGCGGCTCGAAATCAACGACGCGCCGCTCTTCGGTCTCGGCGCGCAGCACGACGATACCTACCTGCTACAACGGCTCGAAGTTCACGCGGACGTGCGCCTCGGCCCCCACGTGCAGATCTTCACGCAATTCGAAGACGCACAGCCTTATGGCAAAGACGTCGTCACGCCGGTCGACAAGAACCCGCTCGACTTGCGCCAGGCGTTCGTCGCGATTACCGAGCCGCTCGGGCCCGGCACGGTGAAGTTCCGCGTCGGCCGCCAGGAAATGGCGTTCGACTTGCAGCGTTTCGTTTCCGTGCGCGACGGCCCGAACGTGCGTCAGGCGTTCGACGCGATCTGGGCCGACTATGAAACCGGCCCGTGGCGCTGGATCGCCTACGCGACGCAGCCGGTCCAATACCGCGACAACTCGGATTTCGACGACGTCTCCAATCGCGATCTGACGTTCAGCGGCGTGCGCGTGGAGCGCAAGAACGTGGGACCGGGCGACCTGTCCGCGTACTACTCGCGCTACAACCGCAGCAACGCGAAGTTCCTCGACGCGAGCGGCGACGAACACCGCGACGTGTTCGACACGCGCTACGCCGGCAATGTCGCGCCGATCGACTGGGACGTCGAGGCGATGTATCAGTCCGGTCATGTCGGCAACAAGACCATCGGCGCGTGGGCGGTCGGCTCGCTGGCCGGCTACACGCTGGCTTCCCTGCCGTGGACCCCGCGCCTCGGCATTCAGATCGATGCCGCCTCGGGCGACAGTCATCCGGGGGACGGGCGCATCGGCACCTTCAATCCGCTGTTTCCGAACGGCTACTACTTCGCGCTGGCCGGCTACACCGGCTACACGAACCTGGTGCACGTCAAGCCGACTCTGATTCTCAAGCCCAGCAGCAAGCTCACGCTGCTGGCGGGCGTGGGTCTGCAGTGGCGTCAGACCACCGCGGACGCCGTGTACGGCCAGGGTTCGGCGGTCGTGCCGGGAACGGCGGGGCACGGCAGCCCTTGGACCGGCTTCTATACGCAACTGCGCGCCGACTATGCGGTCACCGCCAATCTCGCGGCGGCGCTGGAAGCCGTGCATTTTCAGGTCGGTCCTTCGTTGCGCGATCTGGGCGCGCGCAACGCCGACTACGTGGGCGCCGAACTCAAGTTCGGCTGGTAGAGATGGCACACGCGGCAGCACGAGCGCAATCCGCACACTGTCGTTACGGCGACGGGCTAGACGAGGTCAAGCTATGAGCACTCCGGGCACATCCGTCGACGCAGCCACGCCCTCGGAACTCGAGATCCCTTTTTCCTCGCTGGAGTATCGCCGGCATCAGATGTTCCCCCGTCTTTGCGCCGCGGAGATTGCGAGCCTGCGCCGCTTTGCGCGGCCGATGTCGTTCAAGGCCGGCGAACTGATCTTCGAAACCGGGCAGGTGGCGCTCGGCCTGTTCGTGCTGCTGCATGGCCGCGTGCGGATCGAATCGCGCGACAGCTTCGGGCGCTCGACCGTCGTCACCGAACATGACGACGGACACTTCATGGCGGAGATGGCGCAGCTCTCCGGCAAGCCGGCGTTGATCGACGGCATCGCGCTGACGGACGTCGAGACGCTCGTGATCGAGCCGGAGCGCTTGCGCGCGCTGATCGTCGCCGATGCGCAACTGGGCGAGCACATCATGCGCGCGCTGATTCTGCGGCGGCTCGGGCTGATCGAGCAGGGGCTCGGGCCGGTGATCGTCGGCAATGGCGACGACGCGCGGCTGATCCGGCTGCAAGGCTTCCTGCGCCGCAATGCCTACCCGGCGATGGTGATCGACGCCCGCACCGATCCCGACGCGATCAAGCTGCTGGGCGGCATGACGACCGGCCCCGGCGATTTCCCGCTGGTGTTCTGTCCGAACGGCTACGTGCTGCGCGCGCCGGACGAGGCGCAGCTCGCGTCGTGCCTCGGGCTCGTGCCGACCTTCGAGCAATCGCATGTCTACGACGTGGCGATCGTCGGCGCCGGCCCGGCGGGACTGGCGGCCTCCGTGTATGCGGCGACCGAGGGTCTGTCGGTCGCCGTGTTCGATCAGCGCGCGCCGGGCGGGCAGGCCGGCGCGAGCTCGCGCATCGAGAACTATCTGGGCTTTCCCACCGGCATTTCGGGCCAGGCGCTGGCTGCGCGCGCGTTCCAGCAGGCGTTGAAATTCGGTGCGCATCTGGCGATTCCCGGCAAGGTCATGGACGTGAGCCGCCATGAAGACATCTTCACGCTGACGCTGCAGGACGGGCAGCGCATCAGCGCGCGCACCGTCGTGGTGGCGAGCGGCGCCGCGTACCGTAAGCCGACGGTGCCCGGGTTCGACCGTTTCGAAGGGCGCGGCACTTTCTACTGGGCGTCGACGATCGAGGCCAGGCTCGTGAAGGGACTGGACATCGTGCTGATGGGCGGCGGCAACTCCGCGGGCCAGGCAGTGGTGTTTCTTGCGAACTTCGCGCGCAGCGTCCGCGTGCTGATTCGCGGCGCTGACCTCAACGCCAGCATGTCGAAATACCTGATCGACCGGATCGGATCCTTGCCGAACGTATCGCTTTGCACGCGTTGCGTGTTGCGCGGACTCGAAGGCGACGAAAGCGGACTGACCGGCTTGCACATCCATCATGAGGACGAGGGCGCGGACGAAGTCATTCCCACGCGCCACCTGTTTCTTTTTATCGGCGCGGACCCGAAGACGGATTGGCTCGCAGCGAGCGACGTGGAGCTCGACAACCGGGGCTTTGTCGTGACCGGTTTTGCGCGCAGCGAGCAGGGCTTCTCCGCATCGAGCGCACGCTATCCGCTCGAAACCAGCGTGCCGGGCATGTTCGCCGTCGGCGACGTGCGCTCGGAATCCGCGAAGCGGGTAGCGGCGGCGGTGGGCGACGGCGCCGCTGTCGTGAGTCAGATTCACGCGTATCTGAGCCAGCTCGCCAAGGCGACCGCTTAGGCGATAAGCCACCCGCTCGCAGCGTGCGAATCTGAAAAATGCGGGCGATCAGAAAAAAGCGGGGACTGGCCGTCGGCAATACTCGATTGGCGTATAGGACGCCGGCATGTGCCGGACAATCACCTCAAATGGAGCAATAGCAATGGCATACATCACCACCAAAGACGGTACGCAAATCTATTACAAGGACTGGGGTACGGGCCAGCCGATTACGTTCTCCCACGGCTGGCCGCTCGATGCGGACGCATGGGACGCGCAGATGCTGTTCCTCGCGGAACGCGGCTACCGCGTGATCGCGCATGACCGTCGCGGCCACGGCCGCTCGTCGCAGCCGTGGAACGGCAACGAAATGGACACCTACGCAGACGATCTGGCCGAACTGATCGAAGCGCTCGATCTGACCAACATCATGATGGTCGGTCACTCGACCGGCGGCGGCGAAGTGGTGCGCTATATCGCGCGTCATGGAACGAAGCGTGTCGCCAAAGCGGTGCTGGTCTCGGCCGTGCCGCCGATCATGCTGAAGACGGAAGCGAATCCGGGCGGCCTGCCTATGTCCGTGTTCGACGGCATTCGCGAAGGTGTGCAGAATAACCGCTCGCAGTTCTTCAAGGATCTCGCCGTGCCGTTCTACGGCTTCAATCGCCCGGATGCGAAAGTGTCGCAAGGCACGATCGATTCGTTCTGGCAGAGCGGTATGCTCGGTTCGATCAAGGGGCTGTACGACTGCGTCAAGGCATTCTCCGAAACCGACTTCAACGAAGACCTGAAGAAGGTGACGGTGCCGGCACTGGTGCTGCAAGGCGACGCCGACCAGATCGTGCCGCTCGACGACTCCGGCAAGCTGTCGTCGAAGATCATGCCGAACGCCACGCTGAAGATCTACGAAGGTGCGCCGCACGGTATGTGCACCACGCACGCGGACCGCGTGAATGCGGACCTGCTGGAGTTCATCAAGTCGTAATGAAGCAGGCCGGTGGCGCCATTGCGGCGGCCGTCGGCGCATGCGGTTCGTGCTTTTCCTGTTTTTTCGGCAGCGGATTGCGTGCGCGTTGCGCAGGCGCCGGCAGCGGCTCGCGAACAGCGCGCGACGCTGCGTCCAGCGCGGCACGCACCCGCTGTTCGCTCGTCGCGCTCACCGTTCCCAAAGGCTGGTGTTCCAATGCATCGACCGCTTGTGCGGCGCGTGCGCAGCATTCTTCGAACAGGCCCGCATCGAGCAATGCATCGGCGAGACTCGACGCCAGTTCGATTCCGGTTCGCGGGTCGCCATCGGCGGAAAACGCCCAGTCGAAAGCGACGCGCGCGTCGTCGAGCATTGGCTGAAGATCATGCGCACTGGCAGGTTCGTTTTCGCTGTCCCGCCTGTCGCCGGACAGCCGGGCCTGGACGCAGCGCGACACATAACGCGCGTTGCGTGCAACGATCTCCCGAAGTTCACCTTCAGCCTTGAGCTGCTCCAGTGCGTAGGCCCGGGTCGATTCCGAGAGCCGGTATTTCACCGCGGCTCCCACGAACTGGACGCTCACGAGCGACTTCGCCACCAGTTCGGTGATGCCGTCGATCGCATTCGCCATGGTGTGTTCCTCGTCGCAGACCACTGCGCACATGGACTCGAAACAGAACGTGCCGCTGAATACCGCAAGACGGCGGAATACGGCGCGCGTAACGGGATCGAGCAGCGCGAAGCTCCAGTCGAACGTTGCGCGCAAAGTCTGATGGCGCGGCAGCGCGGTGCGATAACCGCCCGCCAGGATCGCCATGCGGTCGTCAAGCCGGCGGTACACGCCTTCCACACCGAGCGCGACGACGCGGGCCGCCGCCAGTTCGATCGCGAGCGGAATGCCGTCCAGCCGGCGGCAGATCTCGCCGACCAGCCGCAGCTCCGCGCTGCCGGCGGCCACGGTTTCCTGCAACGAGCTGGCGCGCAGAAGAAACAGGTTCACCGCGGAACATGCCAGGATCTCCTCATCGCCGGCATCCGGCGGCGGTACATCGAGCGGGTCGACCCGGAACACCGTCTCGGCCATGATGCGAAGCGGCTCCCGGCTCGTGACGAGCACACGCAGGCGTTCGTTGCCGGCTACCAGCGCGTCGGCGATTTGCGCCACCGCGCCCACCACATGCTCCGCGTTGTCGAGCAGCAGAAGCCTGGGCTTGCCGGCGAGCGCCGCGGCCACGCGCGTCACGTCGATTTGCGTACCTGGGAGAATCAGCCCACAGCTTTCGGCAATGGCGCAGAGCACGCTTTCGTGCGTGGTCAAGGCGGCGAGCTCGATAAAGCAGACCGGATCGGCGAACTGCGCCGCGCTATGGCGGGCCGCCTCGATGGCGAGCTGGGTCTTGCCGATACCGCCGGCGCCGGCCAGCGTCAACACATGTGCGTGCTGCAGCATCGAGCGGATCAGTTCGACCTGGGCGTCGCGGGGCAGCAAGCCGGACTTGGGCGGAGGCAGGCGGTGCGCCAGGGAGACTTGCGAACTCGCTTCGTCGAGCAGAGCATTTTTCTTGCGCTGCAAAAGCCGATAACCGCGGCCGGGCACGGTGAGGATCAGGTCGCGGTCCGGCCCAAGCACCTTGCGCAGCGCCGACAGGTGAACCTGAATATTGTTCTCTTCGACAATCGTGTTGGGCCAGACCGCATTCATCAACTCGTCTTTCGTGACGAGACGGCCGGCGGCTGACGCGACTGCGGCAAGGATGTCGAATGCGCGCGATCCGAGGCGCACGACTTCGCCGTCACGCCGTAAATTGCGCATCTCCAGATCGATCTGAAAGCTGCCTATTTCCATCATGGCGTCGACAGGTTGAGGATTGCGGGCGAAGTACGGAGATCACGTCGGCGGGCCGGCAATGAGGGGAGAGAGGGTCGCGTGCGCCGGGCCTGGCAGGAGCAAAAGTACCGCGCCCCGGCAGACATGTCTTGCACGTTAGTGCGATGCTTTGTAGGAAAGTCTATTGTCGTGATCGGGGTCGCGTTCGTGGTCGCGACGGCGCCCGGCCCGGCTGGTTTCCAGGCGGGCCGGGCGCGCGCGATTCGCCTAGCTGCCGGCGAGTCGCCGCCAGCTTCCTGGCGGCGTGCCGACCAGTTGCGTGAAGGTGCGCGTGAAGTGGCTCTGATCGGAGAACCCGCATGCAATGGCGATCTCCGAGAGCGACGCGTCGGAGCTGCGAAGCAGATGGCGCGCGCGTTCAATGCGCTGTTCCAGCAGCCACTGGTGCGGCGTGCGATTGGTGGTCTCGCGAAACGCGCGGATGAAATAGCTGCGCGACAGGTTGCAGGCATTCGCGATCTCTTCGAGCGAGACATTGTCCTGGGTCTTCGCGAGCAACATATCTTTGGCGCGTGCTTCGTGCAGACCCGAAAGCCGCCGGCCTGGCTTGACCGATTGAGCGGGCGCGCCGCCATAATGATCGACCAGATGCGTGCCGATGGTGACGCCGAGCTGTTCGATGAACAGCGGGCTCGCTTCGCTCTCGCGATCCAGCGCCAGCGCGAGAACCTGCGCGAGGTGGCCGAAGATGGGATCCTTGCCGCCCGGCTGCGCGGAGAAGCCGGTCATATGCGTGCCGCTTCGTTCGTAGCCGGTGTTCGTAATGAACGCGCGCGAGAATTCCACCAGCACGAAGTCGAATGCGCCGTGCAGATCGGCGCGGCAGTCCTCTTCGAAATTGCGGATATAGACCGAGTCCTTGTCGAATTCGTGCATGGCCGAGCGGTTGCCCGAGATGATGCGGCGCCGATGGCCCGCGCTGAGCGAAACGCCGATCAGCACGCCGCGATCGGAGGCCGGCGTGGCGACTTCGCTGGTCTTCTCCTGACGGCGGCACTTGCGATAAAACGTGAAGTCGCCTGCTTCGAGTTCGATGTCCTTGTGCAACTGGTTCGCAAGACAGCCCAGCGAGTCTTTCTTGCGTGCAGCAGTGATGGGGGCAATTTCAGTCTGGTTGAACATGATCCGTCACCTCGGTTCGTCGCGCTACATTCACATGCCCGTTCGCGTTGCCAAAATCGAGAGATGTTTTATATCCGGCGGAGTCCCGCGATTATCTCGGAAATTATTATCGTTGAATATTTATTTTCGTTCAGGTCGAGTGCCGCTATCGGGAATTCGACGAATGTTTGCTCATACGAACCGCTGATTACCGCCCCTCAGGACAATTAATAAAAATTAGCACCGGTTTGGGACGCGCCGTCGTATGCTTTTTTCACGATTGCACCAGGCATGGGAAACGGAATGTCGGAACTGATTCAGCGCAGATGGCTCATGCACTTAGGCTTATGGTGCGCACTTTTTTTGAGCGTTGCGGCGGGCGTCGGGCCGCGCGCCGCGCTGGCCGCCGCGCCGCCGGTCAGGACACAGGGGCCGGGCTTTTACCGGATCATGGTCGGCGGTTTCGAAGTGACCGCATTGCTCGACGGCACGCATCCCTTTCCGATCGATACCGTCGTTCAAGGCGTACCGAAGTCCGAAATCGGGCAAGACCTGTCGCGCGATTTTCTGCAGGCGCCGGTGCAGGGATCGATCAATGCATTCCTGATCAATACCGGTGCGAAGCTGATTCTGATCGACTCCGGCGCGGGCGTGCTGTATGGCGACTGTTGCGGCCGGTTGGCCGGCAACCTGCGCGCCGCGGGGTATCAGCCCGAACAGGTCGACGAAGTCCTGCTCACGCATCTGCATAAGGACCACGTCGGCGGTGTCATCGTGAACGGCGCAATGGCGTTTCCCAACGCGATTGTCCGGGTCAGCCAGGTCGAATCGGACTACTGGCTGAATCCGGCTAATAAAGCCAGCGCGCCCGCTTTTCTCAGTTCTTTTTTCGATGCCGCGATCGCGTCTGTCGCGCCCTATGTCGCGGCCGGCCGCTTCAAGCCGTTCAGCGGCGACGTGGAACTCGATCCGGGCATTCGCGCGGTCGCGCTCCCCGGTCATACGCCGGGCCACACCGCCTATCTCGTGCAGAGCGATTCGAAAGATCTGCTCGTGTGGGGCGATGTCATTCATGTGGCGGCGATCCAGTTGCGCAACCCCACGGCATCCGTCGAATACGATACCGCCGCCGCCGCGGCGCAGCGCTCGCGCCGCTATGCGCTCAAGCTCGCAGCGGACAAACATTATCTTGTCGGCGCCGCGCATATTGCTTTTCCCGGATTGGGGCATATCAGGAAAAACGGTAGCGTGTACGACTGGGTGCCGGTCAACTACGAGGCCGAGCCGGGGCATTGAACCCGGCTCGCGCCCGGGAAACCGCGCTATTGCGCCGGATCTGCCCGGCTATGGCGAAACGGACCTGGGGACGGGATACGACGGGCGCAACGTGGGGCTGGATATCGTTCGTCCGCCGGATGAGTCAAGCAAGGGCGACGGTGGACGATCGCGGTTTTGCCGGAATCGTCGGCCGCGTCGCAAGGTTCACTGCCAGTTGATGGGAGCAAGCATGATGCATAGCGAAACCTGTTTGACGCCGCGCGGCGAGGCAAGCCGGGAAGCATGTTGCGCACCGCGCGAGCCGGCCGACGCGTCCCCCGACGGACTGCGCGCCTCGGTGTGGGATCACGTGATTCACGCTCTGTTGCCGGGCTATCGCGGCGAAGGCGGCGAAGCATCCCGCGAGCGGCGCACGCCTCGCATGGCCGCTTGCGTGCCGTCGCCGCATATCCAGGTCGAAGTGATCGAGCGTCTGTCCGATACGTCGGTGGCGGTGCTCTGGCAGGATGCGACCCGCTGCCGCTACGACGACCAGGTGTGGATCAGTTGCCGCGCCCGCCAGAAGGGTTACTGTGCGCTGAGCGGAGCGGTGATCCGTCGTGACGATCCGATCTACAAGCCGCGAGTGCGGGCGAGCATGCCGGCCAACGCTACCGCGATGATTCTCGCCTCGGTGGTCGAGCAAATGTCCGCCCTGACCACGGCGGACGATGCGCGTTAGATCTTCAGCAACTGTGCTGCGTTGCTGCCGGGATACGTAGTGAGCCCGGCGCAGTTTCCCCCAACTCCTGTCCCATTGATCGACCGCTTCGGCACGATCCGACGTTCCCGCACTTCAGGCGCGAGCCGACGCATGACGGTCTTCTCATTGTGTCCGCTTAGTGCAAAAAATTTGAACAATAGGTTCAGTTTTTTCCGCGCACGCTGATCTCCCATTGATCTAGACTTCTGGGACGCCACGCCCGGCGGCGATTCCGCAGTTTCTCCGTTCCTTCCCGTTCTCTTTCTCAGCGTCGCGTCCTGGATACTCCGCATGATTTGCATTGGCCCGCTTCAGGTGAACATCGACCGTCGCGAAGTGTTTCTCGATGGTGCGCCTGTGCGGATCGGCGGACGTGCTTTCGACATGCTTGCCGTGCTGATCGCCGCGAACGGCGGGCTGGTGTCGAAGAACGAGATGCTCAGGCAGGTCTGGCCGAATGCGATCGTCGAAGAGAACAACCTGCAGGTGCATATGTCCACGCTGCGCAAGCTGCTCGGCGAAAGCCGCGGGCTGATACAAACGGTATCGGGACGCGGCTACAGGCTGGCGCAGAGCGCGTCGGCGCCGGCCGCGGCCGGCGAATCGCGTGCCGGCGAATCGAATGCCGGCGATGAACCCGCGGACTTCCCGCCAAGCGGCAGCGTCCGGAACAATCTGCCGGTCCATTTTTCTCCGCTGATCGGACGCGACAAGGCACTGGACGACGTCTCGCAGGCGCTCGCCGCCGCACGGCAGGTGACGCTCGTCGGTTCCGGCGGCATCGGCAAGACGCGTCTCGCGGTCGAAGTCGCGCGCGGCTTGCTGGCGCGCTTTCCGGACGGCGTCTATCTGGTGCCGCTCGCGTCCACCTCCGACGCAGGCAGCGTTCTCGCGGCATTCGCCGCCAGCGTGGGCGTGAATCCGGCCATCGGCCCGCTCACGCTCGCGCGCGTCGGCAAAGAGCTCGGCGAGCGGCGTGTGCTGTTCGTGTTCGACAACTGCGAGCATGTGCTCGGCCCCGCGGCCGAACTCGCTGAAACCTTGCTCGGCGTCGGCCCGGAAATCTGCGTGCTGGCCACGAGCCGCGAGCCGCTGCGCATCATGAACGAGCATCTGTATTGGGTCGCTTCGCTGCAGGTGCCCGGTCAGGACGATCAGAGCCAGGAGGTACTGCAATGCAGCGCCGTCAAGTTGTTCCTGTCGCGCGCTCGCGCGATCGACGCGCGCTTTTCGTCCGATGAAAAAAGCATTCATCTGACCGGCACGGTATGCCGCCGGCTCGACGGCATACCGCTCGCCATCGAACTGGCGGCGGCGCGCGCGGCGATCCTCGGTATCGAAACGCTGGCCGGCCATCTGGACGACCGCTTCAATATGCTGACGGGCGGCAACCGCACGGCATTGCCGCGGCATCAGACCTTGAAGGCGACACTCGACTGGAGTCACGCGCTGCTCGACGACGCCGAGCGCACCACGCTGCGCAGGCTCGGCGTTTTCGTGAGCAGCTTTACGATGGAAGCGGCGATCGCCGTTGCCGGCGACGGGGCGCTGCATGAAATCGACGTGGTTGCGGCGGTGTCGGGGCTGGTCGAGAAATCGCTGGTGGTGACACACATGGAGCGCGGCAGGGCCAGCTATCGTCTGCTGGAAACCACGCGCGCCTACGCCATGCAGAAGCTCGACGATAACGGCGAACGGCGTTTCGTCACGCTGCAGCATGCCCGCTACTTTCTGAGCGTGCTGGAACGCGATGCGCCGCGTTGCGCCGACCCGGCGCTGGCGCTCTCCGACGGCTGGCACTACCGCATGCGCGCGTTGCTCGACGACCTGCGCGCCGCGCTGACCTGGGCCTTGTCGCCGAAGGGCGACGAGGCGCTCGGCGAGACGCTGGCCGTGAACTTCGTCTTTCTGCTCTACGAACTGTCGCTCGTCGACGAATGCCGCGCGTGGGCGCAACGCGCGCTCGATACGATAGCCGTCGCGCAGCAGGGCTCGCGTTCGACGCGTCATCTGCGCGTGCGCATGCAGCTTCAGGCGGCGCTTGCCGCGGCGCTTGTCTATGTCAGCGGACCGAACCGGGAAACGTTCGGCGTCTGGTCGGAGATTCTGGCGTCGGCGATCGCGCTGGGCGATCATGTGTTCGAGGCGCGCGCTTTGTGGGGCATGTGGAATGCGAGCCAGTCGTCCGGCGCGGCGCGCAATGCGCAGGCGTTCGCGCGCCGCTTTGCCTTGCTCGCCGCCGAGGTGGGCGACGCCAGCGGAACGATTCTGGCCTACCGGTTGCTCGGGATCGCGGCGCATTACAGCGGCGATCAACAGCAGGCGCGCGCATCGCTCGAACAACTGCTGCAACACGGCGGGGAACTGCAGCATGGCCTGCCGCTCGGGCAGTCGGTGGATCAGCGCCTCGTCGGCCATGCGACGCTCGCGCGGGTGCTCTGGCTGCAGGGCTTGCGCGATCAGGCGCTGCGGCTCGCGGAAGACTGCGTGATCGCGGCATGCGATCAGCAACAGGCCATTGTCACCTGCTATGTGCTGGTGGAGGCGTTGGTGCCGCTGACGCTGCTGTCGGGCAAATGGGAGCGTGCGGCGCAAGCCATCGCGTTGCTGCGGGACACCTCGGCGCGCGCGGGCCTGAGCGTGGCGCAGGCCTGCTGCCGCTGCTTCGACGAGTATCTGCGCTCGGTGCAGGACGGCGGCGCGCAGCACCTGCAAGCGTTCCGCGCGGCGCTGGACGATCTCGAGTCGCTCGACTTCGGTGCGCAACGCGCGATGCTGGCCGGACAATACAGCCTCGCACTCGGGCGCGCGGGGCGGCGGGAAGAGGGCATCGCCACCGTGGTCGGCGTGCTGGCGCGCTGCGACGAAACCGGCGACCACTGGTACGCCGCGGAACTCCAGCGCATCCACGGCGAATTGCTGTTCATGAGGCAGGCGGACATGCCGCAGTCCGAAATGGTGATGCGCGATGCGGAGGCGTGTCTGGTCGCGGCGCTGGAGGTGTCGCTGGTGCAAGGCTGCCGCTCGCTCCAGCTGCGCGCCTCGACCAGTCTGGGCGGCCTCTGGCACATGCGGGGCCGAAGCGCGGACGCCGCGAAACTATTGCAATCCGCCTGCGCGAGAGTCACCGAAGGTCTCGACTGGGGCGATTATCAGGCCGCCGCGCATCTGCTGCGGATCACGACATCGGAGAGCGAAGCGCGCGCTGCCGTCCCGATGATCTGTCCATCTGCCTCCCGTCGTGCGGCGGAAGCGCTCGACGTCGCGCCGTCGCGCCGAATCAGATCGGGCAGCTGATTGGCGCTCAGCCGTGCAACATTCTCTGTTGCGCAACTTCGTCGATCAGATCCGGCCGGTCCAACTGATCGACCCACCAGCGCAGCGCCTTGCCGGTTTCGTCACTGCGCCACGCGAGAAAGAAATGCGTGACGTCGCGCATGCCCAGCACCTCCTTTTGCACCAGTTCGCCCCGGCTCAGCGGCTCGGCGGCCAGACACTCCGGAATCGTGCCCGCCGCGAGCCCTTTGATCTGTGCGGCGAGCTTCGCCTCCAGCGTGGGGACCGTCATGACCTCCTGGTTGGCGGCGAGCGCGATGGTGCGCGGCGCGAGCTTGCGCGACGTATCGCCGATCGCCACCGCGCGATGCCGCGCGACCATTTCCAGCGTCAGCGGTCCCGGCGCCGCAGCGAGAGGATGATGCGGCGCCACCACGAACACGTGGCGCAGCGAGCCGATCGGTTTGGCGATCAGATTGGGAATTGGCGGCGGCTCGCCCGCGGCGCCGACGACCAGATCGGCGCGGCGCGTCAACAGCGCGTCCCATGAGCCGCCCAGCACTTCTTTCGACAGATGCAGCCGCGTGTCCAGCTTCAGCTTGTAGAACGCGTCGACGTGATCCCATAGCAGATCGAACGGAATGATCTCGTCGATGGCGACGTGCAGCTCCGACTCCCAGCCATGCTGGATACGTTTCGCCTTGCACTCGAGATCTTCCGCCGCTTCCAGCAGACGCCGCCCTTCCTCCACGACCACCCGCCCCGCATGCGTGAGGATCGCCCGACGGCCGCTGCGGTCGAATAATTTGACGCCGAGATCGAGCTCCAGCTTCTGGACCAGGTACGACAGCGACGACGGCACCTTGTGAAGCTGTTCCGCCGCATTGGCAAAAGTACCGGTTCGATCGATGGCATCGAGCACCTGCAGAACTTCGAACGAGAGATTCATGTCGTACAGCCGGATATGAGGAGGTACGTCAGCATACTGGAATCCCCGCTTCTCGCGAGTGCCGCGCGCGAGGGACGGCGGCCTTTCAATCCGCTTCTGCGAACCTGAACCGGCTGTATGGTGCCCGCGTCATTAAGGTGTTTTCAGGGCTATTTCAGGACATTTTTCGGATAGTCGCCTAGTTTAAAAGGATCGGCCAAGGCGTGCCGCGCCGTTTCCCGTGACGTTTTCTTCCGGTCTTCCCGACCGCGGTCCCGATTCTTCGGCGCCCGGTCGTTCTGCCACTACCGTGAAAAAGGAGTCAAGCATGGCCAGCAACACCATTGCCGCTTATCTCGCCCGCACGCTCGCCGCGGCGGGCGTCGAACGGATCTGGGGCGTGACGGGCGACAGCCTGAACGGACTCGCCTACAGTCTCGATCAGGTCGGCTCGATCCGCTGGATGCATACCCGTCACGAGGAATCGGCCGCCTTCGCGGCCGGCGCCGACGCGGCTTCGAGCGGGCGCCTCGCGGTGTGCGCCGGCAGTTGCGGACCGGGCAACCTGCATCTGATCAACGGCCTGTTCGATTGCCATCGCAATCACCAGCCGGTGCTCGCGATCGCGGCGCATATCCCGTCGAGCGAAATCGGCCTCGGGTACTTCCAGGAAACGCATCCGCAGGAGCTCTTCAAGGAGTGCAGCCACTATGTCGAACTGGTGTCCTCCGCGGCGCAGTTTCCGCGCGTGCTGGCGCGCGCGATGCGTACCGCGGTGGAGGAGCGCGGTGTTGCCGTGATCGTGCTGCCGGGCGACGTGGCGTTGAGCGAGGGACCGTCTGAAGCGCCGTCGTGGACGGAAAGCGCGCCGCCGCGGATCGTGCCCGCCGAAGCCGATCTCGATCGGCTCGCGGCGCTGTTGAACGCGTCCGGCGCGGTCACGATCATGTGCGGCAGCGGCACACAGGGCGCGCACGACGAAGTGGTCGCGCTTGCCGACACGCTCGGCGCGCCGGTGGTTCACGCGTTGCGCGGCAAGCAGTTCATCGAGTACGACAATCCGTACGACGTCGGCATGACCGGGCTGATCGGCTTCAGCTCGGGCTATCACGCGATGATGTCGTGCGACACGCTGCTGTTGCTGGGCTGCGACTTTCCCTACCGGCCGTTCTATCCGGCCGACGCGAAGATCATCCAGATCGACTGGAAGGGCTCGCAGCTCGGCCACCGTGCGCCGCTCGCGCTGGGTCTCGTCGGCACGGTGAAGGAAACCGTCGCCGCCACCTTGCCGAAGCTGCAGCGCAAGACCGACCGCGGTTTCATCGACAACGCCCGCAAGCACTACGCGTCCGCGCGCAAGGGGCTCGACGATCTCGCGACGCCGGCCGGCGCGGGCCGCCCGATCCATCCGCAATATCTGGCGAAGATGATCGACGAAGCCGCGAGCGACGACGCGATCTTCACCGCCGACGTCGGCACGCCGACCGTCTGGGCCGCACGCTATCTGACCATGAACGGCACGCGCCAGTTGCACGGCTCGTTCAACCACGGCTCGATGGCCAACGCGATGCCGCAGGCGCTCGGCGCACAAGGCGCGCATCCGGGGCGCCAGGTCGTGTCGCTGTCGGGCGACGGCGGCCTGTCGATGCTGCTCGGCGATCTGCTCACCGCGCGGCAGCTCAACCTGCCGATCAAGGTGGTGGTGTTCAATAACAGCCTGCTTGGTTTCGTCTCGATGGAGTTGAAGGCGGGCGGCTATCTCGACACCAACGTCGACCTCGCCAAAACCGATTTCGCGGCAATCGCGAAAGGGGCGGGTATTTTCGGTCTCCGCGTCGAGGAGTCGGAAGACGTCGCGGGCGCGTTGAAGCAGGTGTTCGACCATCCCGGTCCGGCGCTGCTGGACGTGGTCACGTCGAAACACGAACTGGCCATGCCGCCGACGATCGAGCTCGCGCAGGCCAAGGGCTTCAGCCTCTACATGATGCGGGCGATCCTCAACGGACGCGGCGACGAGATCGTCGAACTGGCGCGCACCAACCTGCGCTAGCCGTACGAACGGCTTGCAGTGAAGCGGGGCGCCTGGCATTCCAGGCGCCTCTTTGGTGCAACGTGCGCATGCGGCGAAGGCGTTTCACGCAGCGTACGGGCTTGCGCAGCCCATGCCACACAGATGCATGCCACACAGCGCATACGAAAAAAAGCGTGCGATTGCGCAAATGCGCCGTGCCCGTCTATTGCAGACTACGCATCGTAGACATAGCGGTATTCGCAAGGCCTGGCGGCCGGCGGACCCGGCAACAGGCGCACGAACACGCGCACGAATACCCACACGAACCAGCACACGTTGAGCGACTGACGAGAGCCCTATGACCCAGCAAGCCGCTGCCGGCAGCGCGGTCCAGCCTCGATGGCGGGACGAGCTGATCACCTACTGGAAGGACGACGGCCCGCGCCTGCTGCATATCGCAAAGGTGGCCATCGCGATGACGCTCGCGATGGGGCTGTGCATGCGCCTCGAACTGCGCACGCCGGCCACGGCGATGGTTTCATGCGTCATCGTGATGATGCATCAGCAAAGCGGCATGGTGATCGCGCGGGGGTTTTATCGCGGGCTGGGCATGGTGTGCGGCAGCTTCGCGGGTCTGCTGCTCATCGCACTGTTTCCGCAGCAGCCGCTGCTGTTCCTTGCCGTGCTGGCGGTGTGGATCGGCGTGTGCGTATTCGGCGCCGCCTACTACCGCAATTTCCAGTCGTACGGTTTCGTGCTGACCGGCTACGGCACCGCCATCACGGCGATACCGGTCTGGTCCAATCCCTACGGCGTCTATGACAACGTCGTGTTCACCGTCAGCGAAGTGGTGATCGGCGTGGTGTGCGCGAGCGTGGTGAGCGCGGTGGTGTTTCCGCAGCCGGTCGCGCCGGCCCTCTACGCGGCGAGCCGTAAGAATTTCACGAACCTGCTGAGCGCGATGCATACGATGCTCGGCCGCACGGAGGGCGTCGCGGGTTTCGACACGTTTCTCGATCTGATTCGCGAGCGCGTCGGCGTGGAAAGTCTGCGCAGCGGCGCCGTGTTCGAGGATCCTTCCGTCCGTCTGCGCAACCATGTGTTTCTCGATCTCGACCGGAGCTTTCTCGATACCGTCACATGGATTCACGCACTTCACCAGTTGAAGGCGCGGGTTGCCGCCGAGGCTGATCCGCGCGCGCTCGCGGCAGTCGGAGAACTGATCGGCGGGCTGCTCGCGGTCGTGCCGAACGAGGCTCAACCGGATCTGGTCACGATGGAGCAGGTCGAGATCATGTCGAGCCGCCTCGATGCTTTCGAGCGCGACTTGCCGGCGCTTCTGGGCCGGCTGCTGCAATCGCTCGCCGATCTTTCGCCGCATCAGCGTCAGTTCGTGGCGACCACCGGCGCGGCGTTGTTCTTCTCGATCGCCGATTTGCGCGTGATGTGCCGAAGCTATATCGACGTGCGCACTGTCGGCCGGCTGTCGTGGCCGCAATCGGTGCTTCAGGCCATCAGCCGGATCGGCCGAACCCGCGCCACGGCCAACCGTACCGCCGCGACGATCGCCGGTGCGCGCGCGGCCGTGGCGGTGCTCGCGGTCGGCGCGGCATGGATTGCCTCGGGTTGGGTTGGCGGCGCGACCGCGATTGTCGCGGTCGCGATCACGAGCGCGCTGTTCGCGCTGGCGCCCAATCCGGCGGTCGCAAGCTGGCAGATTTTCTGCGGCTGCCTCGGCGGCTGGCTCACCGGCTTCGCGTTCAACTTTCTGGTGCTGCCGCGGATCGATACCTTCGGGTTGCTGGCCGCTTCGATGGCGATTGTCGTGATGGTGGGCAGCTATCTGAATACGTTTGCAAAGACGGCGATTCTCGGGCTCGGCTTCAGCCTGTATTTCTGTTTCATCGTGGGCATCACGAATCCCACCGTCTATCACCCGAGTGCCTATCTCGACACCGGCTTCGCACTGCTATGCGGTATCGGGGTGGCCGCAGTCGCGTTTTCGGTGCTCGTGCCGCGCGCGGGCGACTGGATCTCGGCGCAGTACATGAAGCAGATTCGCGGGCTGATCGCGTATGACGCGCGCGACGGCGACCTCGACGATCTGCTCTACAGCTTCGAATTGAGCTTGCGGGACTTCATCCTGCAGATCGCGTCGGCGCCGGTCGACGCGCGGGTGGACCGCGATCGTCTGATCGGCTGGGCGTTCGCCGCGCTGGAGATTGGCCGCTCGATGATCCAGTTGCGACTCGATAGCGAACAGCTCGCCGCAAGCCTTCCGGCGGGCTGGCCCGCGGAGCAGGATGCGTGGCTTGCGGCGCTCGCCGACGTGTTCGCGGCGGCCACGCCGCGGGCCGCCGAACGCGCGCTGGCCGCGACGCGCAAGGCGCTGGACCTGCTGCCGCTCGGACCGAACATCGCGGTCGACGCGCAGACGCTCGCGCGCTACCGGATGCGAGCGCTGCTGCATTTCACCGAACTGACACTGCGCGACGACAGTCTCGCTCTATGGCAAGCCAGCGGAGCGCCGGCATGAAGCCCCGGCGCCTGTTCTTGCCGCTGCGCGCGACGTGCCGGCCGGTGGCGGCCGCGCTCGCCTGTGCGCTGCTGCTCACGGCGTGCATCGACAGCGGCGGCATCCGCACGCACGAGTCGATGCTCGACCCCGCGACGCTCGACCCGGGCGCCGCGCTGCGCGCCACGCAGGCCGATGCGAAGTGGCCGGCGAGCGGGTGGTGGCGTCAATGGAACGATCCGCAACTCGATACGCTGGTGCAGGACGCCACCGAAGGCAACCCCGGCTTACGCGCGGTCGAGCAACGGATCGACGCGGCGCGCTTCCAGGCGCAGATTGCCGGCGCCGACGAGTTGCCGCAACTCGAAGCGAGCGGCAGCTTCGAGCGCAGGCGCTATGCGCGCTATACGACCCCGGCGCCGCCGGGCGGCACCACGGTGTGGAGCAACACCATCCAGGCGGACCTTTCCTATGACCTCGATCTGTGGGGCAAGTCGCGCGCGCTTCGCGAAGGCGCGCTGGACAATGTGCACGCGGCAGCCGCGGACGCGCGCTTCGCGGAAATCGAATTGCAGACCGCCGTGGTGCGCAGCTACGTGCAGTTGGCGTTGGAGTATGCATTGCTCGACGTCTACCACGCAGTGCAGGCCGAACAGCAGCGCACCCTCGACATCGCGACGCGCCGCTGGCGCGCGGGTGTCGGCAGCGGTCTCGAAGTCAGCCAGGCGCAGACCCAGCTCGCGATGAGCACGACGCGGGTGCGGCAGGCGCAGCAGCAACTCGCGCTGGAGCGCATCGGCATCGCCGGTCTCGCCGGCAAGGGGCCGGGGTATGGCGATGCGCTGCGCCGTCCGGGCCTCGCGCTCAACGTGCCGGTGGTCTTGCCGGCATCTCTGCCGGCCGAGTTGATCGGGCACCGCGCGGACGTGGTGGCGGGGCGCTGGCGCGTGCTCGAAGCGGACAAGGGCATCGACGCGGCGCACGCCGATTTCTATCCGGACATCAATCTGCTGGCGAGCGCCTCGCTGGGTTCGGCGGCGACCTTCGGCGGCTTCTTCAACTTCGTCAATAGCGACGGCGTGGGTCATGGCGTGGGCGCGGCGATCTCGCTGCCGATCTTCGACGGGGGGCGGCGGCGCGGCCACTACGGCGTCGCGGTCGCGTCACGGGATGCCGCGGTGGATGCGTACAACCAGAGCGTGGTGAATGCGATGCAGGGCGTCGCGACGCAGGTCGTGTCGCTGCGTTCGCTCGAACAGCAGCAGGCGTCGATCGAAACCACGCTCGATTCGGCGCGCAAATCGTTTCAGCTCGCCGACACGGGTTATCGCAGCGGCATTACCGAATTCATCAATGTGCTGGCGGCGCAGGCCGCCCAGCTGGAGCAGGAGGAAAGCCTTGCGGCCGTGCAGGCCAGGCGGCTCGACGCATGGGCCCTGCTGATGAAGGAGCTTGGCGGCGGTTTCGCCGCGGCGCCGGCGGATCGTGTGCCGGAAGGAGTGGCCGATGCCGGGCGAAATTGATCTGTTTGCGCTGCTCGTGCCAGGGCTGTTGCCGATTCTCGCCGGTTGCGTGCTGCTGTTCGTCGTCCTCGACCTGGTGCTGGCGAGGCTCGGCTTCTATCGCTACACCTGGCACCCGAGCCTGTTCCGCGTTGCGCTATTTGCCGCGATGTTCAGCGGCGTGTCGCTGCTGCTGTGGCGATGACGCTCGCCTGTTACTGATCCCCATGAACCCGCTGACTGCTCCCGCTCACGCCAGGTTATCAAGATGAAAACGCAATCCATCCTGCGCGCCATTTTTACGCTTACGCTACTCGTGGTGGCAATCGCGCTGGTCCGCATGCTGTGGCTCGACTACATGTTCTCGCCTTGGACCCGCGACGGCCGCGTCCGCGCGCAGGTCGTGCAGGTCGCCACCGATGTGTCGGGGCTGGTGAGCGAAGTGCGCGTCAAGGACAATCAACTGGTGCGCAAGGGCGACATTCTGTTCGTGCTCGATCCGGCCCGCTTCCACTATGCGGTCGCGCAGGCCGACGCCGATCTTCTGCGCGCCCAGGCGCAACTGGCGCAGGCCAGGGCGCGCATGGCGGCAAGCGAATCCGGTTTCGCGATGAAGCGCGCCCAGGCGGCGCGGCGGGCCAACCTGGCTGGCGACGTGATTTCGGACGAAAGCCGGTTGGATTCGGCCGCGCTCGCCAAACAGTCCGCCGCCGACTATTCCGCCGACGTCGCCGCCTATGGCGCGGCGCAAGCTGCGGTCAAGGCGGCCGTGGTGGCGCAGCAGACGGCCGTGCTGAACCTGACGCGCAGCGAGGTGCGTGCGCCGTCGGACGGTTTCATTACCAACCTGAACCTGTATCCCGGCGACTTCGCCACGGCCGGCACGGCGCGCATGGCGCTGATCGACTCGCACTCGTTCTGGGTCTACGGCTACTTCGAGGAAACGAAACTGCCGCACGTCAATATCGGCGATCACGCGGTGGTGCGGCTGATGTCGGGCGGCAAGGACATCCAGGGGCACGTCGACAGTCTGGCAAGCGGGATTGCTGACCGCGACAACCCGACCAGCAACGGCGACCTGCTGGCGGACGTCAATCCGGTCTTCACATGGGTGCGGCTCGCCCAGCGGGTGCCGGTGCGGATCCACCTCGACCAGATTCCCGCCGGCCTCAAGCTCGCGATGGGCATGACCTGCACGGTCACGCTGCAGCCGCATGCAGGCCAATGATCACCGATCGCGCCGCTGCGCCCGGCCGGTGCGCGGGGCACCGGCGGAGACCACATGGCGGATGCGAGAGCTCCGCCGCCGTGCAAATTCGAAAGCGCTACGCCCGCAATCGGTTCATAGTAGCGGTCAGCGCGACCTGGGCAGCGGCACGTCAGATGCCGTCACTGTGTTGCGATTCATTTTTTTTCAACAACGCATCTCGCGGAGAAAATCATCATGAAGGCAAAGTGGACACTCGTGTTTCTGGCAGCGTCGGCGTTCGGCGCGATGAGCCAGCAGGCAAATGCACAGGTGGCGGGCGCGCAGCCGATCGGCATTACCGTGGAGCAGGCGCAACTCGTCGTCGAAGGCTGGAGCGTCAAGAAGAGCCTGCTCGGCAAGAGCATCTACAACGACAAGGGCGAGAAAGTCGGCGTGCTCCACGACATCATCGTCGCGCCGGACAACGCCGTTTCCTTCGGGATCGTGGCGGCTCACCAGTTCCTCGGCGTGTCCCAGCACGACGTGGCGATTCCGATGTCGCAGCTGGACTATTCGAACGGCAAGCTCGTCTGGGCCGGCGCCACGCGTGAGGTGGTCAAGTCGCTGCCCGTGTTCGTCTATTCGAAGGTTCGCACGGTTCCTATCGCTCGCAAGGACTACGGCCATCATTAATGGATGAGTCTCACGCGGCGGCTCGATATGTCCGCCGCGTGAATGGCGGCTCACGTCCTGGCCGCCTGTGCGACATGACTTCCGGCGCAAGTGCGGAAGTCTGTCGCGGCCGTGGTTTTTGAAGGTTTAAGAAAAAATAAGTACCGCCATTGACGCGTGCTCGCGCATGATCCACTTCAGACAGAAAGCTATCGCTCGCCGGTAGGTCTGAGTGTCATGTGCCCTGACAGCCGCGCTGGCTGTCATCCTGACGGACAGGCTGCCGGTATTCGTCAACGAATGCCCGCCTCGAACGCCATGTCCATGTACCTGCCTACCTCTTCCTTGCGCTCTGCTGGCCTGTGGCCACCCGTCGGTCCGGCCGTCATGAAAGCCTGCCGCCGAGCTCCTCCCGGAGCGCCGCTCGACGCCAATCTCATGTCGATGCCGGCCGCCGTCATCGTGCCCGGCATCGAGCCGCCGCAAGGCATGACGACGCCGGCGCGTAGTTCTCGCAGTTGAACGCGGTGTGCGCGACGGCGCAATTCGTGCGTGGTGTCCGCGGATTTCGAGGCTAGCGGACTCCTACGCGGGTATAGGTCGTTCATGGCTTCTATTCAAAGAAGCGCGGTAGTTTCCACTGATTCCGGCACGCCCCGACGTTCGCTTCCGCGCTCCCCGCGCGGCGTGCGCCGTTTGCCGCTCGATTAAACCCGGATATGAAACGACCCAACCAATGGTCATTGCAGACAACCGTAGGTAGGACAGGTTGGACCAATCGCCGTGCGATACCTTGGAGTCCATGCAGCGCCGCGTTTATTGGGCACTGCCTCACCACTTGAACGGATGCCCCGATCATGATCAGTTCGTCGACGTTATATCCCGAACCCGCAGCGGATGTCGCCCGGAAAAGTCTGGTGAGCCGGATCGGCATGGAGCATCAATGGCGCTGTCCCGGCGACGAAGCCGCCGACACGGCCCAGCGCGGCAATATTCTCGTGTCGCGTTGGACCCGTAACGACACCCAGCCCATCGAGGTCGTCAATCCGGGCAGTGCGGCATGTCATTGCTTCGCGATGAATCTCAAATGCACGTCGCTGACCTTCTCCCATGCCGGCCGCACGCTCGTGCGCGGCAGGGTGACTGCGGGCGCCTTGCAGATCACCGCGCCGGAGGTGGCGTGCCGCGCCGTGTTCGAATCGCCGGGCGACGTGCTGCACCTGTTCGTTTCGCAGCAGGTGCTGAGCGAATGCTTCGAAGACACGTTCGGCCGGCCGCATGCGGGCGATATCCGCATCGACGATCCCAGGCTCGTGCGCGATCCCGCGCTCGAACGTCTTGGACAGGCGCTCGCCGTATCGCAATCCGACGACGCCGCGCTCGGCAAGGTCTTCACCGACAGCGTGAGCCTTGCGATCGTGTCGCGCGTGATTGTCCGGCATTTCACCGCGAAAGACCGGCAGACGCGCGAGGCGAGTGCGTTGCCGCTCTGGCGGCTCAACCGCGCGATCGAATTCGTCGACGCGCACCTTGCCGAACCGATCGGACTCGCCGATATCGCCAACAGCACGGGATTGACCCGGATGCATTTCGCCTCGCAGTTTCGCCGCGCCACCGGCATGCGTCCGCACGAATACCTGTTGCGCCGCCGGATCGACCATGCGCAGCAGCTTTTGCGGGAGTCGAAACATAACGTGCTCGACGTTGCATTGAGCTGCGGCTTCCGTTCGCAGGCTCACTTTACGACGGTGTTCAAACGCCTGGTTGGAGAAACACCGTATTGCTGGCGGATGAAAGCGAATGTCGATCGGTAGACACATACGCGGCTTTTATGCCGGCTCGCCGCGCGAAGGCCGGCCTCTCATTCGCCCGCATGTGCCTGTCCCACCACCTTGCCGCGAAAAATATAGTACTGGTACAGGTTATATCCGATCATCACCGGAAAGACCATTCCGATCCCGATCAACATGAACACCAGCGTGGGTGTATCGGACGCAGCCTCGACAATCCCCAGCTTGCCCGGAACAAAGTCCGGGAACAGACTGACGGCCAGCCCGGCAAACGACAACACGAACAGCGCAACCGACGCGCGAAACGGCCCGCGCACACTGCCGAGATACAACGATCCCATGATGTAAGCGAAGGCCAACGCGGAGGCGAGCCCTAGCGCGATCAGTACATGAAACACGCCGTGCTGCGTCCACCGGTCGTGTCCCACCTCGCTGAAGAACCACGTCGCCGCGGTCAGCACGACTGCCGCGGCCACCGTGACGAACGCGCTCAGCAGCGCGAGACGGCGCGACCATTGCTCGATGGAACCCACGGTCTTCTTCACGAGATAGGTGGACCCGAGCAGCGAGTAACCCGCCACCACGCCGATAGCGGACACGGCGACGAACACACCGCTCATGTCTCCCGGAATCAGGCCGGTGATCACCTTGCCGAGTATTACGCCCTGGGCGATCGCGGCGATCAGGCTGCCGATGCCGAACACCTTGTCCCAGGTCGGACCGTGCGAGACGCTGTGACGAAACTCGATGGCGGCGCCACGCATGATCAACCCGCCGATCAGCAGCATCACCGGCAGATACAGATCCTGCAGGAGCAACGCATAGGCCGGGGGGAACGCGCCGAACAGCGCGCCGCCCAGCACGACGAGCCACGTTTCATTGGCGTCCCAGACGTGGCCGATGGTCTGCACCATCACGTCGTGGTCCTCGCGGCGTTTGCGCAGCAGGCTGAGTATGCCGACGCCGAGATCGAAGCCGTCGGTGACGACGTAGAACACCAGCATCAGGCCGATCAGTCCGAACCAGGTGACGGCGAGCATCGTGTGAGTGGAGCTGTCCATGAGATTGCCTCGGAACGGGAAGGGTTTAGTACTCGGCGACGGTCGACGCCGCCTCGGCCTTGACGGCCGCGGGTGGAATCAGCGTGAGGTCGGGACCGGCGCGCAGCCAGTTGCGCGCAAGCACGAAGAAGGTGCCGAGCAATACCAGGTAGAAGCAGAAAAACATCGCCATGCTCAGCGTCACCGACGAGGCCGCCACGCTCGACACGGCATCTTTCGTACGCAGCAAGCCGTACACGACCCACGGCTGACGTCCCACTTCACGCACGATCCAGCCGGCTTCGACCGCGACATAGGGCAGCGGAATGCACAGCACCCAGGCGAATAGCAGCTTGCGTTGCTCTAGCAGCCGTTCGAGATTGCCGCGCGTTTTGCGCAATACGTAGGCGGTCCAGAAGGCCAGCACCATGAAAGCGAAACCGATGCCCGCCATCAGGCGAAACGCGTAATAGAGCAACGGCAGCATCGGCGGCTGGTCGGCCGGCGCGAAGTCGGTGAGGCCTTTGACCTCGCCGTGCAGCGTATGGGTGGCGAGAATGCTCAGCATGCCGGGCACTTCGATCGACCAGTCGTTGCGTTGCGTCGTCTGGTCCGGCCACGCGAGCAGCGACCACGACGCGGCGGTGCCGGGCGGGTTGGTGGTCCAGTGACCTTCAATCGCGGCGCCTTTGGCCGGCTGCGTCGCGAACACGCTGCCGCCGCTCGAATCGCCGAGCCAGATCTGGATCGGCGCGACGAATACGAGCACCAGCAAAGCGATCTTGAACGAACGTGCAAAGAACTCCGGATTGCGGCGCCTGAACAGGTTCCATGCGGAAATGCCGGCGATTACGAACATGCCCGTTTCGATGGCCGCGACCCACATGTGCGTCACGCCCCAGACCATGTCCGGATTGAAGATTGCCGCCGCATAGTCGGTCACGATGATCTTGCCGTTCTCCACCGTGACGCCGGCCGGTGTCTGCATCCACGAATTGGCGACCATGATCCAGAATGCCGAGATGCTGGAGCCGAGCGCGACCATCGAGGTGGCGAACAGATGCACCCCGCGCGGCACGCGGCCCCAGCCGAGCAGCATCACGCCGATAAAGCCGGCTTCCAGCATGAAGGCCATTGCGCCTTCGAAGCCGAGAATGTTGCCGAAGAACTGTCCGCTATAGCGCGAAAAGCTGGCCCAGTTGGTGCCGAACTGAAACTCCATCGGAATGCCGCTGACCACGCCCACCGCGAAATTCAGCACCAGCAGCTTGCTCCAGAACCGCGCGTGCCGGTAATAGCCGACGTTGCCGGTGCGCAGCCACAGCACTTCGATCAGAAGAAGGAAGGCCGACAGGCTGATGGTCAGGATCGGCCACAGAATGTGAAAAATAGCCGTCATCGCGAACTGGGCGCGAGACAGATCGAGGACGTCACCGAGATGCATGATGAGCTCCCGTGGCGCCGACAATGGTCGCCTGATAAGTGGAGTCGGGACCGACCGCCGCGGCGCGCGCGATCTTCACCGGCACGGATTTGTACGAGGGGGTGCGGCTTTTCGGGTCGAACGCGTAGAGCGGCACGAGCGGATTCGCTTCGGGGTAATAGGCGCCGCAGCAGCCGTCGGGCAATGAATAGTCGATCACCTTGAAACTGCGGATCACGCGCTCGATTCCATCGCTGGACAGCGCATACACATCCACCCTCTCGCCGGGATGCAGGTTGCGTTTCTGCAATTCACGCGTGTTCATGAAGATCACGTCGCGTTGGCCGAACACGCCGCGGTAACGGTCCGAGTGCGAGTAAAGCGTCGTGTTGTATTGGTCGTGACTGCGCATGGTGGTGAGCCACAGCGCATCGGGATCGTTGTGAACCGGGTTTTCGTCGAGTCCTTTGAAGACGAGGAAATTGGCGCGCCCAGTGGCCGTGGCCCATATGCGCTCGCGCGCGCTCGATGCAAGATGGAAGCCTCCCGGTACGCGAATCCGTTCGTTGTACGCCTGAAAGATCGGATAGACGATTTCGATCTTGTCGCGAATGCGGTCGTAGCTCGCCACGAGATGTTCCCAGTCGACGTGCGAGTCCGGGCCGAGCGTGGCGCGCGCAATGCCCGCGACGAGCGCCGGCTCGCTCTTCAGATGCGGTGACGCGGGCTCATTGCGGCCGCCGGAAGCGTGCACCATCGACATCGAATCTTCGACGGTAATCGACTGCGGGCCGTCGGCCTGGATGTCGATCTCGGTGCGGCCGAGGCACGGCAGAATCAACGCTTCCTTGCCATGCACGAGGTGGCTGCGATTGAGTTTGGTGGCGATGTGAACCGTCAGATCGAGCTTGCGCATTGCCGCCTGCACGCGGATCCAGTCGGGCACGGCGGCGGCGAAATTGCCGCCGAGCGCCACGAACACCCGGGCGTCGCCGCGCATCATCGAATCGATGGCGGCGATCACGTCATGGCCGTGTGCCGCAGGCGGCCGGAAGCCGAAGGCCCGTTCTATCCCGTCGATCAACGCCGGCGAGGGCTTCTCCGTGATGCCGACCGTGCGGTTGCCCTGCACGTTCGAATGTCCGCGCACCGGGCACACGCCCGCGCCGGGCCGGCCGATATTGCCGCGCAGCAGCGCCAGATTGGCGATCTGCTGGACGTTTTCGGTGCCGCGGTGATGCTGCGTGAGCCCCATGCCGTATACGAGGATCACGTTTTTGGCCTTTGCGTAAATATCCGCCGCATTCTGGATGTCGCCGCGCGACAGCCCGCTTTGCTGCACGATCGCATCCCAGCTGGTGGCGCGCAGATCGGCGACCAGCTCGTCGAAGCCGTGCGTATGTCCGTGGATGAACTCCGTATCGAGCACGCGTGGCTGATCGGCGGCGAGGGCGGCATCGTCGGCTTCGATCACGGCTTTCATCATGCCCTTGAGCGCGGCGACGTCGCCGCCCACACGCACCTGATAAAGAAACGAGCTGATCTGCGTGAAGCCCAGCGTGGCCATTTCCACCGGATTCTGCGGCGAGGCGAAACGCTCCAGCGCGCGCTCGCGAAACGGATTGAACGAGACGATTTTCGCGCCGCGCCGCGAGGCGCTGTGCAGATCGCTCATCATGCGCGGGCTGTTGGTGCCGGGATTCTGACCGAAGATGAAGATCGCGTCGGCTTGCTCGAAATCTTCGAGCAGTACCGTGCCTTTGCCCACGCCGATCGATTCGGGAAGACCGACACTGGTCGCCTCGTGGCACATGTTCGAGCAGTCGGGGAAGTTGTTCGTGCCGAACTCGCGCACGAAGATCTGGTAGAGAAACGCGGCTTCATTGGACGCGCGCCCTGAAGTGTAGAAGTCGGCCTGATCCGGGCTGTCGAGGCCGTTCAGATGCCGTGCGATCAAGGCGAAGGCGTCGTCCCATTCGATCGGCAGGTAGCGGTCGGAGGCCGCGTCGTAAGCCATCGGATGGGTCAGACGGCCGGCCATTTCGAGGTCGTAGTCGTCCCATGCGGTCAGTTCCGACACGCTGTGCGCAGCAAAAAAACCGGGCGTGCAACGATTCGCGGTGGCTTCCCAGGCCACGGCCTTTGCGCCGTTTTCGCAGAACTCGAACGACGACGTGTGTTTCGGGTCCGGCCACGCGCAGCCCGGACAGTCGAAGCCTTCCGGCTGATTCATCCGCAGAAGCGTCTTCGCGCCGGACACGGCCACGCCTTGTAGCGCGAGTGCCTCGCCGGTTGCCTTCAGCGCACCCCAGCCGCCCGCGGGCTCGCTATAGATGCGAATAGTCTTTCGTTTGGACATGACCGTTTCCCGATGTTTCGTTGAGGAACATGAAGTCGAAGGATGAGCCGCCGCCGGACACAGGTCTTGTTTAAATGCCCGTCAATTTCAAATTCGCACGCAGGATGCGGTGCACGTCGGCGGTAGCGTGAGGACAGTGCGGCGCACGCCGTGCATTTTCGAAAGCTCGCAGGCGTTCTGAAAAGATCGGCGCGGCGCGGCGGCGAATAATGGTTCGCACCCGGCGAGGTCGCGTGAAGTCGGCGCAGCGGCGCCACATTCCTCACGATTGATGGATTGCTTATTGCGCGCCGACACCTGAGCGCCACCGGAGCATCAACATGCGATATCTGGACGAAGCACACCGCGAGATGAACGACAGCGATCTGGGTTTTTTGCCGGCCGCCCGGCACGCCGACACGACGGACTGGCACACTCGGAACCTGGCGCCGATCAAACCTGCGGTACTCGGGCGCTGGACGCGCAGCGTCGTCATCGCGACCGCCGTCTGGTCTGTGTTGGAGTTGCCGTTCGAACTCTGGGTCAGCATGTCCACGCGCGATGCGCTTGCGTGCGTGGTCGCCAAAGTGCTGTGGGTTGCGCTGGTGGGCTTCGTTCTGGCCGGCAGCCGTGTGGCGCGGATCGCCTACGCGTTCCTTTGCACGATCGGCCTGATGGCGGTGGCCTTCGGGCTGCCGGTCGAGTATCGGGTGTTTCCGCTGGGATTCGTGCTGTCTTCGGTGGAATGCGTGCTGAAAGCGACCGCCTTTGTGTGCCTCGTGTCGGCTGGCGTGTACCCCGACGAGGAGTGATTGGGCAGCCGTCGTCGCGACGGCGCTTTCGTGGGTTCCCCTTCGCTTCTATTCTTCGAGTGTTCTGTTAAGGCGTGTCGCGGGTTGCTCAGGCCGCCCGCGCTCTATCCAGCGCTGAGAGCGCGCGCGTCATTGCATAGGCGCTGTGCACCGCGGCTTCGAATGCGTGCTCGTCGGCCAGGCGCCGTCCGTCGACCGCGACGATCCAGCGTGCGCCATCGTGCTCGCAAACAAGGCGCCGGTCGGCCATCAGATCCGCATACCAGCGCCGGATCCTCGGGTCCGAAATGGTAGCCGTCGGCGTGGCTCCAGTGAGCGCGGCCGGCCGTAGCGATTGGTTGATCATGGGACAACTCCGATGATTGGCGGGTGGTCGGATGAACGGGGTTGACCGGTCACGTCCAGTTCTTGTGGTCGTCGGTCTTCCTGTAGTAGCCGGGTGCGCCGGTCTTCCGGCGTGGTGTGCCCAGCCTGGCAAAGCCGTTGTCGGTCCCTGCGGTCCAATTGGGCACGTAGTCGCTCATGCGTCGATCCTGTGGCGAGCGCTGCGCGCCGTGCTGGGGCGACTGACCCGGCGACGGCGCCGGCAGTTGCCGCTGTGGCTGCCGCAGTGCTTGCGACGACGAGGCGGCCGTGTTGGCCGCTTCGACGGCAAACCGTTCGAGCGGCAATTGCATGTCGCGGTCGGTCTGGTCGAGCACCTGCACGATGCCGAGCGTGGGCGGTGGACTCGCTGCGCCCCAGGCCGCGAGCGCGACACACACGGCGGCTGCTGCATAGCCCCAAGCGGGTCGAAACCAGATAGCTTTCTCGGCGCTCATGATGTGTTCTCCGCGCGCCGACCGCGAAAGGCTGCGCAATGGATCGAGTGAGGGAAGACTGACGGAGCCCAGTATCGTGGTCCGGCCGGCTTCGATCTTTCGTTGCAGCACGATTGCTTGCGGATTCGCACGCGGCGGGCGGCGTGGCCCGCCGCCTGGGGCGAGGCAGGGAACGTGGGTTGGGCAGGTTGTCCGCGCCCCGCGCATGACGGGGGCGTACATCGGTGCGATATGTGGCCGGTTCCCGGGGCGCGGCGGTGCCGCAACAGGCGGCCGCCAGCGAGGTCAGGCGCGATTTTGACAGGCGCTCGCGGGCCACTGCGACGGCCCGCATCGTATCCCTATCGATAATAGCTTCGGATAACTTTCCAATTCAGTATGGTTTGACGTCGCAGGTGTTCCACCGGCTGCGCAGAATGCGGGAAGCGACACGCCCGACACGATGGGCACCCCGAAGCGGTGGATATCGCACCGGAGTGGCGGCGTGTGTCTTCCGAAAGTACTCAGCGCTTTGCCATTCCGCCTCGCCACCCTTCAAGTACCAGATCGGCGCTGCTGACCTCGGATATCCCCGCCGGGATCGCCGGTGTCCGGCTCAAGCGCGGCGCCGGCGCCGGTCGCAGCATATCGCTGTCGACCCCATAGCTTCGGCGCGCGGCCATATGCTCGTGCCTTGCCGCTTCATGCAAGCTGAGAACCGGACTCACGCATGCATCGGAATTGCGGAAATGCGCGGCCCACGCGTCGCGCGGGAGGCTCGAAAAACGCTCTGCCAGCGCAGCGCGGATCACCGGCCAGCCCGTCTTGTCGGATCGCGGCGGCAGACTGTCGGATGGAATTTCGAGCTGCGTCAGCAGCAGTTGCCAGAACGGTTCTTCGATCGCCCCTACAGCGACATAGCGATTATCCTGAGTCCGATACGTGTCATACCACGGCGCTCCACCGTCGAGCAAATTGGTGCCGCGCGAGTCGTTCCACTGGCCCAGCCCGCTCAGCTTGCAGAACAGCGACATCAACGTGGCCGTACCGTCGACCATTGCCGCGTCGATCACCTGGCCCTCGCCGCTATTGCGCGCTTCCCACAACGCGCAGAGTGCGCCGAACGCGAGAAACATTGCGCCGCCACCATAGTCGCCGAGGAGGTTAAGCGGTGGCACCGGCGCGCCATTCGCCGGGCCGATTGCATCCAGTGCGCCGGCAAGCGCGATGTAATTGATGTCGTGCCCGGCAGTGGCGGCGAGCGGGCCAGTCTGGCCCCAGCCCGTCATCCGCCCGAACACCAGGCGCGGATTGCGCGCGAGGCAAACGTCGGGGCCGAGCCCGAGCTTTTCCATCACGCCGGGACGGCTGCCTTCGAGCACGATGTCGGCATGTCCGACAAGTTCAAGCGCGGTATGGCGGTCCGCCGGGGACTTCAGATCGAGCGGCACGATACGGCGTCCGCGTTGCATGAAGTCATCGGCATCGGTGCGGGTGCCCGGACGGGCAATCCGCACGATGTCCGCGCCCATGTCGGCGAGCAGCATCGCACAGAAGGGTACGGGACCGAGCGCGCTGAACTCGATCACGCGCACGCCGGAGAGAGGGCCTCGTTTCATCGCTACTCCTGTCATGCATGGGAGGCGAGACGCCGGCCGGCAAAGAATACGCACACCGACGACAGCACGAAGAGAATTGCCACCACGATCATGCCGGCGGCGAGGCTGTGCGCCTGCTGCTGCACGCGGCCGATCATCATTGGAACGACCCAGCCACCCAGGATTGCACCGAACGAACTGATGATCGCGATCACGGCGGGTTTGGCCCTGGCAGGCAGATACGTTTGCGGGATCGACCAGAAGATCGCCAGTGACGCGTACACACCGATATTGGCCAACGCGAAACCGAACAGCGCGACGGCGAGCGTGCCCGACATGGCGACGGTGGTGTAGCCGGCCGCGGCGATCAGCATGGCGGCCACAGTGTGCAGCACGCGCTCCTTGCTGCGGTCCGAGCGGCGCGACAGGAACGTCATGCCCACTATGCCTGCGAGCGGCGGCAGTGCGGTGACGAAGCCGATGATGCTGAGCGGCACGCCCGTGTGATGCAATATCTGGGGAAGCCACGCGCCGACCGTCGCGTTGCCGGAGAAGATGCCGACATATCCTAGCGTCAGCACCCACATCTCTGGGCGACGCAGCAGCGTCACGACGCCTTCGGGTACACCGTGAGCGGACGGTGCGTCGCCGCTCTCGAGCTGTTTCGCGAGCCACCTCTTCTCGTCGCTCGAGAGCCACTTCGCCTGATGCGGCCTGTCGGTCAGATAGAACGCGCCGAAGATGCCGAGCATCACGGCGGGCAATCCTTCCAGCAGGAATAGCCATTTCCAGCCCGGTACGCCCCATGCGCCGTCGAGTTGCATGATCGCGCCGGACACGAGCGACGAGACCACGTACGCGGCCGGGATCGAGTAGGAAAACATCGCGTTGTAGCGAGCGCGATGCTGCTGCGGAATCCAGTAGCTCAGAAACAGAAAGACGCCAGGGGTCAGTCCGGCCTCGGCAATGCCGAGAAGCGCGCGCACCGTATAGAAACTGCGCGGTCCGGTGACGAACGCCATCGACATGGTCACCAGGCCGAACAGCATCGCGATTCGCGTGAGCGTGATGCGCGCGCCGAACCTGGCGAGCGCCAGGTTACTGGGGACTTCGAACAGCGAGTAGCCGAGAAACAGGATGCCGACACCGACGGCATACATTTGAGGCGTGAGCCCCAGTTCCTTGTTCATCGAGAACGACGCGAAGCTGAGGTTGCCGCGATCCAGCACCGATACCACGTAAAGCGCAATCAGATACCACATCAAGCGTCGCCCGACGCGCGACACCACCCGGGTGCCGTCGACATCGGCGGCGTCCGCCAGGGCGGCAACCCCTGGCGCCGAGGGCGCGATAGGGGATTGGGACGACAGGCTCATGTTCATCTCCTCTTGTTATGTTCCTCGTTTGGAGGGACCAATTTGGTGGGCTCACTATAAAATGACTACGCAAAACGTCAAAGCCCGGGAAATCCCTGAAAGCCTGCGCGACGCAGCCGGAGAAGTCGGAAAAGCTCCGTGGTTAATAAGATAAAGTGCATTAGAAACAGTTATTTGAGCGGGTTTTATGATTTTCTATGAACCCCGGCAGGATACCGCCAAAGGTTGCAAAAACGTCTCCATCGAAAAAATTCCCGGTTGACCACTCCCGAATTCTTTATATAATTGGTCCCACCAATTTTGCTATCAATGGAGACGGTCATGCTTTCCCACGAAGACAACGAGACCTTGGTGCGTGTCGGCCCCGGCACGCCGACCGGACAATTCATGCGCCTTTACTGGCTGCCGTTCCTGCCGTCGTCGGATCTGACCGTCGACGGCCAGCCGCAGCGCGTGCGTCTGCTAGGTGAAGATCTGATTGCGTTTCGCGACAGCGAAGGGCGGGTCGGTCTTGTCGATCATGTCTGCCCGCATCGCGGCGCGCCGCTCGTGTTCGGCCGCAACGAGAACTGCGGATTGCGCTGCGTCTACCACGGCTGGCAGTTCGGCGTGGATGGGCAGGTGATCGATACGCCCGCCGAGCCCGCGGAGAGCCGGCTCAAGGACAAGGTGCGGATCAGGAGCTATCCGTGCCGTGAGCGCAACGGCATCGTTTGGGCATACATGGGTGAGGCCGATGCGGACACGCTGCCGCCGCTGCCGAATCTCGAATGGAACATGGTGCCGCTGGAGAACGTGCACTTCAGCTTCCGCGTGCAGGAATGCAACTGGCTGCAGGCGGTGGAAGGCGAGATCGATTCGGCGCACGCGCCGATCCTGCACGGCCGCATCGACTCGCAAGGCGCGATCAACGAATGGACCGCCAAGCGCGACCTGCGTCCTGTGTTCGAGTGCCAGCGGCGCGATTTCGGCATCAGCATCGCGTCGCGCCGGGTACTCGACGACAGTCATCACTACTGGCGCGTCAACCAGTTCCTGTTTCCGTTCTACACGCTCGTGCCGCCGCAATCGAAGTATCCGGAACTGAGCGGCCACGCATGGGTGCCGATCGACGACGAGAACACACTGTGCCTGATGTTCTCGTACACGCCGGCCGCGCCGCTCTACGAGAAAACCCGCAAGCTGTTCGAAGACGGCCATGCGGGACGCGAGACCGGCCACGCGAGTGCGCATGCGTTCGCGCCGCGACCGGTCACGCAGCCGTATGCGAAGTACTGGACCCGGTTCAACCTCGAATCGGCTTTCCAGTTCAACTACGACGCGCAGACAAAAACCTGGTTCTCGGGCCTGCCGGGCTTGTGGGTGCAGGACGCCGCATGCCAGTCGGGCGTTGCGCCGATCTACGACCGCCGCAAGGAAAATCTCGGCATCAGCGATACGGGTGTGGCGATGACCCGGCGCCTGCTGCTCGAAAACGTGCGCAAGTTGGCATCCGAACGTGTGTCGCCGGTGCGGGTGGACGACCCGGATCTCTGGATGGTGCGTGCCGTGTCGTTGACGTTGCCTGCGGGCGCGCCGTGGCAAAGCGACGGCGCTGAACACATGCGCGCGCGACTCGGCGCCGATTTCGGCTACACGCCCTGAGCGGCCGCCTGCGAGAGTTCGACATCATGTCCCAGCACAACGCCGATCGCATCGACGTCCGTCTTACGCAGATCCGTCTGGAAGCGGACGACGTGGCGTCCTACGAATTCCGGCCCATCGACACGCCCGTTTTGCCGGCCTTCGAAGCCGGCGCGCACATCGACCTCTATTTGCCCGAGGACCGTGTGCGCAGCTATTCGCTGGTCAACGATCCTCATGAGCGCCACCGTTATGTCATTGCCGTGCAGCGCGAGGCGGCCGGTCGCGGCGGCTCCGCATGGATGCACCGCACGCCGCGGGTCGGAGACCGCTTCACGATCGGCGCACCGATGAACGACTTTCCGCTGTGCGAAGCAGCACGGGAATCGGTGTTCATTTGCGGCGGCATCGGCATCACGCCGATCGTTTCGATGATCAGGCGTCTCGAGCGCACCGGCGCGTCGTGGCAACTGCACTATGCCGCGCGCGAGCGCTCACGTGCGGCTTATGCAGACGATCTCGCGCAGATCGACGAGGCCGGCTCGCGAATCACCATGCATCTGGAAAGTGAAGGTGGGCGGCTCGACTTGCGGCGTGTGGTGGAACGCGCGCCCGTGGACGCTCACCTGTATTGCTGCGGACCGCGCGGCATGGTCGACGCGTTTATCGACGCATGCGCGTCACGGCCTCGCACACAGGTGCACTTCGAACGTTTCGCGGCCGCAAACGAATCGGCGACGGGCGGCGGCTTCGACGTGGTGCTCCGGCGCGACGGCAGACGTATCCCGGTAGCGCCAGGCAAGACGATCCTCGACACGCTGCTGGATCACGGTGTCGACGTTCAGTACGCCTGCTCGGCCGGCGTATGCGGCACTTGCCGCACGGGCGTGATCGACGGCGTGCCCGATCATCGCGACGATTATCTGACCGACGAGGAGAAGGCGGGGAACCGTGCGGTGATGGTGTGCTGTTCGGGGTCGTTGTCGCCGACGTTGGTGCTCGATCTCTGATCTTCAAACCGAACACGAATCACTGATAGAAGGTGCGCCGCGCGCATCGACGAGGAGACTTCATGCTTTCCAGACTGGTCGACGAATTTCCCGAGCACGAGCCGCGTCCCGCCAATGCGCCCAAGGCGCTCGCCGGCATTCGCGTGGTCGACTTCACTCACTTTATCGCCGGGCCGTTCGCGACGATGATGCTGGCCGACATGGGCGCGGAGGTCATCAAGATCGAAGCGCCGGGGCGCGGCGACGAGTTCCGTTATTATCCGCCGGCTCATCCCGAGGACGCCAGCATCGGCGGCCCCTATCTCTGGGCGAATCGCAACAAGCGCAGCATTGCGCTCGATCTGAAATCGGGGGAGGGGCAGCGCATTGCGCGTGAACTGGTCGCGACCGCGGACATCGTCGCGGAGAATTTTTCGACCGGCGTGATGGAGCGTCTCGGTCTGAGCTACGAAGCATGCCGCGAGCTGAATCCGCAGGTAATCTACTGCTCGGTCTCCGCTTATGGACGCGAAGGTGCGTTCGCGGACCGGCTGGGATTCGACCCGATCGCGCAGGCCGAAAGCGGATTCGTATCGATGAACGGCTATCCGGATCGCCTTGGCGTGCGTGCGCTGTCGCCGGTAATGGACATCAGCACGGCAATGATGGCGAGCAACGCCATGCTCGGCGCGCTGGTTGCACGCGAACGTACCGGCAAGGGCCAGGCTGTCGAGGTTTCGTTGTTCGACAACGCTGTGCTGATGACCGGCTACGCGACGGTGCAGCATCTGTTCACCGGCGAGGAGCCGCGCCGCCACGGCAACACGAGTCCCGATACGTGTCCGTCGGGAGTTTTCAAAGCGGCGGACAAAGCGTTCTATATCAATTGCGGTAACGACAAGATCTTCCATCGGCTCGCCAACCAGGTGCTGGAGATGCCTGAACTGGCCGCCGACCCGGTGCTTGCCGATCGCAACGGCCGCATCGCGCGGCGCGACGAACTGTTTCGTATCCTCGACGAAGCGTTCATTCGCCACCCCTGGGCACATTGGCAGCAACGCATGCGGGCCGCGTCGATCCCGTGCGGCGAAGTACGTACGGTCGGCGAGGCGCTGCGTTCGCCGGAAGCACGCGAGCGCAAGCTCGTAAGCCGTCTTGAACATGCGGAGCTCGGCTGGCTGCCGAATATCAATCTGCCGTTCCGCTTCAGCGAGACGCCGATCGACGATCCGTCGCCCGCGCCGCGCGTCGGTGAACACAGTCGCTCGATTCTGACTGAGGTGCTGGGGTACTCCGGCGAAGGTGCGGATGCGCTGTTGCAAGGCGGCGCGGTGTATAGCTGCAATCAGGTGGTCGCAGCCGCAGGCGGTGCCGAGGTCTCCACGTCATGACGGAGCGCACGCTGCGCGGGCAGGTCGCGGTAGTGGGCGTCGGCGAGAGCGAATACTACCGTGCCGGCCGCGCGCCGGACCCGGAATTCAAGCTTCTGCTCAAGGCGGTGCTGGCGGCGTGCCGCGATGCGGATATCGACCCGGCGGACATCGACGGCTTCGCCTCGTTCGCCGACGATCGCAACGACGCGGTGCGCATAGCCACGGCGCTCGGCGTGAAACGCTTGCGCTCCACGACGATGCAGTGGGGCGGCGGAGGCGGCGGCTGTGCCGCCGCGGTAGCCAACGGTGCGGCCGCGATCATGAGCGGCATGGCGCAGTGCGTGCTGGTCTATCGCGGGCTCGCGCAGGGGCAGTTCGGCCGCTTCGGCCAGGCGGCGCCGCGCGCGACCATCTCCGGCGATATGGCATATCAGATGCCGTATGGCGTACTTGCGCCGCCACAGAAGTTCGCGATGAAGGTGCAGCGTTTCATGCACGAACACGGCGTGCGCCGCGAAGCGCTGCGCGCGATCGCGCTCGCGTCCTATCAGCACGCGCAGGCCAATCCGCGCGCGGTGATGCACGGCAAACCGCTTTCCGCCGAAGCGTACGACGCATCGCGCTGGATCGTCGAGCCGTTTCGTCTGTTCGATTGCTGCATGGAGAATGACGGCGCGGGCGCGTTGCTGCTGGTGGCCGCAGAACGCGCGAAAGACTTTCCACATTGGCCGGTGTATCTGCTTGGCGCGGCGAGTGGCGGTGACTGGCGAGCGGCCGCCTCGCCGCACAACGCGCCCCATTACGCGAGTGCCAACTATAGCGGCGTTTCAAGCGATTTGTACCGGATGGCGCGCGTGTCGCCCGCGGACGTCGGCGTGGTGCAGAGCTATGAGAACTTCACCGGAGGCGTGGCGATGGCGCTGAGCGAGCACGGGTTTTTCCATCCGGAAGAAGCCAACGATTTTTTAACGCCGGAGAATCTCGTCGCGCCGTCGGGCAAGCTGCCGCTCAACACGAGCGGCGGCAATCTTGGCGAATGCTACGTGCACGGCTTCGAGCTGGTGATAGAAGCGGCGCGCCAGGTGCGCGGCGAGTCGACCAGTCAGGCGGCGCGGCATGACGTGGCGCTGGTAATCGGCGGCCCGATGGTGACGCCGGCAAGCAGCCTGCTGTTCGGATCGGAGGCAACGTTATGACGGATTCATCCGCTTCGTCGACATATCTGCCCGTCGGGCTTCCCGCCCCGGTGCCCGAACCGGACGGCTTATCCGCGCCATATTGGGCGGGTCTGCGGGAAGAAAAGTTGCGCGTGCAGCGTTGTGCGCACTGTCACACCTGGCAATTCGGGCCGGAGTGGGTCTGCCACGGGTGCCGTACCTTCGATCCCGCGTGGCATGAAGTGGCGCCGCGCGGCCGCATCTTCAGCTGGGAGCGCGTCTGGCACCCGTCGCACCCGGCGCTCGCTCAAGCGACACCGTATCTCGTGGTGCTGGTGGAATTGCCGCACGCGGGGCATGTGCGCATGCTCGGCAACCTGCTCGGCGATCCCCGTCAGCAGATCGAAATGGGCGCTGCGGTGACTGGCGTGTTCGAACATCATGCCGACGTCGCGACGCCTTACAGTCTGCTGCAATGGCGGCTTTCGACGTGAAAGTACCGAGAGGTTTGGGCGGGGGCTGTCTGTATAATCGTCAGCTACCGTCCTTGCGACTTTCTTCTTCTCAGCCTTATGCAATTAACGCCTCCCGCTACACGCGAATCGACTTCACGCTCGGAGCTCGTCGGCAAGATGCTGGCGTTCTTCAAGGAGCGCGGCTACGAAAGCGGCGAGCGGTTGCCGTCCGAGCGCGCGCTGGCGGAGCGCTTTGGCGTGGGTCGCAACGCGTTGCGCGAAGCGCTCTCCACGCTGAGCGCGCTGCGGGTCATCGAATCACGTCCGAACTCTGGCATCTATCTGCGCCGCATGTCTACGGACAGCAGCTTCGAGACCATCGTGCTGCTGACGGAGATGGGCTCGGAGCCGTCCATGAAAGAGGTCAAGGAGACGCTGGAGGTCCGCTGGGCGTTAGAGATGCGCGCAGTACAACTGGCGTGCGAACGCCGCACTGAAGGAGATCTGGACAGTCTCGCATCGGTAATCGACGCGACCCAGGCGGTGCTGTCGAACAAGGGCAACATCTCGGTGCAGGACACGGCATTCCACATGGCTCTTGCGCGCTGCACCCACAACGAGGTGCTGGTGCGGCTACTCAATTCGTTCTACCGGATTTCGGAAAGCCGCCGCTTTGCGCTGTTCGCCGACCCCGAGCGCGGTGAGATCTCGGCAGTTCAGCACGCAAAGCTCTACGAAGCAGTGAAGAAGCGCGACGTGAAGAAAGCCACTGCATTGATGGAGACGCATTTCTCGCGCGCCGTGGAGGCGTGGAACGAGATTCTCGGCGAAGAGCCGGCTTCAGGGACAAAACGGACGGGCAAGACGAAGTAAATGGCACGCGGGCAATATGCGCCCCACGAAGCGAACAAAGCCGGCTCAACGGGGAGCCGGCTTTTTTCGTGGATGCGCCTGTCTTCGCCAATCAGAACGTGTGCACTATGCCGAGACGCACAAGCAACTGATGATCGGTCGCCGATGGCGTCAATTGCGTGATCGACGCGACCGCTGCCTGGCCGAGAGAATCCGTCCCGCCTGCTTTCTGATAGATGGCGAGAGCATACAACTCGGTGCGCTTCGACAGGAAGTACGCGGTCGACAGCGTCCCCTGGCGATAGGTCGCGCCGTCATATGCGCCGACGCTCGCTTTACGCGTGTAGCTGTACGCAGCGTTCACGCTGAAGGCGGGCGTGAATGCGTAACTCGCGTTGACTTCGCCGTTGTTGAAAACAGCGCTGCCCGCATAGTGCAAGGTGTTCGGTCCAGCGCTGGTGTCGCCTAGGCCGCCGAAGCCCGCATGCGAAAAGGTCGCGCCGATGCTTGCCGGGCCGAGGTGATACTTCGCGCCTGCGATCAGCAGTTGCAGCGTGGCGGCGGATGCAAAGCCCGCATAGATCGGATTTGACTGACCGGCGGTAGCCGAGCCGAATGAGCCGAGGTTATTGGCCGTGTTGCCGCCCGAATTGCCGTTCGTGCCGAAGTACGACAGATTCGGGTCGCGTGCATTCAGGTAGCCCGCGGCCGCGGCAAACGGTCCATTCGCGTACGACGCGGCGAGCGCCCACACCTGGTTGCGGACCGTCGCACCAGCCACGCCGCCCACCGCATACATGCCGCCCAGCGTCATGCCCGCATACGGCGTGCTTCTGAATTTGACCGCGTTGTTGATGCGGATGGAGTGGCCGAGATCGTCGAAATCGTCGGGGTTCGCGCCCATGTGGCCGGGCACTTCTCCGGCTTCTGAAAGCGGCGCGAGCATGTCGCTGACGATGCTGTATTGCCGCCCGAAAGTCACCTGCCCGAATGGATTGGCGAGGCCCACATAGGCCTGGCGGCCAAACTCGAGGCCGCCCTGCGCGAGACCGCCGGTGTTGATGTTGAAGCCGTTTTCCAACGTGAAGATCGCGCGTAGGCCGCCGCCCAGATCTTCGCTCCCACGCAGGCCCCAGCGACTGCCGCCGATGCCCGTTGCGCCGTCCGACATCGCATATTGGTGTTTGCCGGCGAGCGCACCGCCGGCGCGGCCCGTCTGCACGTTACTGACGTAGTTGAACCCCTGGTCGATCAGGCCGTACAGCGTTACTGAACTTTGCGCGTTAGCCGCGGAAGCGGCCGTGCCGGCGATCGCTATCGCTACCAGCATGGGTTTCTTCATTGTGTCTCCGGATTTCCGATCGAATGTCGTATTTGCGAATGGCTTTCAGTGGATGAAGTCAAATTGGCTCCATCAAATTGGCCCACCATAAGTGGTGGGGCCAATCGTAGCGATGCACGATTCGTGCTGTCAATCCTGAGGACAACCCTGGTGGGTGATGTCGGCGTACGGCGTGCGCTTTAGCTTGCGAAACCCGGGCGGCTTTCGTGCTCGATTTATTCCTGACGGATGACTGACTCCCGGCACCAGTTCTTCCGGGTTGAAGAGCCTGCGAGCGCGCCGAATTCCGAATCGCCAACCGCTCCTGGCGAGGAAAGCAGGATCAATTGACGTGGGTCAAGAGGCCGAATCGCAGCGTGCGATATTGATTCGGAACGGTCACGATTTATTGCGCGACCGGGAGTCGGCGATCCGGCGAAGAACATGTCGCAGGAGCGGGTGGATAACCGGATTCGACTCTGCGCAGAGTAGCCAGTCTGCGCAGGCCACCACGGCGTGCGCTGAAACTCCCTTGTGAGCCGATTTCCAACCGACATCCGCGTCCAGCGCATGTTCGCCTTTCCGGAGCCCCATCATGTCGAAGAAAGTCCTTAGCCGCGAACAGATCCGGCAGGAAGTTCAGCAACGCCTGCTGCGAGGCCCGTCCACGCCGGCGGGTCTGGCCGGGATTGCCATTCCAATGCCGAAATCTCATTCGCTCGATGTCCATGCCCGCAATTGGGACATGGAGGAATTCGGCGGCGCCGGATATGGCGAATACGTCCGGAAAGTGGTTGACGAGGCGAGAAAGGAGTTCCTTCTATCCGATTCGGCCGAGCGTGACGAGTTGCTGGGCGACTCGCTTGCGCATAGTTGATGCCCGCGCGGCATCGTAATGCACCTGCACCTGTCAACGTCGGCCGGGCCTGAACGATTCAAATGCCCCCCGGCGCCGTCAAGTCATGAACACTCACCCTGGAAGACAAGAACATGGCATACGCAAGCATCAACCCGAACAGTGGCGAGACCCTGAAGCGCTTCGATCAATTGACCGACGCGCAGCTCGAACAGTCTCTCGCGAGCGCTCAGGCTTGTTCCCAGACGTGGAAGCAGACCACCTACGCTCAGCGCGCCGAGATCCTTAACAAAGCGGCCGCCTTGCTGCGCACTCATGTGGATGAATTCGCGAAGCTGGCGACGCTGGAAATGGGCAAGCGTATCAATGAAGCGCGAGGCGAGGTCAATTTCAGCGCCGATATTCTTGCCTACTACGCGAAGCATGCTGAAGCGTTTCTTGCTCCGGTCAGGCTGGAGCCGAAGGTTGGCGAAGCCCACATGGAAAGCAGCCCGTTCGGCGTACTCTTCTGCGTGGAGCCGTGGAATTTCCCGTATTACCAGTTGGCGCGAGTCGCGGGCCCGCAATTGATGGCCGGCAATGTCCTCGTGGTCAAGCACGCGGCCTGTGTGCCGCAATGCGCGATTGCATTCGAAAAGCTACTGATCGATGCGGGTGCACCCAAAGGCGCTTATACCAACCTGCTAATCTCGCATGAGCAGGCCGAGCGTGTGATCGACGATCCGCGTATCAAGGGCGTGGCACTGACCGGTAGCGTCGCGGCCGGCAAAAGCGTCGCCGCGCGAGCCGGGCAGAACCTCAAGAAAACCTCGATGGAATTGGGCGGCAGCGATGCATTCATCGTGCTGGATGACGCCGACCTCGAAAAGACGATTCCGTGGGCAGTGTGGGGACGCATGTATAACGGCGGCCAGACCTGCTGTGCAGCGAAGCGCTTTATCGTTCTCGATTCGATTGCTGACAGGTTCCTCGAGAAATTCAAGGCGGCGTTGTCGGAACTCAGGCCGGGCGATCCGATGGATGAAAAGACGACACAGGGTCCGCTCTCTAGCGAAGCAGCGCTTCTTCAACTGCTCAAGCAGGTCGACGATGCGGTGGCGAACGGCGCCACGCTGTTGATGGGCGGCAAGCGGATCGATCGCCCCGGCTCGTTTATGGAAATCACCATTCTGACTGATATCAAACCGGACAACCCCGCTTTCCGCGACGAGTTTTTTGGCCCGGTCGTGTCGTTCTTCCGTGTGAAGGACGAAGCCGCGGCGATTGCCCTGGCGAACGATTCCGACTTCGGTTTGGGCGGCTCCGTCTTCACAGAAGACATCGTGCGCGGCAAGCGGGTTGCGAGCAGCGTCGATACGGGAATGATGTTCATCAACAACATCGACTGGTCCGATGCGGAACTGCCGTTCGGTGGGATCAAGGACTCGGGCTACGGACGCGAGCTGGGCAACATGGGCATCCAGGAGTTCGTCAACAAGAAGCTGGTTCGCACCGCGCATCTCAACGCGCCGGTGTGAGCGATGGGGGGCGGCCGCCCCCATTATTCTGGAGAGATGCCACGCATGACAGATCGAGAAGCCCAGGCCCCCGCGCCGGACCCTCACGGCACGCTCTCCGCCGGCATTTTCGATGTCGACGGCGTGCTGCTTGCGTCTCCTCACGAACGTGCCTGGCGCGAAGCGCTCAGGGGCTTCGCCGACGAACAAAGGTTCACCACGGCGATGTACCAGTCCCAGGTGGCCGGCAAGCCACGGCTGAGCGGCGCGCTTGCCGCGCTGCAAACGCTCGGCGTGCCGAACGCCGCACAACGTGCCGAAGCTTACGCAGAGAGCAAGCAGAGGCGGCTGGAGGCGCTCATCGGCGCAGGAGCCGTGTCCGCTTTCGCCGACGCACTTCGCTTCGTCAATGCGGTGCGAAGGCTCGGCTTTGCGATTGCCGTCGCGTCATCCTCGAAAAACGCCAACGACATGATGCGGGGCATCCGGCTCGATGACCATCACAGTCTCTTCGATGTATTCGGCGCCAATGTCTGCGGCCGGGATTTGCCCGCCGGCAAGCCGGATCCGGCGATATTCCTGCTCGCTGCCGCGGAGTTGCCCGCCGCGCCCGCGAACTGCTTCGTGGTCGAAGATTCACCGGCGGGTATCGAGGCTGCCCGTGCAGGCGGAATGACGGCACTCGGGGTTGCGCGGCTGGATGACGCGAACTCGCTCTGGGAGGCCGGAGCCAATCTGGTCGTGACCACTCTGGACGAAGTGGATCTCGATCAACTGTCTCGTGGAAAACTCTGGCGGCGGATTTATGAACAGTCCTGAACAGTGGGACCGGTTGATGTGCCCGACCGCCGATTCGAGCTGGATCGCGCGGGAAGGCGGCTACGACCCTTTGCTTGAACGTAGCCGCGCCGCGCGCTTCGCAATCAGCAATGGCTTTTTCGGTGTGCGAGGCGTGCGCGCGATACACCGTGGCGGCCGCTGGGCGGCCACCTCGCGTACACTCGTTGCCGGCGTGTTCGATACAGCCGGTGAGGAACCCGGCATCCCCAAACTCGCCGTGGCGCCCGATTGGCTGAAGGTCCGCATTCTCCTGCAAGGAGAGCCTCTCATACATCACGTCGATGACGAAGCGCGCCAGGAGAGGATTCTCGACATGCGCCGGGGCGTGGTGATCGGCAAAGGAGACCTGTCGAACGAGTCCGCTTTCGGCGTGAAGATGCGCAGTTTCCATATGGCTTCTCTCAGCCAGCGCGCGATCGGTATGCAAATCATTCTGCTGGAGATGGAGCAGGGTGCGATTGAGGTGACGCTCGAAGCATCGATCGATGCGGTGGATGTCGGTCTGTTATCGGAGCGCTCGGAGCATGGCCTCAGCGTGTGGCGCACGCGGTCTTCCGGTACCCGGCTCGCAGTCGCCGCTGCAGTAACGCTGCAGATCGACCGGCAGCTCATTCCTTTTACCGTATGCGGCCTGTCGCAATGGTCGTGGAAGTGGACGTCGACGCCGGGGCAGGTGATATGTCTCACGCGAATGGTGGCCATGACTCGCGCGGGCAAGGATGATATCGATCCGGCTCGTGCTGCACAGGAAGCCCTGGCGTCCGCGCAAACCCTCGGTTGGCCGGCTCTGGTGGCGGTGCACGAGAGGGCATGGCAAGACCGTTGGGCATGCAGCGAGGTCGAAGTCGAGGGCGATCCGTCCGCACAACGGGCTCTAAGATTTGCGCTCTACCATCTGAACGGCGCGGCCAATCCTGCAGACGAACACGTTTCAATCGCTGCAAAGGCGCTGACGGGCGACGACTATCACGGTCACGTCTTCTGGGACACGGAAATCTATCTGCTGCCGTTCTACACGTTGACGTGGCCTGAGGCGGCACGAGCATTGCTGATGTACCGCTTCAATACGCTCGCCGGAGCCCGGCAGAAAGCAGCGTCAATGGGCTGGCAGGGGGCGTTGTATGCCTGGGAATCGGCCGATACCGGCGCGGAGACGTGCCCCCTTCAGGTCGTCGGCCCGGATCGGAAACTCGTGGATGTCAACTGCGGCAAGCAGGAACAACACATCAGCGCGGACGTTGCGTACGCTGTCTGGCAATACTGGCATGCGACTGGAGATGATGCGTTCCTTCGCGAGGCCGGCGCCGAGATTCTTCTGGAGACCGCCCGTTTCTGGGCAAGCCGTGCAAAGCTGGAGTCCGATGGCCGTTGTCATATCCGTGGCGTGATCGGACCGGATGAATATCACGAGTCGATCGACGACAACGCCTTTACGAACGTGATGGCACGCTGGAACATCCGGCGCGCTATCGAAACGGCGGCATTGCTGCGTACGAGTTGGCCGGAAAGTTGGCGACGCCTGTCGGGTCAACTGAAAATCGACGAGGCCGAGTTGCAGCGGTGGGGCAGGGTTGCAGAGACGATTGCCACAGGCTTCGATTCGAACACGGGTCTGTTCGAGCAGTTCGCCGGATTTTTTACGCTTGAAGACATCGATATCGCCGCCTATGCCGGCCGGTCGGTTCCAATCGACGTCGTGCTTGGCCGCGAGCGTATCCAGCGGTCCCGGATCGTCAAGCAGGCAGACGTGGTAGCGCTGCTGGCGCTGCTGCCGGAGGAGTTTCCTCGCGGCTCCGCTGCGGCGAACTTCGAATACTATGCGTCGCGTTGTGGTCATGGCAGTTCCTTGAGTCGCGCCATGCACGGCATAGTCGCGGCCAGACTGGGCCAGTCCGAAGTCGCGCTCGATTTCTTTCGCCAGACCTCCGCCATCGATCTCGACGATACACATGTGGCCACGGAAGGCGGTGTGCACATTGCAAGCCTCGGTGGCATCTGGATGATAGCGGTTCTTGGCTTTGCCGGTGTGTCCTTTGCCGGTGATCATCTATGTCTCGCCCCGGCGTTGCCCGCGGCGTGGAAGAGCCTTTCCTTCCCGATGCAATGGCGCGGCCGTCATCTGAGGATCGAGATAAGTGACGCGAGTGCCGGGGTACGTGTAACGCTGGAAACGGGTGATCCGCTGAAGCTGGCCATCAATGGTGAACTGTTCGCGCTAAGCAGTGCGGAGCCGCTGGTCGTGAATAGTAAAACGCAGGCAGGTGTTGCCTGAAGTATGGGCAATTGCGGTGACAGAGTGGAAACTGACCGCTGTGCGGACACGCGGCCACCGTACCGACTTCCGGCGGCAGACATGCGAATGTGTGACGTGTCATACCATTTCCGCGTGGGCAAGATGAAAAATTCTGTATTCCGAACTCTGGGCGTGTTTGTGTGGTTAGCCGGGATGATTTCTCCGGTCCCGGGTCACGCCCATGCAATCGACCCGCAACTCGACTGCAAATCGAGCGCGCACGGATTTATCACATCATTGCTGGACGATCAATCTATCGATCCAACCCCCATGCGGATTGAAGCGAACTCCGTCAACGCGTTCCGGCCGGTTCATGGCGGTGACCTGACGGCATTCGGATTTCATGTCTATGCAGTCTTCGGTTATGCGCAGGGCGATCCGATGTTCAAACAGGGAAGCGGTGATCCGATTGCGGCACCGACGTACGGCGTGGTGGTAACCGGTGCCGCCGAGTCAGTGGAGGCCCTCGCACGACAGTCCGGGAGCGACGCAGGCATCCGGGAAGTGGTTCCCTTTCTCCTCACCGCGGTTTTCTGCAACGGGCATTGAGGTGAACGCCGTCGTCATCCACGATGCAGGCCTTGTGACTGACGCCCGCGAGCGTTGGACAGCGCTTGCCTTGCTGTTTGCCGCAACGCGGTTAATGCCGATCGAACCACATCCTTAGCACCCGGTTTCCACGAGCAAGCTTTCAACTGAGAAAAAGAATGCCTGATGAAGGAAAAATTGAGGCGATCTTCGCAACGGGGCTGACCAAGTGGTTCGGCGATGGTGCGACGCGAATGACTGCTGTGAGTGAGGTCGAGTTCATCGCCCACTTTGGCGAGATGCTGTTCATTGTGGGCCCGTCCGGGAGCGGCAAGACCACGCTTCTAAGCATGATTTCGGGCATCTTGCGGCCCAACGCTGGCAGCGTGAAAGTCAATGGCCGCGACATATGGCAACTCACCAACGATCAACTGGCGGACTTTCGTCTCAATACGATTGGCTTTGTGTTTCAGGACTATCATCTGTTTCCCCGCCTGACGAGCGCCGAGAACGTTGCCATTCCGTTGATCCTCAAACACCTCGACTGGGATGAATCGATCGTCGCGGCCAGAAAATGTCTTGAGGTTGTCGGACTGAAGGAGCGCAGTGAAATTCTCCCAGTAAAGCTCTCAGGGGGCGAGCAGCAGCGCGTGGCGATTGCGCGCGCCATTGTGAGTGGCCCACAGATCCTGATTCTCGACGAGCCGACCGCCTCGCTCGATGGCGATACCGGAAAGATGATCATCTCCTTCGTCAAGGAGAAGATACTCAACCAGAGCCGGTGCATTGTGATCGTGACCCACGACGCCCGGATCAACGAGTATGCCGACCGGATCATCCATATGGAAGACGGTCGCATCACTGGACTCGACAAGGGGACCGAGTGAGAAACAAGCTCATCTTCGCCCTTTCGATCATCGGCATTGTGGCCGGGCTGGTTGGCGCGTACCTGTTCGGAATCGAGCGTAAGGCCGAGCCCCCGGCATTTGCACCGGTCAGCAACCCCTACGTGACGGCGATTTACGCGGACGGTATTGTCGAAAGCGAACAGCGCGGCGGCGAGAACATCAATATCTACCCTGAGGTGTCCGGCCCGATCACCCAGGTGCTGGTGCATGAAGGCGACCATGTGGCGGCCGGCACTCCGCTGATAACTATCGACGATTCGGTGCAAAGGGCGACCACCGCGCAACTACGCGCACAGTCCGAAGCGGCACTGACGGTCTTGCAGGAACTCAAGGCAGAGCCGCGCAAGGAGACGCTTGCGGTCACCAGGGCTCAGGTCGAGCAGGCTCAGTCCAACCTCAAGGCAGCGCGTGATCAGTATGAGAAGCGTCGAGCGTCTTACGATTTGGACCAGAGATCGATCAGCAAGGACGTAGTCGATACAGCACGGGACGCCGTCGCGCAGGCCGAGGCGGGATTGGACGTCGCGCAAAGGCAATATGAGTTGACCCGGGCGGGTGCGTGGAGTTACGACATAAACAATCAGCAGAAGCAGTACGAGGCACTCACCCAGGCATACAAAGCCGCCAGCGCGCTGCTGCAAAAGTATTCGCTCAAAGCGCAGGCAGACGGTGTGGTGCTGGCGATCAACGGGACATCCGGCAGTTACGTTTCGTCGCAAGGTGTCTACGATGCCTACACGCAGGGATTCGATCCGCTCGTGGTCATGGGGGCCTCTCAGGATTATCTGGCGGTTCGCTGCTACGTCGACGAGATACTCGTTTCGAGACTGCCTGCACCGGCACACATCCAGGCGCAGTTGTCGATTCGTGGCACCAACGTCAAGGTGCCGCTCGAATTCGTCCGTGTGCAACCTTATGTTTCACCCAAGATCGAGTTGTCGAATCAACGCCAGGAGAAGGTGGACCTGAGAGTACTCCCGGTTATCTTCCGCTTCAGGAAGCAGGACCTGCCAATGGTTTATCCGGGTCTGCTGGTCGATGTATTCATAGGGTCGAAATAATGGCCACGCGCGACGGCGAAGAGGGCGAATGCCTTGCGCAGCACGTACGGCCGCGCATTGCTGGCGGGTTGTCTGTCGCTGCAATCGCGGTGGCAGTGCTTGGGGCTTGTTCCGTGGGTCCTGATTTCGTGCGTCCCACGCCGCCGGCCGGGAATGATTACACGCGCGAACAGCTGTCGGCGTCGACTGTCGCCGCGGATAACGAAGCTCAAAGCTTCACACGCGGCGCGGAGATTCCCGCCGACTGGTGGACGCTTTTCAAATCCGATCAACTGAACACGATCGTTCAGCAGGCAATGGAAAACAATCCGACGCTGGCCGCGTCGGAAGCGAGTTTGCGGGCGAGTCAGGACAATCTTCGGGCGGGCTATGGCGTATTTTTCCCGCAAATCGGCGCGGAATTCGATGCCACCCGCGCGCGCTCCGCGCCTTTGAGAAACGGTCTGCAGACACCAGGAAGCATCTTCAACCTGATCACCGCGAGTGGCAGCGTAAGCTATTTACTCGACGTATTCGGTGGCAAGCGTCGCACGGTGGAAGGATTGCGCGCGCAAGCCGACTATCAGCGCTATGCGGAGAAAGCCGCGTATGTAACCTTGTCCGCTAACGTGGTCAATACCACGATAGCGCGGGCTGCTTATGCCGCCGAGCTCGTTGCGACCGAACAGCTGATTGAGCTGGAGAAGCAGCAACTTGCTGCTACCGAAGCGCAAGTGCGCTCAGGCACGGCAGCTTACGCCAACGTATTGAGCGTTCGCAGTCTGATTGCCGGCAACCAGGCGTTAATCGCACCGCTGCAACAGAAGATCAGTCAGACCGAGCATCTGCTTGCAACGCTGGAGGGATTGCTGCCCTCCGAGGCGAGATTGCCGGAGATCGACCTGAGTTCGCTCGCGCTTCCAACGGATCTTCCAATAAGCCTGCCGTCGGACCTGGTACGCCAGCGTCCCGATATCCTCTCTGCTGAAGCCGCATTGCATATCGCCAGTGCGAACATCGGCGTGGCGACAGCGGCCATGTTCCCGAGCATCGCCCTGAACGGTACCTACGGTGCGGGGGGGACGAGTTTTGGCAATCTCTCGGCGGACAGTTTCCGATTCTGGAGCATTGGTCCTTCTATCACGCTTCCGCTGTTTCAAGGCGGCAGCCTATGGTATGGCCGTAAGGCGGCAATCGACGCGTTCCAGCAGGCGCAGGCGAACTATCGGCAGACGGTTCTCACCGCGTTCGCCCAGGTTGCCGACGCACTGAATGCACTCGACCATGACGCGCAGGCTCTGCAAGCCCAGGTTGAAGCGAGACGGGATGCGGACATTGCGTTGCATCTCCTGCAATTAAATTACCGCGCCGGCATGGTGAGATATCTGGATGTGCTGGTTGCCGACGTTCAATTTCATCAGGCAACTATCGCGTACTTCCAGGCAGTCGCACAGCGATATCAGGATACCGTAGCATTGTTCGTCGCACTGGGCGGAGGCTGGTGGAATGTGCAAGCTTCGGTCAGCAAAGGGGACGCTCCGTGAAATACAGCGGCATCATGCGCATCGGATTCAAGCTGCTGGTCAACGACAAGGCGAAGTTCTCCGCGTTGCTGATCGGCATTACCTTTGCCGTGTTTCTGATGGCGCAGATGACGGCAATGTTCGCCGGGATCCTGAACCGCGCCTATTCGACTGTCACCAATATCGGCGCGACAATGTGGATCATGGACCCGGCCGTCAATACGCCGACCACGTCCTTTCCGCTGCCGGACTACCTGCTGGACGCGGTGATCAGTATGGACGGCGTTAGCTACGCCGTGCCGTTGTTCATTGGTGGCGCACAGGTGAAGCTGGCGGACGGCACTTATCAATCGGTCAACGTAGTCGGGCTGGACGACGCGAGCCTGTTTGGCCGTCCACAAATGGAGCAGGGAAACATTCTCGATATCTATGCCGACGACGCCTTCCTGGTGGTCGACGACTCTGAATTTTCGAAGCTGGAAAATCCGAAGATCGGCACGACGTTCGAAATCAACGACCATCGCGGCGTCATTGTCGGCACGGCCAGGGTTGCCGCAAATGGGCTGAACGGTGTGCCGACGCTCTATACGACCTACAACCGGGCGATCCAGTACATTCCGGGAACGAGATTCACTATTTCCTATATCCTGGTGCAGGCGAAGAATGACGCAGCCATTGCCGGTATCAAACGGCAGGTCGAAAATTTAGGGTATCTGGCCTTGACCAAGAATGAATTCAACGAGCGGATCGCCGACTACTACACCTACAAAACGGGTATTGGAACCAACATCCTGTTGATGACCATTATCAGCTTCATAGTTGGGCTATCTATTTCGGGCCAGACGTTCTACACATTCATCCTCGAAAACCTGGATAAATTCGGTGCGCTCAAGGCTATCGGTGCAAAGGGGCGCGAGCTGGTCTACATGATCCTTTTCATGGCGACCTTTACTGCACTCACGGGTTATGGACTCGGGATCGGTCTCGTGACGCTGGTGATTTCGATTGCCAAAAGCCTGCTGCCCAACTACGCGGCAATTACGACCTTCTGGAATCTTGCTCTGGCGTTCGGCATGGTCGTGCTGATTGCGGGAATCTCCAGTTACATCGGCGTACGCAAGGTGCTAAAGATCGAGCCGTTCGATATTTTCAGAGGATAGCCGCGCGGCGTCTGAGCGTAGTAGCGGATTGTTGTCGGCTCCGGGACGGCGCGCTTCAGGCGTTGCTGCAACCGGTACATAACTGCGTGTCGAGGAGCCGAATCCGATACGGCACCGTCGCGCCGCGCGGCCCAATGATTGCCCTTTCCAAATCGCGCATCCCGCGCTCTTAGGCAATATTCACGGAATAGATCGCCCGGTACCAACTCCGCGCGGCGGTCTTCCCATGCCGCCAAATTTCCGTCAGCAAGCCTCTCTCCGCGACACCGCGCTGAAAAAATAACGAGCCCAGACCGGCAACGCGCGGCCCGTGCGTAAGCATCTCACGCTTGAGATGTCCAGAAATATTTGTTGTGCTTCTCTTTTTTGTCGTTCTAAAGTCAATCGTCGAGCGCTTACTGGTTGATTGTGAGCATCTCACCAGGATGCGTTTCTTGCGCGCCTCGTCCAGGAAATAAATCGACAAAGCGGCTCACGCTGAGATGCTTAGTAATCCGACATTAATCATTTACCGAAACGGGAATCTGAAATGCGCAAGATGGCTTTGGCATGTTCTGCAGCACTCGTTGCACTTGGCACCGTGACAGTGACGCCGGCCCGGGCCGAGGTCACGCTGTACGGCATTCTCGATACGTACCTCGGTTATACGAACGCAGGGGGCAAGGGCGCGCAGACCGCGATGCAGAGCGGCGGTCTGTCGGCAAGCCGCGTGGGGATCAGAGGAAGTGAAGATCTCGGCGGCGGCTTGCGTGCGACCTTCGATCTCGAGAACGGAATTCTCACGAACTCCGGCGCGGCGACGGATTCCACGCTCGCTTTCAGCCGCAGTGCGTGGGTCGGTCTCGGTACGCCGTATGGCGAATTCCGTTTCGGACGCCAGAACTCGGTGCTGCTGCTGATGCATAGCAAGTTCGACGCGTTCTCCGGCGGTACGTACGGCTCGTTTCTTCACAACGCGTCGACGTTCTCGTTCCGTTACGACAACATGATCACGTACTGGTCGCCGAACATCGCGGGATTCACGTTCTCCGCGGGTGCGAGCCTGGGCGGTCAGACGTCGCCGCACGACGCTTTGAACGCCTACGTGGGCTCGATCGATTATCAGCGCGGCCCGCTATACCTCGGCGTCAGCCACGCGGAACAGAATGGCGCGAACGGGAAAAACATTACGAAGACGACGTTCGCCGGCGGTAGTTATCAGTTCGGCAGCTTGACGGGTTATTTCGGCTATTACCGCGGCAACAACCTCGGCTCGAATATTTCAACCAATGTCCAAGGCAAATATCACAGCGTCTATTCGCTATCGACGACCTACAACGTCACACCGGCGCTACGGCTCGCGGCCGGCGTCGGTTACGCGCAGGATAGTTCAGGGCAGGACAACAATGCGGGAGAAGTAAGCGTTGGCGCGTTCTACAGTTTCAGCAAGCGGACGCTGGTCTATGGAACGTTTGAACGGCTCGTGAACCGCCACGGCGCGACCTATGCGCTGATCGCCAACGGGCCCATCACGCCGAACACGCCGACGCGCGGAGAAGGCGTGACGGGCGCGCAGCTCGGCATACTGCATTCGTTCTGACGGCACGAAGGCGCAGTGAACGCCATGCGGATATGTCATGCGGGAGAGGCCCGGGAGCGGCGTGACATATCGCTGAACAGCTCAGAAGTCACCTTTTTTTACGTGCATTTTTTTAATGGCTGTTCTAAGTTAACTCATCACCTGCCCACACGGATCCCTGTGAGCAGCCTACGAGACGAAGGAGAGGTGTCGTGAAAGATCCTGCAGCTCCGACGGTGGAATTGATCGACTGTTCGAACGAAGCAAAACTCCTTAGCGAGCGGGCGTGTTCTGCAATCCGTCAGGACATTCTGTCCTGCGTAATCGAACCGGCCGCCACGCTGACGGAAAGCGCGCTGACCGCACGCTACGGCATCGGCAAGGCAACCTGCAGGGTGGCGCTGCAGCGTCTCGCACAGGAAGGCTTTGTGCGCATCGTGCCGCGTCAGGGTTACGTGGTGACGCCGATTACGTTGAAGGATGTCGAAGAAGTGTTTGCGCTTCGCCTTGAGCTTGAGCCGCTATCGGCGCGCCTCGCTGCGGGCAAGGCGGATATCGATCTGTTGAACCGGCTGGAGCGCGCGTGCCGCAACGACGATACGTCGCTTGGCATCGGCAGCCGGATCGGCATCTTCATGGACGCGAATGCGGCTTTCCACATGGCGATCGCCGAATGTTCGGGCAATGGCCGGCTGGTTCGCATGCTGGGTGGCCTGCTCAACGACATGGCGCGACTCGTGTCGCTTGGCTTCGGCGTGCAGAACACCAAGCCGGAGATCCGCCATGACCACACGGCGATGATCAGCGCGCTCGCGAGCGGCGACGGCAAGCGCGCCGAGCAGATCGCGCACCGGCATGTGGCGACGTTCCGCGACATGACGATGGAAAAGGTAATGGCGAGCCTGCGCGACACGCATGCGGGCGCACCGATCGTTCCGCTGCGAGGCGCACGATGAACGCTGTGACTACTCAAGCCATGTTCGAGAAGGCAACCACGGTACGCAACGCGGTGGAAGTGGAGCACGTTTCGAAGCACTACGGCAAGCTGGCTGTGCTCGAAGACATCAGTCTGACCGCGCCTTCGGGTTCGGTGCTGGCGATCGTCGGCGCGTCCGGATGCGGCAAGAGCACGTTGCTCAACATCATCGCAGGATTGGCACAGGCGGATCAGGGCGACGTACGGATCGACGGAGTGGCCGGCGAGCCGACGCACGATACCCGCGTGGTCAGCTACATGTTCCAGGAGGACCGCCTGCTGCCCTGGCGCACGATCGTGGCGAACACGGAATTCGGTCTCGAAGCGGGTTCGCTCAACGCCGAACGGCGGCGCGAACGCGCGCTGGCCGCGCTGAAGATGACCGGCCTCGAAGGATTCGAGCACGCCTACCCGCACGAACTCTCGGGTGGCATGCGCAGCCGGGTGGCGCTTGCGCGCAGCCTGGTCGTGAAGCCGTACATCCTGTTGATGGACGAACCGTTTTCCAAGCTCGATCCGCAGATGCGCTCGCAGATGCACGCGGAACTGCTGCGAATCCGCGAGCAGTTGAAGATGACCGTCGTATTCGTCACACACGACGTGGAAGAAGCCATCGTGCTCGCGGATAAGGTGGTTGTCCTGCGTCCACGGCCGGGACGCGTGCGCGATGCGCTGATGATCGACCTGCCGCGACCGCGCGACCCGCTCGCCGCCGAAGTCGCGGAAACGGTGCGCCGCGTGCGCGCCCTCATTTAAGGACGTTGCGATGTCTTCTGTTTCGACCGCCAGTTCTGTTTTTCCCGCACGGTTTGGGCGACTGACGCGCTTTGCGAAAGTCGCCGGTCAACGTCTTTCGCTGCTCGCCATCTTCCTGATCGTGTGGTGGCTGGCGGCGCAACGCGTGCCTGCCTTCATTCTGCCTGGTCCGGGAAAAACGTGGAACGCGCTGCTTGACCTGATCGCCACCGGCACCTTTGCCGAAGATCTTGGCATTACGCTGTACCGCGTCGTCGCGGGTTTCCTTCTGGCCGCGCTAGTGGGCACGCCGCTCGGCATCCTGCTTGGCGCGAACCGGCGCCTCGGCAGTTTCTGCGAACCGGTGCTGTCGGTGGTCAACACGGTATCCGCCGCGATCTGGGCCATCTTCGCGTTGATCTGGTTCGGCATCTCGAACGGTACGACCATCTTCGTCGTGTTCATGGAAGCGATGCCGCTGATTCTCACGAACGTATGGCAGGGCGCACAAAGCGTCAACGCCGAATACGTGGAGCTTGCCCGCAGCTTTCAGATGTCGCGCAGCAAGGTGATGACCAAGATTTATCTGCCCACCGTGCTGCCGTATTTCTTCTCCGGTGCGCGCCTTGCGTTCGGTTTCGGCTGGCGGGTGTCGCTGGTCGCGGAGACGATCGGGTCTTCGAACGGCGTCGGCTACCGGCTGCGTCAGGCGGCGGATCTTGTTCAGACCGATCAGGTTTTCGCATGGACACTCACTATGGTCGTGCTGATGGTGGTGCTCGAGTACGGCATTCTCAAGCCGCTTGAAAACCACCTGTTTCGCTGGAAGAAGCGAGCATAGAGAATGGGCTCGCGGCGCACCGCTGCCGCGCCGCGAGCTGAAGTAGTCGAACATTTACGAAGAAGTAATGCGTTTGCATTCTATAAATAGGAGTACATATGAGCAGTACGATGAAGGCTTTGATTCTCTCTGAACACGGTGACGTCGACAAACTCCATGTCGGCGAGATGCCGATGCCGAAGGCGGTGCCGGGTCATGTGGTCATCCGTGTGCGCGCGTCCTCCTTCAATTATCACGATGTCTTCACGGTGAAGGGCATGCCGGGCATCAAGGTGCCGCTGCCTGTGGTCATCGGTCTGGATATGGCGGGGGAGATCACGGAGGTTGGCGACAACGTCGAAAACTGGTCGGTCGGCGCGCGCGTGCTCGTCAATCCGCTCAACAAGAAGAAAGGTCTGATGGGCGAAATGCTCGACGGCGGCATGGCGCAATACTGCCTCGTCAGCGCAGACCAGTTGATCGCAATGCCCGAAGGCGTGACGTTCGAAGAAGCGGCGTCGCTGCCGGTCGCCTACGGTACGGCGCACCGGATGCTCGTTACGCACAACACCATCAAGCCGGGCGATCGTGTAGTCATTCTGGGTGCGAGCGGCGGCGTCGGGACCGGTTGCGTGACGCTTGCCAAAATGCTCGGCGCCGAAGTGATCGCGGCCGCCGGCAGTGCGGACAAGGCTGAACGGCTCAAGGCGATGGGCGCGGATCACGTCATCAACTATCGCGACACCGATTTCTCGAAGTGGGTCATCGAGAAGTACGGCAAGCCGCAACGCCGCAGCTATGAAGGCGGCGCGGACGTCGTAATCAATTTCACCGGCGGCGATACGTGGGTGCCGTCGCTCAAATGCATCAAACGCGGCGGTAGCCTGCTCGTCTGCGGCGCGACCGCGGGCCACGATCCGAAGGAAGACCTGCGCTACATCTGGAGCTTCGAGATTCGCGTGATCGGTTCGAACAGTTTTTACGACGACAACCTCGCGGCGCTGATGGAATTGATTCGTACGAAGAAGATTGCCGTGCAGATCGACAAGGTGTTGCCGCTCGAACAGGCAGCCGAAGGCCTGCGCATGATTCGCGATCGGGAAGTGCTCGGCAAGATCGTCGTTACCCCATAAAAGTACGGAGACTCGAATGGCTGATAACCAGCAACTTACCGCGGAGCAGGTTCAGGCAATGCTTACGCGTGGTCCTTACCACCAGTGGCTCGGTCTGCGCGTGCTCGAAGTCGGCGAGGACTCGATCGAAATCGCCGCGACGTGGCGCGAAGAGTGGGTCGTGAACCCCGAACGCCGGTACACGCACGGCGGCATTCTTGCCGCGCTGATCGACCTCACGGCCGACTGGGCGCTGGTGTCGAAAACGGGCCGCGGCGTACCGACGATCGATCTGCGCGTCGACTATCACCGCGCGGCGATGCCCGGCGATCTCATCGCGCGCGGTAAGGTGGTGAAGTTCGGTAGCGCGATTTCGGTTGCGGAGGCGCATATTTACGACCAGTCCGGCGCGCTGCTCGCAAGCGGCCGGGGCGTCTATTCGACCGCGCCCGCACCCGCGCCGAAGGCATGATGAACACGGCGACATCGACGCTTGACCATGTGGTCGTGAACGCGATGTTCGAAACCGACGCCGCGGCGTCGTGTTTCGAAGCGCTCGGCTTCGCGTCTACCCCGCGCGGCTATCACTCGCTTGGCTCGGTCAATCACCTGATGATGTTCGATGGACATTATCTCGAACTGGTCGGCCTACCGCCCGGCGCCACCACGTTGCGGCGCGAGATTCTCGAAAGCCGTCTGGGTATAGACGGTCTCGTGTTCAAGACGGACGACGCGCAGGAAACCTATGCGCGATTGATCGATGCCGGCGTGCGTGCCAGTGAACCGCAGTCGTTCACGCGGCCCGTGGACATTGAAGGCGTCGAGCAGATCGCCCGTTTCCGGACAACCCGGCTCGCGGCCGAAGAACTGTCCGCCGGGCGCGTCTATTTCTGCGAGCACCTCACGCCGGAATGGGTCTTCCGTGCCGAATGGACGAAGCATCCGAACGGCGCGCAACGCCTGAAGGAATGTGTGATCGTGAGCGACGACCCGCAACTCGAAGCGCGCCGCTATGCGCTGATTGCCGGCGAGTCGGATCTCACATCGCCGTCCTCCCACCGCTCGCGCATTGCGTTGCGTGATTTCGATCTGGACTTTATCGATGGCGCGGCATATCGCGCGCGCTATGGCGACCTCGTATGTAACGCAGCAGGACGCGACAGCTATTTTGGCGCGGTCGTCGTCGAGGTAAGCGACCTTGCGGCGATGCGCGCACGTCTGGACGCGCTCGCGTCCCACGTCGACGAGAGCGTCGTGCGGCTGATGGCGCCGGCCCATGCGCAGAGCGGCGTGTCGTCCGTTGTCGTGCTGTTAGGCGAACTCAATACTGTCATTGAATTTATCGGAGCAGTTGAACATGCCCACGCCTGAGAATCTCGGCGATCTGATCGACGCCGACGGCGATCCGTGCAAGCTTGCAGTGATCGCGCTTGGGGAACCAGATGAAACGGGTTGCGCATGGCACGATACGCGCATGACCTACGGGGAACTCGACGCGCTGGCTGACGGCGTCGCGCGTGCACTGGTGCGGCGCGGTCTGAAAGTCGGCGAGCGCGTTGCCATTCTTGCGGCGAATCGCGCCGAATATGTCGCGGCGCTGCTCGGCATCATGCGCGCGGGAATGGTCGCTGTGCCCGTCAACTTCAGGTTTCCACCCGCGCTCTCCACTTTTGTGATTCGCGATAGCGGTGCACGTCTGATGTTTTGCGACGCCGCGCGACTTGCCGATTGCCCGGACGATCTGCCGACAGTCGTATTCGATTCGACGGGCGAGGAAAGTTTCGCTTCGTTCGTCGAACCTGGCCCGTTCGAGACTTTCGTCCCCACGCCCGACATGCCGGCAATGTTTCTCTATACGTCCGGCTCGACCGGCAAGCCGAAGGGCGTGATGCTGTCGCACGGCAGCCATCTGTGGGTGGCGCGTACGCGAGCGCGTGCGCAGCCACCGGCGGCGCATCGCTTTCTGGTGGCCGCGCCGATGTATCACATGAACGCGCTGACGCTCGTGCTGATGTCGTTGTACGGGCACGGTACGGTCGTACTGCTTCCGCAATTCACCGCGCGCATGTACATCACGGCGATCGAGCGCTATCGGGTCACGTGGCTCACCTCAGTGCCGCCGATGATTGCGATGATGCTGCGCGAAAAGGAGTTGCTCGCGCGAACGGATCTTTCATCGGTGCGTTTCATCCGGATGGGTTCGGCGCCCGTCAGCGAAAGTCTGCTTGCGCAGATCGGCGAGGTACTGCCGAATGCGAAGCTCACTAATGTCTACGGCACGACTGAAGGTGGGCCGATCGTGTTCGGGCCACACCCGCAGGGGATCGAACCGCCGTTGCTGTCGGTCGGATATCCGCATCCCGAAGTCAGCGTCAAGTTGCTCGACGCACCGCCGACAGGTGTGGCAACCGGCGTGCTGGCCGTCAAAAGCCCTGCCGTCATGCTCGGTTACCACAACCGGCCGGACCTGCCGCTACCGGTGACAGCAGATGGCTTTTATATAACCGGCGACGTATTTCACCGCGACGACCAGGGCTTCTATGCGTTCGTCGGCCGTGCGGACGACATGTTCGTGTCGGGCGGCGAAAACATCTTTCCCGGTGAAGTCGAGCAGATGCTCGAGACGCACCCGGATATCGTCCAGGCTTGCGTGGTGCCGGTTGCCGACGATATCAAGGGAACCAAGCCGGTGGCGTTTGTGGTGCGGCGCGCGGGTGCGTCGCTAACGGAAGAGGAAGCCAAACAGTATGCGCTGACGCATGCGCCCGCATACCAGCACCCGCGGCGCGTTTGGTTCGTCGACGCATTGCCGCTCGCGTCCACGAACAAGATCGATCGCGCCGCATTGAAAGCCATAGCGCTTGCGTCGTTGCAGGATAGCGAGGCCGCGTAAGTGAAACCGACACGACATTCAACATCATGGAGTTCAGTATGAACGAGAACTTTCGCGAGTTCCTGGAACGGCTGCGCGCGGCACAGCAACTGGTGGATATCCGGCAGCCCGTCGATATCCGCCACGTGGGCACGCTTGTCGACCAGAGCGACAAGGCGCTGCTGTTTCATAACGTGATCGGCTACGACATGCCGCTGCTGTCGGGTATTATCCGCACGCAGGAGCGCGCGATGATGGCAATGGGTTGCGACAGCTACTCCGAAATCGAGAAGATGCTGGCGCATGGCATTCAGAACCCGATTCCTCCTAAATACGTTGCCACGTCGGCCACGAAAGAAGTGATCTACAAAGGCGACGATGTCGATCTGTTCCGCCTGCCTATTCCGATGTCTTCGATTTTCGACGGTGGCCCGATGATTACCGCGGGCATCGTGATTTCTCGCGATCCGGAGTACGGCCTGAACAGCGGCATTTACCGCTTCATGGTTAAGGAAAAGGCACTGAGCGGCATCGACATCGTAACGCCGAACAATATGCGCATGTTCGCGCAGCGTGCCTACGAACAGGGACGTCCGTGCCCGATCTCCATTTCGATCGGCAACCATCCGATGGAAATCATGGGCGCCGGCTATCGCGCACCGATTGGCGTGGATGAAATGGCGATCGCGGGCGGCATTCGTGGCGTGCCGGTCGAACTGGCGCCTTGCGAGACTGTCGATCTGCCTTATATCGCCGACTCGGAGATCGTGATCGAAGCGGAAATCCTGCCGACGGGCTGGACGCAGCCGGAAGGCCGTTTCGGCGAATTCACCGCATTGATGGGCGGGCTGCACTGGAATCCGGACGTGCGCATCAAGGCGATCATGCATCGGCGCGATGCGATGTACTACTCGCTGCATATGCCGTGGGAAAACACGTGGCTCGCGGCACCGACGCGCTATCAGGCGATCCGCAGCGCGCTGCGCACGGCCGGCGTGCAGGTGAAGGACATCAACGTGACGTTGGGCGGCCGCGCATTCTGGCATGCGGTCATTTCGATCAGGAAGCAGGCGGGCGAAGGCAAGAACGCGCTGCTGGCGGCGCTGTCGGTGATGGATCTGAAGCATGTGGTGGTTGTCGATGACGACATCGACGTGTTCAACGGCGAACAGGTGGAATGGGCGATCGCGACGCGCGTGCAGGGTGACCGCGATCTGATCGTGATTCCCGGCGCGCGCGCCAAGCCGCTCGACCCGAGCCTGCCGGTGATGCCGCCTGGCATGGTGCCGACGGGCGCCAAGGTCGGTGTGGACGCAACGATCTCGGAAGGCATTCCGCACGAGCGCTACGAGCGCATTTCGTATGCGTACGCAGATACGGCGAAGATTGCGGACTACGTTGGCGGGAAGGCGGATACGGTGCATGTGTCGGAGCCGGAACAGGTGGAGGAGGCTGCAGTGGAAGCGCTCACGCTCATCGGCGACACGCCGCTTTACTACACCGAACTCGCCGAACGGCTGTCGAAATACGACTTCCGCACGCTGGCCCGCGCGCTCGGCGAACTGCATGAACGCAAGCAGTTGTGGAAAACCGCGGAAGGCAAGCTGTGCGTGCGCGGTTCGCGCTTCGACGCCGTGCCGCCGACGCGGCGCTGATTGCCGCGATGCCGTTCAGTGCGCTGCGCGGGCCGGCAGCGCTCCATCCACCCCATTGATGAGCTGACCTGATGCAACCCTACCTGCTTGCAAGGCGTGCGCTGTTTGCCGCCGTGATGTTCCTGCTCGCGCTGTCCGCGCAGGCCGCGCCGCTGCGCATCGGCTACTGGACGAGTGGAGTGAGCCTCGGCCTCGGCGCCGTGTTGGAAACCGGCGACTTCCTGAAGAAAGCCGGCATAGACGACGCACGTTTCGTGCACTTCGCCGAGGTTAATGCACCGGCGAGCGGACTCGCTGCCAATGTGATCGACGTGAGCTTCAGCGTGGCGGGCGCGAGCGCATTCAGCATCGCGGCGACCGGCGTGCCGATCAAGATCTTCGGTGCAACGGCGCCGGCCGATGTCACATTTGTCACGCCCGCCGACTCGCAGATCCAGTCGATCGCGCAGCTGCGCGGCAAGAAGATTGGCATGTCGCCGTCGGGAAGCTCGGTCGCGTTGATGACGGCTGCGGTGCTGAAAGCGAATTACGGCTTTAACGCCGGCGATTATTCGCTGGTGCCGGGCAATGAGGCGCGCCTCGCGCAGTTTCTCGTGCAGCACCAGGTCGACGCCGCGGCGCTGCGCTCCGTCACGGTCGCGCAATTGACGGAAGTGAAGACGCGACGTCTCGGCACGCTGGTGGAAGAATGGCACAAGCTGACGAAGTCCGATGCGATGCCTTATCTGGGCGTGGCTGCGGCACGCACGGAGTTGATCCAGCGCGATCCGCAATCGGTCGCGAAGCTGATTGTGGCGATTCACAATGCAATCGCCTGGGGCAACGCGCATCCGGATCAGGTCGCGGCGATCCTGCAGAAAGTCGCCAATCTGCCCGCAAGCGACGCGCAGATCTATGCCGCGCATTGGGCCGAGCTGAACAGCATCTCCTTCGAGCCAGTCGATATCGACACGCTCAAGCGCGAGCAGCAGATCTTCGCGGCGAGCGGCTCGATCAAAGGCACGCTTCCGCCCGACGTATTCGTCACCGGGCCGTACGAAACGGCAAAGAAGATCATAGCGGGTCAAAAGCCATGAGGACGCGTTTACGCGGGCAATGGCCGCATCCGGCGGAGAAAGGAGATGTTGCATGAGATCCCAATCCGCAGCACGGCGACGCATCGTGGTCGGTATCAGCGGCGCTTCGGGCGCGATCTACGGTGTGCGTTTGCTTCGTCTGTTACGCGATCTGGACGTGGAGTCACACCTTGTGGTCAGCCGTTCCGCACAGGTGACGCTTGCGCAGGAGTTGCAGATGCGGCTCGCCGATCTGCAAGCACTCGCGGACGTCAACTATCCGAATACCGATATCGGCGCGGCGATTTCGAGCGGCTCGTTTCGCGTAGACGGCATGATCGTTGCGCCGTGCTCGATCAAGACGCTGTCGGAAGTGGCCACCGGCTGCACTAGTTCGCTGCTTTCGCGAGCGGCAGACGTGATGCTCAAAGAACGCCGCCGTCTCGTGCTGATGGTGCGCGAAACGCCGTTGCATGCGGGTCATATCCGCAGTCTCGCAGCCGTCACGGACGCCGGTGCGATCGTCTATCCGCCAGTGCCGGCGTTCTACGCGCTGCCGGAAACGCTCGAGCAGATGGTCGATCATACGCTCGGGCGCGTGCTTGACCTGTTCGATATCGAATCACGAACCGTACGCCGCTGGAGCGGCACTGCTGCCTGATAGACGGTGCGACAGGGTGCTTTTTTTGTGTTCAGTTTACTTCCCTATATGCATCTCCTAGAATGACTTGAGGTTGGTGAGGTGCCTACAAAATGACGTAAGCATAATACGCAGCCATTCCTGGATAGTGCGTACGGGGGCGATATGGAAGGAAAAGTAATTTCTGGAGGCAAGGCCGCGGCCGAGGGCAAGTTGCTGGGCGAGTCGACTTATCTGGCCATGCGGCAGGCAATACTGTCCTGCTCGCTGAAACCGGGCAGCATGCTGACCGAGGCTGCGCTGATGGAGCAATACGGTGTCGGCAAGTCGACGTGCCGGCTGGCGCTTGCGCGTCTCACGCACGAAGGGCTGGTGCGTTCGGTGCCGCGACACGGCTACGTCGTCGTGCCGGTCACGCTGAAGGATGTCGAAGAGGTGTTCGCGCTGCGGCTCATTCTCGAACCCGAGGCCGCGCGGCTCGCGGCCGGCAAGGTGGACGCGAAGGCGCTGATGCGGATCGACCGCTCCGCGCGCGGCAATACGGCGTCGAAGAATCACGGCAACCGGATCGGTTTTTTCCTTGATGCGAACCGTGAGTTTCATCTGGTGATCGCAATGGCGTCGGGCAACGAACGTCTGGTGCGCAGCATCTCGGTGCTGTTCGACGAAATGGCGCGGCTGGTGGCGCTCGGTTTTAGTGACGAAGACGACAGCCCGGAAATCGCCGACGATCACCGCCAGCTGGTCGAGGTGCTGTCGGCAGGCGACGGCAAGTCGGGCGCGCGCATTACGCGCCGGCACATCGAGAAGTTTCGCGACATGACGATGGAGCGCGTGCTGCGCAGCATGAAGCAGGACTTCGAGCACGCGCCGCTAGTAGCGATCGGCAAGTAATACGGAGATTCCGCCTTTGCTTCAGGCGGAATCTCTCGATGAATGGTTGAACCGTGCTTTATGTTTTGATAAGGACATTTAGTAATCCTTCAAAGACGACGCTGGAGAGACCGGCTGCGTCGCTACTTCAGGCAAAGCACCATGAAATCATTTCGTTCCGTTCTAAAGGCAGCATGCGCACTCGTAATAGCCGGCGCGTGCCTTACCAGTGCGTATGCGGCGCCGCTGCGCGTGGGCTACTGGACCAGCGGCACCAGTCTCGGTTTCGGTGCCGTGCTCGAAGCGCAGAAGTTCTTTGAGAAACAGGGTCTGCAGGTGCAGTTCCTCCATTTTCCGGACGTGAACGGACCAACTACCGCGCTGGCTTCGAATGCGATCGATCTGGCATTCGGCACGAGCCTCGCGGGAGCATTCAGCCTGAGCCAGCAGGGTGTGCCGGTCAGGATGGTGGCCGCTACGCAGATTGTCGATGCGGAGATCGTCGTGCTCGCGGATTCGCCGATCCATTCCGCGGCTGAACTGCGCGGCAAGAAAGTCGGCATGTCGCCAATCGGCAGTGCGACCACCGGCGTCGGCACCGCCGTGCTCGACGGCAATTACGGGCTCAAGCTTGCCGACTATCGCCTGGTTGCGGGCGACGAGCCGCGTCTTGCGCAGTTCCTCGTTCAGAAAAACGTGGATGCCGCAGTCATGCGCCCCACCACGGTGGCGCAAGTGCCGGACAGTGCGCAGAAAGTCCGCGTCATCACGACTTTGTCCGATCAATGGAAACAGATGACGAAAGCGAGCACACCGCCCTATATCGGTGTCGCTGTGATGCGCAGCGAGTGGCTCAAGGACAACCCGGCGGATGCGGCGAAAGTGCTCGCGGCGATGCGCGAGGCGCTGGCCTTCGGCGCGGCCAATCCCGACGCGGTCGTGGCGATACTCAAGAAGGCCGGCAACATGAGTGACCAGGGCGCGCGTTTTTACGGCGATCACTGGACGACCATGAATACGGTCTCGTTCAAATCGGGCGACATCGACACACTGAAACGCACCTTCGAAGTTTTCAAGGCCGCCGGCACGCTGAAGGGCGAGCTTCCTGCGGATCTTTTCTATCAGAAGCCTTATCTCGACTCGGAAGCAGCCAAATGAGCGGATATCAGGAATGGGTCCGGGGCCACAAGGGCTGCTCTGGAGTACGGGCCTTCATCAACGGAGCAGCAATATGACGGGAAAGTGCGACGGTACGGTCGCGACCATTGGATTTCCGGCTAGCCGGATCCGCTGGCCGGAAGAGGGCATTACGCGCGTGCCGCTACGTGTGTTCTCCGATGCGGCAACCTACGAGCGCGAACAGGATGCCGTGTTTCGCGGGCCCACATGGAGTTTCCTCTGCCTCGACATCGAGATTCCAAACGCGGGTGACTACATCACGACCAAGGTCGGTCATACGTCGGTCATTGTCGTGCGCCAACAGGACGGCACCATTGGTGCGCTCGTGAACAAGTGTGTGCATAAGGGCTCGGTGCTTTGCTACGAAGCGCAGGGGCACCGCAAGCGTCCGAACTTCGTTTGCCCTTATCACAACTGGGTTTACAACTTCGACGGCGAACTGACGAGCGTCGCATTCGAGAAGGGCGTGCAGGGCAAAGGCGGCATGCCCGAGGATTTCGACAAATCGAAGTTCCGTCTGACGAAGCTGCGCGTGGAGACCATCCGCGGCCTCGTGTTCGGGTCGTTTTCCGAAGAAGCCCCTGCACTGAAGGACTATCTCGGACCGACAATGGTGCAGCACATCGAGCGCACACTATATGGGCAGGTAAAGATACTTGGCCGCTATAGTCAGGTGATGCACAACAACTGGAAACTCTACGTCGAGAATAGCCGCGACAACTACCACCCGAGCCTGCTGCATGCGTTTTTCTCGACCTTCAAGATCAACCGGTTGTCGGCGGAAGGCGGTACGTTGCAGGATGAGGATAGCCGGCATCACATCACCTTTACGAAGCGCTATACCGACGTTGGCGATCAGGCATACGACTCCGGTGTGATTCGTGCGATGCGCGACGATTTCGGCCTGAAGGATCCTTCGCTGATCGATCAATGGATGGAGTATCCCGATCAGATCACCAATGCGATCCAGAGCATTTTTCCGGGCTTCGTGCTGCATCAGATCATGAATTCCATCGGCGTGCGGCAGGTGGTGCCGCTCGGCGTGGATCGATGCGAACTGATCTGGACCGTGCTCGGCTTCGAGGAAGACACGCCGGAGCAAACGCTCATCCGGCGCAAGCAGAGCAATCTCGTCGGGCCCGCGGGTTTTGTTTCGATGGAAGACGGCACGATAGGCGCGTTCGTCGAAAAGGGTATTCGCGGCGATCTTGACGACGCCGCGGTGATCGAGATGGGCGGCAAGGGCACCGGCCCGATGGCGACCCGCGCGACCGAAACCTCGGTACGCGGCTTCTGGAAATTCTATAGAGAACTGATGGATGTCTAGCACGACGCGCTACCCTGACCTGGAGGTCAGCACCCAGACGGGCGCGAGTATCGCGCGCCTGATGGCCCACTATTGCAGTTCGATCGACAATGGCGACTTCGACCGCTGGCCGGAGTTCTTCACCGAAGATTGCACTTACCGCATTCTCACGCGCACCGATTTCGAAGCCGGTCGCGATTTCGGTATCTGGTTCTGCAACACGCGCGGCATGCTGCTGGATCGCGTCAGTTCGATCCAGTCGGTTAATGTGTTCGAGCCGCATGTCTACCGCCATGTACTTGGACCGACCGAAATCGTCAGCGTCGAAGACGGGCTGATCGGTTGCGAAACCAGCTACATGGTCGTGCGAACCGGCTATGAAGGTGGCATGGTTGTGTTCAGCGTCGGACGTTATATCGATCAGATCGTTGTCGAGGGCGGCCGCGCGCTGCTGCGCGAGCGCACCGTCGTCACGGATTCGTGCCGCTACGACACACTCGTTGCGCTGCCTCTGTAAGGATGCTGCCCGGATGACCGAACCCGCCCGCCGTTACCGGCTGCACCTAGAAAGCCAGCGGCGTCAGTCGCCGCCTTTTCATCTTCACGAAGCCGTGTGGCAGGTCGCCTGCGCGCGCCATCCCGATCTCGCACAACAAATCGACGTGACGTTCGGCTGGGACGGCGAGCGGTTCGCGCGTCCGCTCGACGACGTCGACTTCCTGCTGGCGTCGAGATTCCCGCATGAGGTGGTGAACGACGCGCCACGTCTGCGCTGGATTCACACGACAGGTGCCGGCGTCGATCAGTTGATGCCGCTCGATCGCCTGCGTCGCGACCTGATCCTGACGAACAGTAGCGGTATTCATAGCGATAAGGCCGCCGAATATACGCAAATGGCGTTGCTGATGCTGAATGCGCAACTGCCTGCCGTGTTGCAGGCGCAGCGGGAGCATCGCTGGGACGCGCGGCTCACCACGTCGATTCGCGGCAAGACGGCGCTGATAATCGGTTTCGGCGATCTGGGCATGGCGGCGAGCCACGCGGCGCGCGCGCTCGGCTTGCGAGTCATTGCACTGAACCGGAGCGGTGCGGCACCGGCGCAGGCGGTGGAAGCAGTCGATGTACTCGCAACGATCTCCGCACTCGACGACTGGCTGCCTCAGGCCGACTTCGTCGTTATCACGGCGCCGCTCACGCCGCAGACACGAGACCTGCTTTCCGCCGCGCGCCTCGCCCGCATGCGGCCCGGTGCGGGCGTCGTCAACCTTTCGCGCGCGGCGCTGATCGACCAAGCGGCGTTGTTTGAGCGATTGCGTTCCGGAGAGTGCGGCGGCGCATTGCTCGACGTGTTCGATCCCGAACCGTTACCGGCGGACCATGTGGCGTGGGACGTGGCGGGACTCGTCGTCACGCCGCACATTTCGTGCGACGCGCCCGATTACAACCTGCGGGTGCTCGAACTCTGGTTTGCAAATTTCGCCCGATTGCTGCGCGGCGAAGCGCTGGCGAATATCGTCGATCGCACTCGCGATTATTGAGCGGGGCGATGGGGTTCACGATCGGCGCCGGTGCAACGGCGGTGTACCGAAGCCCCAACTTTGCCGCCCTGCCCAGATTGGTATAAAGTCGATCCGTGATCGCCACGCGATGGATGCCCATTGCCGCCTCCGTCTCTCATGGGTTTGCCGCCAGCATGAAATACAAAGACTATTACGAAATCCTGGGTCTCGAGCGAAGCGCGTCTCAGGATGACATCAAACGTTCGTATCGGAAACTTGCGCGCAAGTATCACCCGGACGTCAGCAAGCACGCCGACGCCGAAGAGCGTTTCAAGGAGTTGGGCGAAGCCTACGAGGTGCTCAAGGATCCGGAGAAACGCGCCGCCTACGACCGCATGGGCAGCGACTGGCGCAACGGCCAGGACTTCCAGCCGCCGCCGAACTGGGACGAAGGTTTCGAATTCAGCGGGGCGGGCAGCGGGCCCGGCGAGCAAGCCGACTTCCACGACATCTTCGAGAAGATGTTTGGCGGCGCGCGTGGTGCGCATCCGCGGCAGCGGTCTTTCGATGCGCGCGGCGAAGACCATCACGCGAAGGTATTGATCGATCTCGAAGACGCCTATCGCGGCGCGCAGCGCTCGATTTCGCTGCAAATGCCGGTGGTCGATGCGCAAGGCCATGTTTCGCTGGAAACGCGCACGCTCAATGTCACCATTCCGAAGGGGATCCGCGCGGGCCAGCATCTGCGGCTAAGCGGCCAGGGATCCGCAGGCGCCACGCCCGAAACGGCCGGCGACCTCTACCTGGAAATCGCTTTTCGGGACCATCCGCGTTTTCAGGTGGACGGGCGCGACGTTTCGCTCGAGTTGCCGGTGGCACCGTGGGAGGCGGCCCTCGGCGCACAGGTTACCGTGCCCACGCCCGACGGTTCCGTCGAGATGACGGTGCCGGCGGGTTCCGCCGGCGGCAGGCGCTTGCGGCTCAAAGGCAAGGGCATTCCGGCCAACCCGCCTGGCGATCTGTATGTGATTCTGAACATTGTCCTGCCGCCGGCGGATAGCGAATCAGCGAAGGCCGCTTACGATGCGATGCGGCAGGCGTTCAATTTCGATCCGCGCGCGCACTTCTATCGGTGATTATCGTGAAAGAGACGAGTACGACGACCTATTTGCAAGGGCAGATTGTCGATGAGAACATCGAATTCACTCTGGTCGAATTGAGCCGGGTGAGCGGGGCATCGGAGGAGGAGTTGACGCTCTGGGTTTCCGAAGGCGTGTTCGAGCCCAAGGGCGAGCAGCCGCAGGAATGGCGCTTCAGCGGCGCGGCGTTGCGGCGCGTGCAGACCGCGCAGCGGCTCGCGCACGACTTCCAGATCAATCCGCCCGGCGTTGCGTTAGCGCTCGATCTGCTCGACGAGATCGACGTGTTGCGCTCGCGTGTCAAGCGTCCTCGCGGAAGCTAGGCGCGCCTGCGCGACGTCCTGCTGCACGGCTTTCGTCAGGCTACCTGATGATCCGCTGACGCGGGACCGCATGCGGCTTGCGCGGCGGAAAGCGTTGGTAAAGCGGCCTGCAGTGCTCGGGCAATGGCGAGCGAGATCCGGTAGCGGCCGAGGTCGCTGGGTCTGCCGGTGACGTCGTGCGTGCTGTAGTCGAACCGGGTGGTGCCATCGTCCGAATAGTCGCCGGTGTCGGCAACGAGAAGACTGATGATGCATTTTCCCGGCTTCCCGCCATCTCCTGGCAGGCACAGGTGAATCCGCGCGAAAAGATCGGGATAATCGTGGGAGCGATCCAGCACCTGCTCGTAGACGGGTGAAAGGGTGAGGCCGTGAAGCGTGACGGAAAAGCCGTGCTGGCCGCTCAATGCTTTATAGACGATTCCTTTGAGCGCGAATCGCGGATCCTCGGTGGGCGTTTCGAGCGCAAGCGCGAGATCTCGAACGGCGGCGTCGAGCGTCGCAGCACGATCCAGCAGCCATAAAACTTCTTCGGTGTTCGACATGAAGGCCTCTATCTGATATCGCCGCGGAACGGCACCTCAAGGGCGACGCATTCTCGCGCCAGTTGATCCCACCTTAGAGTTCATGCTCAAGAGGGGATTGATACAAATCAACCTATCCAACGTTGCGATTGTTGAACGGATTGCGCGGATTGCGCTACTGGCGCAACCCGGTGTCCGGCATGCGTGCGCGTATCGACTATTGGGAGAACGTCCCGGTTGACTGGAATCAATGGTTGCTTCGTTTATCCGTCTAGTCTGAGTATCAGATCGAGTCCCGATTTGAGAGGGACTTTCCACACAGGAGGATACGGGACATGAATGCAGGCGATATCTGTACTAGAGACGTTGTGACGTGCGGGCTGAACGCAACCGTTCTCGACGCATGCAAGATCATGCGCGATCGTCACGTTGGCGATGTTGTGGCGGTGGAGAAAAGCGCGGATGGAAAGATTCACCCTCGCGGCCTGCTGACTGACCGCGATATCGTGCTCGCGGTGCTCGCACGGGAAGTCGATGCGTTCGGGCTTTTTGTCGGCGACGTCATGTCCTCGCCGCTCATCGTCGCATACGAGGGGGAAGACGTGTGGCAGGTCGTGAAGCGGATGCGTCTGCACGCCATACGGCGCATGCCTGTCGTCAGCAATGCGGGCGAACTGGTTGGACTGCTTTCGTTCGACGATCTGCTCGATGCGACATGCGTCCTGCTCGCCGAACTATCGCTTGTGACAGGGCGGCAGCCGCATTTCGAGGAGAAACAACGCGCGTGACCGTTCATGCGAGGTCAGGTATCCGTCGGGGCGTCGGAGCAGCAGAGAGATGTCGAACTCGCGTGGACCCAACGCACACGTATCAGGCCATCTGACCGATGGTTCTGCGAAAACGCCGCAATGCCATCGCAAACAGCACCGAGCCGATCGCAATCAGGATCAGAAACGGCCGCCATGCGACATCGAGGCCGGCGCCGCGATACAGAATGGCCTGCCCAAGCTCGACGAAGTGAGTAGTGGGTGCGAAAAACATGACATCCTGAACGATCTTCGGCATGCTTTCCCGCGGCGTGATGCTTCCGGAGAGCATCTGCAACGGCAATAGCACGAGGACCAGCAGCATGCCGAACTGCGGCATGCTGCGCGCGAGCGTCGCCATGTAAATGCCCATCGAAGTCGTGGCGAACAGATGCAGCGCCGTGCCGACCATGAACAGGGCCACCGAGCCTTCAATCGGCACATGCAGCGCGCCGCGCACCACGAAGGTCAACGAAGCCGTGGCCACCACCATGACCACGAGTCCCATCGACCAGACTTTCGCCAGCATGATCTCTGCCGGAGTGACCGGCATGACCAGCAGATGTTCGATCGTGCCGTGTTCGCGCTCGCGGATCAGCGCGGCGCCCGTGAGAATGATCGACAGCATCGTGACGTTGTTGATGATCTCCATCAGCGCGCCGAACCAGGTCTGATCGAGATTCGGATTGAAGCGCATGTGCACGGCGAGATCGACGGGCGGCGGCGCGGTGTCCCGATAGCGCGCGACAAAGCCGGAAATCTCGTCGGTCACGATCTGCTGCACGTAGCTGCTACCTGTGAACGCCTGGCTCATGCGGGTCGCGTCGACGTTCAGCTGGATCGACGCAGGTTTTCCGGCCAGCACGTCGCGCTGGAAGTTCGGCGGAATGTCGAGTGCGAAAGTGTATTCGCCCGTATCGAGCCCGTGATCGACCTGCGCGGGGGCGATCAGGCGAGGAATGCCGAACTGGGGAGGAAAGAACGCCGAAGCAATGCGGGCGGACAACGGCGAGGCGTCTTCGTCGACGATCGCGATCGGTGCCATATGCAGCGTGTCGGGCTGCGCGGTAGCGGCGGAATAGATCGCCACGGTGAAAGTATACGCGATCAACACCAGCATGGTCGGGTCGCGCCACAGGCTCCACAGTTCCTTGATCCCGAGTCGGTAGATGTTCGAGAGGCGGCGCATGCTCAGGTCTCCTGCTTTTTGAGGAGTACCGTGGTCAAGCCGAGTACCACCGGTATGGCGGCCAGCAGCGGCCAGAATTGTGCGTGAAGATCGGTAAAGCCCAGCGCCTTGTTGATCACGCCGCGGCTGATCGTGAACATGTAGGTGGCCGGATAGATCGAGCCGATTATGCGCCCGCTGCCTTCCATCGAAGACAACGGATTGATCAGGCCGGAAAACTGGATGGCCGGGATCAGCGTGCCGATCATGGTCAGGAAGATCGCGGCAATCTGGCTGCGGGTGAACGTGGATGCCAGCATGCCCATGCCGGTCGCGACGATGCTATAGATCAGCACTGCGGCCAGTAGCGTCAGAAAGTTGCCTTTGACCGGCACGCCGAAAGCGATTCGTGCCAGCATGGTCATCAGCAGGAAATTGAGCAGCGCCAGTACGACATAAGGAACCTGCTTGCCCAACAGAAACTCGCTGCGCGTGACCGGCGTGACATACAGATTGATGATCGAGCCGAGTTCGCGCTCACGCACTACCGCCAGCGCGGTCAGCATGGCCGGCAGCATCAGGAGCAGTAGCGGGATGATCGCGGGCACCATCGCCGGGGCGCTCTTCACGTCGGGGTTGTAGCGAAAGCGCGTTTCAATGTTGACCTGCGCGGCCGGTGTCAGGCCGAGGCGGTGGATGCTCTGATCCATCAGCCAGGCCTGATGCAGCCCGAGCACATAGCCGCGGATGGTTTCCGCGCGCTGCGGCATTGCGCCGTCGATCCACACACCCAGTTGCACCGGGGCGCCGCGTTGCAGATCGCGTGCGAAATTCGGGGGGATTTCGATGGCGAGCGAGAGCTGACCGCTGCGCATGCGCTTGTCCAGATCGTTGTAGTCGCTGAGCGGGGCCTGTTCCACGAAATAGCGCGAACCCGACATGTTCAGCGCGTAGTCGTGACTCAGTTCGGTCTGGTCGCGGTCGAGAACCGCGTAAGTGAGGCTTTCGACATCGAGACTCACGCCATAGCCCATCACGAACATCAACACCAGTGAACCGAGCAGGGCGAGCGTGGCACGTACCGGGTCGCGGCGCAATTCGAGCGCCTCCCGCCAGATATAGGTGAGGGCGCGGCTCGGGCTGAACGCGCGAGGGCGGGAGCGGTTCGAGGATCGATCCAGCGTGCCCGTCCCGGAATCGCTCGTGCTTGCGGGCGCTTCGATCATTGCTTCGGCGCCGCCTTCTTCGGCCTTGTCGGCACCCGCTTCGATCAGGTAGCCGATGAAGGCCTCCTCCAAGGTTGCCGTGCCGCGCAGGCGCACGAGTTCCGCCGGTGCCTCGGTCGCGAGCACGCGGCCCGCATGCATCAGCGAGATGCGGTCGCAGCGCTCTGCCTCGTTCATGAAGTGCGTGGAGATGAAAATCGTGACCTGGTCGCGGCGGGCGAGCTCGATCATCAACTGCCAGAAGTTGTCGCGAGCGACGGGGTCCACGCCTGAAGTCGGTTCGTCGAGAATCAGCAGTTCCGGCTTGTGCACCATCGCGACCGCCAGCGAGAGGCGTTGGCGCATGCCGAGCGGCAAACTGTCCGGCAACGCGTCGCGTACGTCGCTCAGGCCGAAGCGGCTCACCATCTCGTCGACCCTGGCGGCAATCTCCTGCGGCGGCACGTGAAAGAGCTGTGCATGCAGCACCAGATTCTGCTGAACCGTCAGCTCGCCATAGAGCGAAAAGGCCTGCGACATGTAGCCGACGCGGGTGCGCGTGTCGATATCGTTGGGATCGACTTCGCGTCCGAACAGCTTGGCCGAGCCTTCGCTGGCGGGCAGCAGTCCGGTCAGCATCTTCATCGTGGTCGACTTGCCGCAGCCGTTGGAGCCGAGAAAGCCGAAGATTTCGCCGCTGCGGATGCGGAAGCTGACGTGGTCCACCGCGACGAAATCGCCGAAGCGCATGGTCAGATCGCGTGCTTCGATGGCGAGGTCGGCAGCGGCGTCGGCCGGCAGCGGTTCGACAACGACCGGCTGATGACCGCGGCGCCGTTCCTCCGGCAGCAGCGCGATGAACGCCGCTTCCAGCGTGTCGCTGTGCGTGCGCTCGAGCAGGGCGCGTGGCTCGCCTGTCGCGAGGATCCGTCCAGCGTCCATCGCGACGAGCGAATCGAAGCGCTGCGCTTCGTCCATGTAAGCCGTTGCGACGATCACGCTCATGCCGGGGCGGCCCTTGCGGATGCTCGCGATCAGATTCCAGAACTGCGCGCGTGCCAGCGGATCGACGCCGGTGGTCGGCTCATCGAGAATCAGCAGATCGGGGTCGTGGATCAGCGCGCAACAGAGCGCCAGCTTCTGCTTCATGCCGCCGGAGAGTTTGCCCGCCGGGCGCGCCAGAAACGGTTTCAGGCCGGTGCTGCGGGTCAGTGAGTCGATGCGTCGGCGGCGCTCCGGGGCGTCGTGGCCGAATAGCCGCGCAAAGAACTGCAGGTTCTCCTCGACGGTCAGTGTCGGGTACAGATTCTTTCCCAAACCCTGCGGCATGTAGGCGATACGAGGGCAGACGAGCGCGCGGTGCCGGCGCGAGCGCATGTCGCCGCCGAGCACCTCGACGGTGCCTTGCTGAACCGCGCGGGCGCCGGCTGCGAGCGCCAGCAGGCTCGACTTGCCGACGCCGTCGGGCCCGATCAGCCCGGTCATGCGGCCGGCGGGAAAATCCAGCGTGAGGTTGTCGAGCGCAAGGGTTTTCGCATAACGCAGCATGACGTTGCTCAGCCGGATGACCGGCGGAGCTTCAGCCGCCGTCACGCCGCTCACTGCGGCACCTTGATCGCGAGCGAAGCAGGCCACGCGGCGTGCTGATCGATCCTGATCCACGCGACGCCCGGCAGGCCTGTCTTGACGAGCTTCAGATGCTGCAGCAGCAGTTCGCGATTGATGCGCGCCTTGACGCGGAACATCAGTTTCTGGCGTTCGCTGCTGGTTTCCACGGTCTTCGGCGTGAACTGCGCGGTGCTGGCGACGAAGGAGACGGTGGCGGGAATCACATAGGTGGGCGCGGCATCGAGTATCACGCGCACTTCGGCGCCCAGCGCGACTTTGCCGACCACCGTCTCCGGCAGGAAGAACGTCATGTAGACGTCGGAGAGGTCGGCGATGTTGAGAACCTTGCCACCCGCGGGGAGCACTTCGCCGGCCTCGGCGATGCGATATTGCACGCGGCCGTCGCGCGGCGCCGTCAACTGGCTGTCGCTGATGTCGGCTTCGACGCGCGCAACGGTCGCGAGAGCGGCGCGCTCCGCCGAATGCGCGGCCACCAGTTGCGCACGTGTCGCGTCGACGGCAGCCTGGGCGGCGGTGACCTGGGCTCTCGCGGCGCGGACCGTGGCTTGCGCGCCGCGCTCGCGGGCGCGATCGTCGTCGAGTTCCTGCATGGACGACGCGCCGTCGCGCGACAGCGTTTCCGAGCGCGCCAGCTTGCGTTGCGCGGCGTCCAGTTCGCTTTCGCGCTGGGAGACCACGGCTTCGGCAGCCACCTTGTCGCTCTGCCGCTGCACGACCTGCGCTTCGATGCTAAGCGCGGTGTTGATCGCCTGCTGATGTTGCGCGCGGGCTTCGGCAAGCTGTGCGTCGAGCACGGTCACCTGCATGGTCGCAAGCGGCTGCCCCGCCTTGACGAAGTCGCCTTCGTCGACGGCAATGGTCTCGACGCGGCCGGCCAGTTTGGTTGCCACGTCGATTTCGGTCGCCTCGATGCGGCCGTTGCCGCTCACGAAACCTGCTGCGGGGCCCGAGTCATGCAACATCGTCCAGCCGTAGTATCCGGCCACAACGATCGCGGCCAGTAAGGCGACGCCGAGCGTCAGTTTTTTTCTGCTGGGGCTCATGGCAATGGGCCTTGTTTGAGTGTGATGTCAGCGGCTGAAGGCGGGGGAGTCGGATCTGCATCCTGCACGCCTCCACCCAGCGCGGCATAGAGCGCGACGCGGCTCGTGAGCAATGCGCGCCGTGTCTGTATCAGTTGCTGCCGTGCGTTGAGCAGATCGCGCTGCGCGTCGAGCACTTCCAGAAACGGTGTCGCGCCGTTGTCGTATCGCAGCCTGGCAAGCCGCGCGCGCTCGGACTGCGCCACCAGCGTGTCGGTTTCCGCCTGAACCTGCGCGGCGAGCCACTCTCTTGCCGACAGTGCGTCGGCTACGTCGCGAAAGGCGTCCTGAATGGTTTCTTCGTATTGCGCCACTGCTTCGCCTTCGCGGGCCTTCGCGAGTTCCAGATTGCTGCGATTGCGCCCGGCATCGAAGATGGGCAGTGAGACGTTGGGCGTGAAGATCCACGCGCCGCTACCCGACGCGAACAGGTGCTGAAGATCGGTGCTCGTCGACCCGATGGCACCCGTGAGCGTGACGCGCGGAAAGAATGCCGCGCGTGCCGCGCCGATATTCGCGTTCGCGGCCCGCAGCCGATGTTCCGCCGCGACAATGTCCGGACGCCTCTCCAGCAATGACGACGGCAGTCCCGCATGCAGATCCGGGCCAACGCTCGCGTCGTTCAGCGGTGCCGGGAGCAGCGGGGCGGCCGCGCCGACCAGGACGGCGAGCGCGTGGGCCTGAGCGGCTCGCGACTGTTCCAGTTGCGCAACCAGCGTTTGCGCCTGCTGCAGCAGAATTTCCGACTGCCGGAGATCGAGCTTCGAGATCGCTCCCACCTCGAAGCGGCGGCGGAAAATGCGCAGCGATTCAGAGCGGCTTGCGATCGTCTCGCGTGCAACGGCGATACGCTCATCGAGTTCGCGCAGCAGCAGATAATTGTCCGCTACGTTTGCGATCACGCTGATGGTGGCCGCACGGCGCGCGGCGTCGCTCGCCAGAAATTCCTCAAGGGCTGCGTCCTTGAGGTTGCGCACGCGGCCCCAGAAGTCGAGCTCCCAATTGCTTTCCGTCAGCCCGACCTGATACGCCTCACCGTCGATGCTTCCGCCGGGCAGGAGTACGCCAGGCGCGCGGAAACGGACATAGGAGCCGCCGGCGGAGATCGTCGGGAGCGTGTCGGCGCGCCGGATACCGTACGTTGCACGAGCTTCTTCGACGCGCTGCACGGCAATGCGCAGTTCCCGGTTGCCGGTTAGCGCCTGCTCGATCAGGGCCTGCAGTTGGGCGTCGGGAAAATAGCTGCGCCAGTCGATCTGGCTGGCGGCCGATGTGGCGTCGGCGGACAATGTTCCGTCGGCGGAAGACCCGGTCGACCAGGTGTCGGGAACCGGCAGCGCGGGGCGTACGTAGTGCGGCGCGAGCGACATGCATCCGCCGGCGCCGAGCGCCGCTGCCAGTACGAGCGCCGATGCGAACCGTGTGCCGCTGCGAGGCGAGCGGCGTGTTGCTGGCGGCGGTCGTGAATGCGGCGATGAGAACATGTGAGCGTCTGGTGAATTGGCCAGGGTGTTTCGATCAGGGCAATGGCCCGTGCCCCAGCAAGTTTTATGCTGCAAATACTTATAACCGACGCTATGGATGGGGCAGCTTGATCTGGATCATGTGGATACGGACAGGTCGGGGCCGCTTTCCTTGTATCGCAATGTATCTGGCCCGCGGCCCGATACATGACGTTTCATCCGCGGGCATTGGCGACACAAGCCAGATACTTCTGCCGGGTCTAATGCTTCCAGGCCGGTTCATCTGGCTTGACGCTCTCGCACACAAGGAGAATAGCCATGTCTGACCGGATCAATGACCGGCGTCGCCGTCTGCTCGGGACGGCGCTTGCGGGCCTCAGCCTGATGGAACTCGGGCTCGGCGGAATCGCCCACGCGCAGGCGAGCGGTACGAACGCGGGGCCACGTGCCGCCGGCTTCGATAACCTGAAGCAGATCGACGCAGGCACGCTGAGCGTGGGATATGCAGAAGCAGGTCCGCAGAATGGGCCGGTGGTGATCCTGCTGCACGGTTGGCCCTACGATATCCACAGCTTCGCCGAAGTCGCGCCGTTGCTGGCAGCCGCGGGCTACCGCGTCATCGTGCCGTATCTGCGCGGCTACGGCATGACGCGTTTCCTCTCAGCGGACACGCCCCGCAATGGGCAACAGGCGGCCATTGCCGTGGACATCATTGCATTGATGGACGCGTTGAAGATCGACATGGCGATTCTTGGCGGCTTCGATTGGGGCGCGCGCACGGTGAACATCATCGCGGCGCTGTGGCCGCAGCGATGCAAGGCGATGGTGTCGGTGAGCGGCTATCTGATCGGCAGTCAGGAAGCCAACCGGGCGCCGTTGCCGCCGAAGGCGGAACTGGCATGGTGGTATCAGTTCTATTTCGCCACGGAGCGAGGCTATGCAGGCTACGAAGCGAACCGCCACGACTTCAACAAACTGATCTGGCATACGGCATCGCCGAAATGGAATTTTGACGATGCAACCTTCGAGCGCTCGGCGCAGTCGTTCAACAACCCGGATCACGTTGCGGTGGTGATACACAACTATCGCTGGCGTCTGGGTCTGGTCAAGGGCGAGGCGCAATACGACGAACTGGAGAAGCGTCTGGCACTGGCGCCGGTCATTACCGTGCCGACCATCACGATGGAAGGGGACGCGAACGGCGCACCGCATCCCGAACCGGCAGCGTACGCGAAGAAGTTCACCGGCAAGTATGCGCACCGGAACATTGGCGGCGGTATCGGCCACAACCTGCCGCAGGAGGCGCCGAAGGCATTCGCCGATGCAATCGCCGACGTCGCCCGGTTGTGAGGGGACTTTGCGTCCGTGACCTTGCTCGTCACGAATCGCGATCCGCTACGCCCCGCGAGACCGCCCCCGCCGTTCGTTGCCGATACGACCGCGACGCTTGGGTGCTGCCGCCCGACTCGCCCGCTGTGCAACCGCGGATTGCGATTCATAAGTCCGTTGCAGAGGCCCACCGAACCTTCGGACCGCCCAATTCTTCAGTCAAATCAACGCGATTAACCAAGGGTAACTACCTACAAAACAGTGCGCCAGACGCCGGTTTAACAAAGTTAGAATGTTTCATCTAATTCTGTATCGCAGAACGATTCGAGGGGACTGGGAGCCGTCAGGCCAACAATCCGCATGCTTGCAGGCTGTTTTCGCATACCTCGTCTGGAGCAATGTGCAGGTTTAAAGAAGGAGTGCAGAGTGTATTTTTCGACGCCGGATCAGTTTATCTCCATGCAAAGTGCCAATGTTGCCGTCGCATTTTCGTTGGCGCAGCAAACATTCCAGTATTTTGAAGAACTGGCCAGGTTGAACCTGCAGGCAGCCAGGGCCACGCTCGCCGAGAGCGAACAGGCCTGGCAACTGGCCGTCTCCGGTAAGACGCCGATGGAATTGTTTGTTTATCAAGCCGGCAATGCGAAACCGGTGGCGGAGAAAGTGCTGTCGTATAACAGTCACCTGTTTGGAATTGCGAATAGCGCGCAGGCCGAGTTTCTGAAACTCTTCGAAGATCGCTTCGCGCAGTCGAACGCAAAAATGCAGACGGCCATGGACGATTTTTCCCGCAATGCGCCGGCAGGTTCGGAGGTCGCGGTCACCGTGTTCAAGTCCGCGGTTTCCAGCGCGGGGGTAGCCTACGAAGCAATGCGCAAAGCCGCCGCACAAGCCATTGCCGTGGCGCAGGCAGGCCAGGCCGCACCTGTGCCTACGCGGGACAAATAAAGCAGATCAACCAATAGCAATGCTCACACAGCCTGGCGCAAACGCTTCACGGCTGTTGCTCCGCTTTCCTGCAAGCAGGACGGATCGACCGATTCGGAGACGAAATGGGTATCGCATTGCTTGCCAACTCGTTCGAAGGGCGATCCGAAGGCGCTAAAAAAGTTAGCCGGGAATGTAATGGGAAGTCACGCCTCTTTTAAGAATGATCTTCTGCATATCGAAACGATAGTCACAACGCTTGAGAGATTAACTTCCAAAGGTGATTCGATGGCTTGCACGTCGTTAGTGAGTGACCCGGGCTATTGGCGTCAGCGCATCGAGGCGATACTGAATCAGCGCGAAATATCAAAGGTTGATCGCGAGCATGCTGACGCTTTACTGAGGCGCTTGCGCGGCATCGTAAAGACGTCTTCGTAAAGGCTAAAGGCGGAAGAATCGAACGGGTGTCCCGGATGCCCGTTCGAAATGGACCAGCCAGCGGCGTGTCCAACGCAGCCGTGACCAATCCACCAGGGTTTATTCCAGCGCCGCAGCCGGGCCGAAGAATTCATAGCGGCTTTGTGATTCCGGCACGCCGATCGCCTTCAGATGCTTCTTGACGGCCTTCATGAACGCGATCGGGCCGAGGAAATAGACGTCGACGTCGCGGGTTTCCGGCAGCCAGGCATGGAGACGCGTTTGGTCGAGATAGCCGATGCCATCGGCGTCGGCATCGTTGGCGCGGCGCTGTTCGTAGCAATAGAAACGCTTCAATTGCGGGTGACGCGCGGCCAGTTGCTCGATCGTGTCGCGGAATGCATGAACGCCGCCATGACGTGCCGAGTGGATGAAGTGCACGACACGACGGGTATTCAACGCGGCTTGCAGCATGGCCAGCGTGGGGGTGATGCCCACGCCGCCGCTAATCAGCACCAGCGGCTTGTCGCCCGGTTCGAGCGTGAAGTCGCCGGCCGGCGCAAACAGTTCGACTGTGTCGTTTTCGTTGACGTGCGTATGCAGATGATTCGACACCTTTCCATTCGGTTCGCGCTTTACGCTGATACGGTATTCGCGGCCATTCGACATGGCCGAGAGCGAGTAATTGCGGCGTACTTCTTCGCCGTCGATATACAGCCGTACGCCGATATATTGTCCCGGATGAAACGCGAGTAACTCGCCGTTGTCGTCGGGGCGCAGATAGAACGACGTGATCTCGTCGCTCTCCCGCACTTTACGCGCGACACGAAAGAGCCGCGTGCCGCGCCAGCCGCCCGGCGCCGCTTCCCGCTCGGCGTAGATTTTTTCTTCGAGCCCGATCAGCAGATCGGCAAGTTGTTGATATGCGGCGGCCCACGCTGCGATGACCGCATCCGTTGCGATTTCGGCGCCGAGCACTTCGCGGATGGCTCTTAGCAGGCACTGTCCGACAATCGGATAGTGCCCCGGCAGGATATTCAGTGCGACGTGCTTGTTGATGATCTGCGAGACCAGCCCGCCGAGTTGTTCGAGTTGATCGATGTGACGCGCGTACATCAGCACGCTGTTGGCCAGCGCGCGTGGCTGCGCACCGCTTGCCTGATTCGCGAGGTTGAACATGGGACGCACTTCGGGATGTTCGCCGATGAGAATCTTGTAGAAGTGCGTGGTCAACGCTTCGCCTCCGCTCTCGAGAAGAGGAACGGTGGCTTTGACGATAGCGCGGTGTTCGGCGGAAAGCATAAATAGTCCTGGTGTGAGTGGGTAGTCAGTCGTGCATCGACTGTCGTGCTTTTCTATCCATGTTTCGTGCCAGGTATAAAATGCAAATAAATCAACGATCTGAATTCGATGATGGTCAATTCGACCCTGGTCGCAAAGACTCCAGACGGAGTCGATCTGACTGCGCAGGCACTGCTCGACGTCCTCACGCCCCTGATCCTCGATCTCTCGCGCGACCTGTCCGACCGCGAGCGTTACCGCCGTTTGCTCAGCAGCCTGCGGACGCTGTTTCCCGGCGACGCGGCGGCGTTGTTGCGTCTGGAAGGCGACACGCTGGTGCCGCTCGCGATCGACGGTTTGAGCAGCGATACGCTTGGGCGGCGCTTTCGTGTCACCGACCATCCGCGCTTCGAGCAACTTCTGTCGCGCTCGGAGCCGACGCGTTTCGCCGCCGACTCCGATTTGCCGGATCCCTACGACGGCCTCGTGCAAGGCGCCACCGGGCATCTCGAAGTTCACGATTGCCTCGGCTGTCCGCTGTTTGTTCGCGGCCGGCCGTGGGGTTTGCTCACGCTCGATGCATTGGACCCGGCGCGCTTCGATAGCATCGACATGGCCTCGCTACAGGCGTTTCTGAGTCTTGCAGCGGCTACGGTGAGTGTCGTCGAGCGGATCGATACGCTGGCGCGCAGCGGCGAGGCGGAGAGGCGGCGCGCGGAGGCCTACCGGCAGGCGAGTAGCCAGAGTCGGCGTGAGATGATCGGCAGCAGTGAAGCCCACACGCAGTTGATGCAGGAGATCGAGGTTGTCGCCGGCAGTGATCTGACCGTGCTGATCACCGGCGAGACAGGCGTCGGCAAAGAACTCGTGGCCAACGCAATTCATGCGCTCTCGTCGCGCGCGAATAAGCCGCTCGTCAGTCTGAATTGCGCCGCGCTGCCCGACACGCTGGTCGAGAGTGAACTGTTCGGGCATGTGCGGGGCGCATTCTCCGGCGCGTCGTCGGACCGGCGCGGCAAATTCGAACTGGCGGATGGCGGAACGATGTTTCTCGACGAGGTGGGAGAACTGCCGCTTCTCGTGCAGGCCAAGCTGTTGCGGGTTCTGCAGAACGGCCAGTTGCAGCGGATCGGCTCGGACCACGAACACAAGGTCGACGTGCGGCTGATCGCGGCCACCAATCGCGATCTCGCCGAAGAGGTGCGCGCGGGGCGCTTTCGCGCGGACCTCTATCATCGTCTCAGCGTCTATCCGTTACGCGTGCCGCCGCTGCGCGAACGCGGCCGCGATGTGCTGCTTCTCGCAGGTTTTTTCCTTGAAGAGAATCGCTCCCGGCTCGGGCTGCTGAGCCTGCGTCTCGCGGCGGATGCGCAAGCCGCGCTGCTGCATTATCCGTGGCCGGGCAACGTGCGTGAACTCGAGCATCTGATCGGGCGGAGCGCGCTCAAGGCGCTAGCCGCGAATCGCGAGCGCCGTCGGATTCTGACGTTGACCGCCACCGACTTCGCGCTGTCGGCCGCACCGGACGAAACCACAAGTCAAATGCCCGCCGATCCGGCCGGGACCGGCGTGAAGGACTTCCGCAGCGCGGTGACCGAGTTCGAGCGGACCACCGTTCTCGACGCATTGGCGCGCCACAACCGGAATTGGGCAGCGGTCGCGCGCGAACTCGGTCTCGATCGGGCGAATCTGAACCGGTTGGCCAAACGGCTTGGCCTCAAATAACCCGCAATATGCCTGGCCGCGCAACCGCCGCAAAGTGGCAACAGGTTGCGCGGCATGTCCAACAGCAGGACGCTCAAGCGGTCATTTCTTCGTTTTGTGGAAACAGCGCGCGGCGTGTTTCTTCATCGAACTCGGCTTTCAGCGTCAGCTTGTTCTTCAAGGCCTGTGCGCGTGCCGCGGCGGGACGCGCGGAGATTTCGTCCACCACGCGCTTTACGTTCGGATACGCGCTCAAACCCGCTTCGCCGAGAATGTAGCCGGCGAAGTTGGCCCAGCCCCACAGTGCGATATCCGCGACCGAATAAGTATCGCCGGCCAGATACTTCGACGTCGCGAGGCGTTCGTCCAGCACGCGATAGTGGCGCTCGACTTCCTTCAGATAGCGATTGCGCGCATAGGGCAGCGGCGTCGGCGCGTGATGCAGAAAGTGCACCGCCTGGCCCGAAAACGGCGACAGTCCGGTCGCGACGAACATCAGCCACGACAAGGCCTGCGCACGCTCGGCAGCCGATGTCGGCAGGAAGCGCTCGTGTTTCGCCGCGAGGTGCAGCAAGACGGCGTGCGAATCGAACACGGTCACGCCGTCGTCGGTAATCGCGGGGACTTTTGCGTTCGGGTTGATCTCGCGAAACTCGCGGCGATGTTGCTCGCCCCTGAACGTGTCGACCGCGATCAACTCGAACGGGGTCTGCAGTTCTTCGAGCATCAACGCGACTTTCATCGGGTTCGGCGAGGGGTGGAAGTAAAACTTCAGCATGACGATCTCCGTGGAATAGGGCTACGCAAATGACGGCCGTGCGGCACATTGCCGGTCGCACTTACGCTGCGATGGCGGCCGGGTCGTTGCGACCTGTGGTGATGATGGGCCGCCGGGCCGCGTTTGCCGTACAACTATTCCGATGAGATCGTTCGAAGAATTCGCACGTGTTGTCACGAGCGAATCGCTGCCGCCAGCGCGCCGTTACTCCGCGATCGAAAAGCGCGCCGGGCGCTTTTGCGGCGCCTTGCGGGGACGCCCTACGCGCGGGTTGGCGCCGCGAATGAAGAGAACGGCACAAACGGCCACCATGAACCAGATGCAGAGAACTACCGTCAGAGCGCTCATTTCAGTTTTCAGAAGTTGAGACTGCGATTGGTGCTGTCCGGCCTGCCGGCCGGTCAATGCGTCGTGTGCGGGCCGGCGCCGTCGAGCAGAAGCTCGTCGATCAGGCGCGTGGCCAGTGCCAATTGCTGTTCGAGCGAGGCGCGCGCCGCTTGCGCACCCGCCGCGTCGCCGCGCGCAACCGCGTCGTAAGTCTGCGTTGCGAGGCACAACACGCTTTCCGATGCGAGGTGCAGCCCGCGCATCGTATCGGCGTCAGCGCCCGGCACCGGGCTCGTCCATTCAGTCGTCGAAACAGCCGGCAGGCCGATTTCGAACTCGTCGTTTTTGTCGTGGCGGGAAGACATTTGAGGCTCCTTTTGCGCGATTGGCACGATGTCAGTGTGCGCCTGCACGGTGGGTTTCAATCCGGCGAACAGAAGCCTGTTTTTTGGTCAATCTGCGGTGGTTGGGGCGTCGAGTATTCCGCTGAAGAATAGGCGCGCGGTAAGCGGCGAACGGCAAAGGGTAAACGGCAGTGAATATACGCAGGAACCCCGCCGGCGCCACGTCCTTCACTCCGGCTTCTTTCCACCCGACTCATCCTGCGACTCGAGCGCGGCAACCATCTCGCGCACTGCGGTCTGGAGCTCCGGCACGTAGCGTCGTTTCGCCTCCGCGAGCGTCACCGCCCGCGAAAGAAACACCACATTCAGACTCGCGAGCACACGTTCGCGCGAGACGATCGCAACGGCGACCGCGCCGATCTTGCTTTGCGCGGACCAGTCGCCGTGATTGGAGCCGAAGCCGTCCGTGCGCACCCGTTTCACGAGGCTCTTTATCAACGTGTCGTTGGCGGCGAGCGCTTTCTGCTCCTCACCGCCCACGCCCGAGCGCAGCAATTCGAGAATGTCCTCGCGCTCGCCGTCGGGGCACATCGCAAAGTAGGCACGCCCGGCAGCGGTCAGCAGAATCGGCAAACGGCGCCCGACCATCGAACGGTGAAACGAGAGCGGACTGAAGCGGTGCGTTGTTTCGCGGATGATCATCGCGTCGCCGTCCGGCGTAGTGAGGTCCGAAGGCCACGCAACGCGCTGCAGCAATTGTCCCATGATCGGCGGTGCGATCATTGCAATCCGTTCGTTGTCCGTAAAACCTTCGCTCAACGAACGAACCTGCAGCGTCAGGCGGAAACTGTCGTCCGACGCGCTGCGCCGCACGAAACCTTCCTCCATCAACGTCTCCAGCAGTCGTCGCACGGTGGTGCGATGCAGTCCGGTCAGATCGCTGATCTGCTGGCTGGTGGCGCGGCCGCTTTCCACGGAATTGAGCGCCTGCAGCACCTGCAGGCCGCGCGCGAGCCCCCGCACGCTTGTGTATTTTGTCACCAGAAAATCTCATTAAATCAACCATGTGCATTCTATGCACATTTCTCACAAATTGTTGAGGCCGTACGGCGCGAGTCCTAGACTGCGAGCAAATCAACGATTCATGGAGACGCGAGATGCCGCATCTCATGCGCGACTTTTTCGCCATGGCGATACGCAATCGTCACGCCGCGCTCTCCCTGGATATTTCAAACAAGTCCGCTATCTGAAGCGGCGGCGCGTTCGGCCGCTCGCGGGAAAGGAGACAGTATGCCCTCATCGAATGATCCGGTGGCCGCGAGCCGCCGCTGCGAAACCGTGTCCGCCGACGTGGCGATTATCGGTGCCGGTCCCGTTGGTTTGATGATCGCCAATTACCTAGGCTTGCAGGGCGTGCGCGTGGTGGTGCTGGAAAAGCTCGAACAGATCATCGACTATCCGCGCGCCATCGGTCTCGACGACGAAGCGCTGCGCGTGTTCCAATCGGTCGGCCTCGCCGACGTGCTGTTGCCGCACACCACGCCTGACCACTGGATGCGCTTCGTCACGCACACCGGTCATTGCTTCGCGTCGATCGAACCGCGCACCGACGAATTCGGCTGGTCGCGCCGCAATGCATTCATCCAGCCGCTCGCTGATCGTGTGCTGTACGAAGGGCTGCGCCGCTTCCCGCATGTCCAGGTGCTGTTCGGCACCAGCGTGAGCGGGTTCACGCAGGACGCGACCGGCGTGACGATCGAGGCGGAGGACGAGAGAGGCCGCCGCCGCACGGTGCGCGCGTCGTACATGGTCGGCGCGGACGGCGGCAACAGCTTCGTGCGCCGCATGCTCGACGTGCCTTTCGAGGGACGTACGAAACCGAATCAATGGATCGTGGTGGATGTGCGTAATGACCCGATCGGCTCGCCGCACATCTACATGCATTGCGATCCAGAACGGCCGTACGTGTCGGCGGCGTTGCCGCACGGCATTCGCCGCTTCGAATTCATGGTCATGCCGGGAGAAACCGAAGAGGAACTGTCGAAGCCGGAGAACATGGCTGCGCTGATCCGCAAGGTGGTGGCCGATCCGCAGAAGGTGGACTACATCCGCAAGCGTGTCTATACGCACAATGCGCGGCTCGCCAGCACCTTCCGCGTGGACCGCGTGCTGCTGGCCGGCGACGCCGCGCACATCATGCCGGTCTGGCAAGGGCAGGGCTACAACAGCGGGATTCGCGACGCTAGCAATCTCGGCTGGAAGCTGGCAATGGTGGTCAAGCAGATCGCCGGCGACGCGTTACTCGACACCTACACGGCGGAGCGCCGCGCTCACGCCCGCTCGATGATCCATCTCTCGGAAGTGGCGGGCGACATCTTCGCGCCGACGAGCCGCTTCGGCATCAAATTCCGCGACGCCTTCGTGCGGACCTTCAACGTGGTCCCCGCCATGAAGCGCTACTTCGTGGAGATGCGTTTCAAGCCGATGCCGCGCTACGAAACGGGTGTGGTCCTGCTGGCGGAGCGCAAACGCAAGCATGGCGTGCTGGCTCGCGTGCTGGAACGCTCCGGTCATTCCGCGCCCGGCCGGCTGCTCGGCCTGATGAGCGAGAAGCGCGAGTCGCTGCTCGGCCGCCTCGTGTACGGCCGTGATCCGTTGTGTCACTCGCCGGTTGGGCGCATGTTCATTCAGCCTCGTGTACGCACAGTGGACGGCAACGTCGTGCGTCTGGACGACGTGCTCGGCAGTCGCTTTGCGATTATCGGCTGGGGCTCGGATCCCACCTTCGGGTTGTCGCCGCTTGCGCGCGAAACGTGGCAACGCCTCGGCGGCTGTTTCGTGCTCGCCAAGCCCGACAATCAGCTGGCTTTTCATGACGACGTGCCGGAGGGCGTGATCGCCATCGGCGATGTGCAGGGTCGGCTGAAGGAGTGGTTCGCACGTGTGCCGGAGTCGGTCGTGTTGCTGCGGCCCGATCGTTTCGTCGCGGGTATGTGCACGCCGCAACAGGTGTCGGACTGCATCGGCGAACTTGCCGTCAAGCTCTCGCTGAAGCCGGGCGAGTGGCCCGCGGTGAAGCTTGCGGTGCCTGAGCGGGCCGTCGCGTCGGAAAGCGTCGCGGCCATCGCGGCCGTTGCGACCGGAGCCTGACATGCCGGTGTTGCTCGAATGTCTTTCCCACACGCCGCTTAGCGGCTACTGCGATCCGGCGCCGGACGTCGTCGAGGAAGTCGGGCGGATTCACGCGGCGGCGCGCGCACGTGTTGCGGCCTTCGATCCGCAACTGGTCGTCGTGTTCGCGCCGGACCACTACAACGGTTTCTTCTACGACGTGATGCCGCCGTTCTGCATCGGCGCTTCGGCGAGCGCGGTTGGCGACTTCGGCAGTCTGGCGGGCCAGCTTGCGGTCCCCGCCGACATCGCGCTCGATCTCGCGCAAGCCGTGCTCGCCGCCGACGTCGACGTTGCCCTGTCGTACCGGATGCAGGTCGACCACGGTTGCGCGCAGGCGCTGGAGATTCTCACCGGCTCACTGGACCGTTATCCGGTCGTGCCGGTGTTCATCAACTCGGTCGCGCCGCCTATGGCGTCGTGCCGCCGTGCGCGTTTGCTCGGCGACGCGCTGGGCCGCAGCCTCGCGCGGTCCGGTCAACGCGTGCTGGTGATCGGCTCCGGCGGCATTTCGCACGAGCCGCCGGTGCCCGAACTGGCGGGCGCCACGGACGAAGTCGCCGAGCGTCTGATCGCTGGCCGCAATCCATCGCCGGAAGCCCGGGCGGCGCGCCAGGCCCGCACTGTCGCGGCGGCCCGCGCGTTCGCCGCGGGCGACAGCCGCCTGCATCCGCTGAATCCCGAATGGGACCGCGCGTTCCTGAAGCTGCTCGAAGAAGGGGAATTGCCCGCGCTCGACGGCTTCACCGATACCGCGATCACGCGCGAGGCAGGCAAGTCCGCGCACGAGGTCCGCACGTGGATCGCCGCATTCGGCGCGCTGCAGGCGTACGGACCTTATCGCGCCACGCTCGATTACTACCGGCCGATCCCCGAGTGGATCGCGGGCTTCGGCGCGATGCACGCGCGGCCCATTGCCGAAACCGCCTGACGAATCACGGAACCCGATATGAACCATCGAAGCAATGCTGAAGCGCTGGCCCTGCGGCTGCACGAATCCGAACACACGCGTCAGACCATCGCGCCGTTGCGCGACGACGAGCGCTTCGCCCATCTGAACGCAGCCGACGCCGCCGGCCTCGCGTATGCAGTGCAACAGGTCAACGTCGAGGCGCGAGTGGCCGCCGGCGAGCGTATTGTCGGCCGCAAGATCGGCCTGACTTCCCCCGCGGTGCAACGGCAGCTCGGCGTCGATCAACCGGACTTCGGCGCGCTGTTCGCGTCGATGGCGTATGGCGACAACCAGCCGGTGCCGCTCGGCGAACTGATCCAGCCGAAGGTCGAAGCGGAAATCGCGCTCGTACTCGAACACGATCTCACGCATGAAAAGCACACCTACGCCGACCTGATTCGCGCGACGGCGTACGCGGTCGCCGCAATCGAAGTCGTGGACAGCCGCATCGAGGGCTGGAATATCCGCTTCGTCGATACGGTCGCGGACAACGCGTCGAGCGCGCGCTTCGTGCTCGGCAGCCGCCCCGTGCTGCTGCGCGACGTCGATCTCTCGGCTTGCGCGATGACCCTTTCGAACGATGCCGAAACGCTCTCGCGCGGCAACGGCGCTGCGTGTCTCGGCAATCCGCTGAACGCCGCCGTGTGGCTCGCGGACCGGCTGCAGCAACTCGGCACGCCGCTGCGAGCCGGCGACGTCCTCATGACCGGCGCGCTCGGCCCGATGGTCGCGGTGACGCAGCCCGGCACGTTCAGCGCGCAGATCGAAGGCCTCGGCAGCGCTCGCGCGATTTTCTCCGCATAAGCAATCATCCGACTGAGGACTCACATGGCAAGCGAAAAACTCAAGGCCGCGATCATCGGCTCCGGCAACATCGGCACCGATCTGATGATCAAGATCATGCGGCACAGCGAGCACCTGGAGATGGCGGCAATGGTCGGTATCGACGCGGCGTCCGACGGTCTCGCGCGCGCTGCGCGGCTCGGCGTCGCCACTACGCACGAAGGCGTGGAAGGGCTGACGCGCCTGCCGGTGTTCGAGGACATCGACTTCGTGTTCGACGCCACCTCGGCCGGCGCACATGTGAAGAACGACGCGTTCCTGCGCGCGCTGAAACCTGGCATCCGGCTGATCGATCTGACGCCTGCCGCGATCGGGCCGTACTGCGTGCCGGTCGTGAATCTCGACGCACATCTGGACAGCCGCAACGTCAACATGGTGACGTGCGGCGGTCAGGCAACGATTCCGATGGTGGCCGCGGTCTCGCGCGTGGCGAAGGTGCACTACGCGGAAATCGTCGCGTCGATCAGCAGCAGGTCGGCCGGTCCCGGCACGCGCGCGAATATCGACGAGTTCACCGAAACCACCTCGAAGGCGATCGAAGCCGTGGGCGGCGCGGCCAAAGGCAAAGCGATCATTGTGCTCAATCCGGCCGAGCCGCCGGTGATGATGCGCGACACGGTCTACGTGCTGTCGGATCTCGCCGACCGCGCGCAGGTGGAAGCCTCGATCGAAGCGATGGCCGCTGCCGTGCATGCGTACGTGCCCGGCTACCGTCTGAAGCAGAAAGTGCAGTTCGACGAAATCGCCGCCGACGTGCCGTTGAACATTCCGGGCCTTGGCCGCTTCAGCGGTTTGAAGACCTCGGTGTTCATCGAGGTCGAAGGCGCGGCGCATTATCTGCCGGCGTATGCGGGCAATCTCGACATCATGACCTCGGCCGCGCTCGCGACCGCGGAGCGCATGGCGCAATCCCTCGTGCAGGCTTAAGGAGACGCTTCTCATGGACAGGAAACTCTATATCTCCGACGTGACGCTGCGCGACGGCAGTCACGCGATCCGTCATCAGTATTCGATCGACAACGTGCAGCAGATCGCTCGCGCGCTCGACAACGCAAAGGTGGACAGTATCGAAGTCGCGCATGGCGACGGTCTGCAAGGGTCGAGTTTCAACTACGGCTTCGGCGCGCATAGCGACCTCGAGTGGATCGAAGCGGTCGCCGACGTGGTCGGGCACGCGCAGATCGCCACGCTGCTGTTGCCCGGCATCGGCACGATTCACGATCTGAAGGCGGCGTACCAGGCGGGCGCGCGTATCGTGCGGGTCGCCACGCATTGCACCGAGGCTGACATTTCGAAGCAGCATATCGAATACGCGCGCGAACTCGGCATGGACACGGTCGGCTTCCTGATGATGAGCCACATGACCACGCCGGAAAACCTCGCCGTCGAAGCGAAAAAGATGGAAAGCTACGGAGCAACGTGTATTTACGTGGTCGACTCCGGCGGCGCGATGAACATGAACGACGTGCGTGCGCGCTTTCGCGCATTGAAGGCCGTGCTGAAGCCGGAGACCAAGACCGGCATGCACGCGCACCACAACCTCAGCCTCGGCGTCGCGAATTCGCTCGTCGCGGTGGAAGAAGGTTGCGACCGCATCGATGCGAGTCTCGCGGGCATGGGCGCGGGTGCGGGCAATGCGCCGCTGGAGGTGTTCATTGCCGCGGCCGAGCGCGCCGGCTGGCACCACGGCACCGATCTCTACACGCTGATGGATGCCGCCGACGATATCGTGCGGCCCTTGCAGGACCGTCCGGTACGCGTGGACCGTGAAACCCTGGCGCTCGGTTATGCGGGCGTGTATTCGAGCTTCCTGCGGCATTCCGAAGTGGCCGCGAAGAAGTACGGCCTGAAAGCCGTCGACATTCTGGTCGAGCTGGGCAAGCGGCGCATGGTCGGCGGCCAGGAAGACATGATCGTCGACGTGGCGCTGGACCTGAAACGCGCGGCCGGCGTCTAGCTTTTTTAGAAGCCTGGCGGCTGCCCGAGCCGCCGGCAACCACCCAGCGTTATCGCCGCCAAGAGCGATGCTGAAAACACATTGGAGACTTTTTATGCAGCGATCAACCAATACTCGCACCACCGGTGCCGTCACGATCGGCCTATGCCTGATCGTCGCGTTACTGGAAGGGCTGGATCTGCAATCGACCGGCGTCGCGGCGCCGCGCATGGCTCGCGAATTTCATCTCGCGGTCGCGCAGATGGGCTGGGCATTCAGCATCGGCGCGCTCGGCCTGCTGCCCGGCGCGGCGATTGGCGGACGGCTCGCCGACAAGCTTGGCCGCAAGCGCGTGCTGATGCTCTCGGTCGCGCTGTTCGGCATCTTCTCGATTGCCACTACGCAGGTGTGGGACCTGAACAGTCTGCTGGCCGCGCGCTTTCTCACGGGACTCGGTCTGGGCGCCGCAATGCCGAACCTGATCGCGCTGTGCTCGGAAGCGGCCTCGCCGGATCAACGCAATACGGCAGTGGGCGCGATGTATTGCGGCATGCCGTTCGGTGCGGCGCTCGCGGCGGTGATCGGCATCGTGAGTCCGGGCGATGCGGGGTGGCGGCATATCTTCTACGTCGGCGGCGTGGGACCGCTGCTGGTGCTGCCGTTGCTGGCGATCTTCATGCGCGAGTCGGCGCATTTCGTTGCCGCGCGCTCCGGCGGCTCGCGTGGGTTGGGCGAGGCGCCGTCCGGCATCGCGCAGGCATTGTGGAAGGAAGGGCGAGCCGGCACGACGGTCGCGCTGTGGATCAGCTATCTGGGCACGTTGATCGTGCTGTACTTCCTGATCAACTGGCTGCCGTCGCTGGTGCTGAGCCGTGGACTCACGCGCGTGCAATCGGGCGTCGTGCAGATGATGTTCAACATCGGCGGCGGCATCGGCGCGATCGTGATCGCAAGCCTGATGGATCGCATCGGCAAGCGTCGCACCGTGACCGGCATGTATCTGGGCATTGCCGCGGCGTTGGCCGCGCTCGTGGCGGCGAGCGGCGGTGTGTCGATGGCGTGCGGCGGTTTGCTTGCGGGTCTGTTTCTGGTCGGCGGACAGTCGGTGCTGTATGCGCTCGCGAGCAGCGTCTATCCGACGCACGTGCGTGGTACCGGCGTGGGCGCCGCCGTGGCGGTGGGGCGCATGGGCTCGATTCTCGGACCTTTGATCGCCGGACAGTTGCTGGCGATCGGGCAGAGCGCATCTGTGCTGCTGAGCGCGAGCATTCCGTTGATCGCGGTCGCGGCGGTTGCGGCGTGGCTCGCCGTTGGCAAGCCGGCGCCGGTCTACGCGCCGGTTGCCGCGCAATGACGCAATGACGCAATAGCGCAATAGCGCCGCCGAATGCTGCTCGCGCGCGACTGAGCGGTGTGCGCAGCCAATCAATTCTCTTCAGATCAAGGAAAGCAACATGACCTCGAATGTATCGGCAATCACCGAAGCGTCGACCAGCAAATTCGTGCGTATCAAGGAAGGCGAAGGAGAAGTGCAGTTGCACTACAACGACGCCGGCCAGGGCGCCGAAACCGTGGTGATGCTGCACGGCTCGGGCCCGGGTGCGAGCGGCTGGGCGAACTTCAATCGCAACGTCGAGCCGCTCGTCGCGGCGGGCTATCGGGTCATCCTGCTGGACTGTCTGGGCTGGAGCAAAAGCGATCCGGTCGTGTGCAACGGCTCGCGCTCCGAACTCAACGCACGTTCGCTGAAGGGCTTGCTCGATGCGCTCGACATTGAACGCGTGCACATCATCGGCAATTCGATGGGCGGTCATAGCGCCGTGGCGTTCGCGCTCGCCAATCCACAGCGTGTCGGCAAACTGGTACTGATGGGCGGTGGAACCGGCGGCCCCAGCCAGTTCGTGCCGATGCCGACAGAAGGCATCAAGCTGCTGCAAGGCCTGTATCGCGAACCGACAATCGACAACCTGAAGCGGATGATGAACGTCTTCGTGTTCGATGCCAGGGCGCTGACCGACGATCTGATGCAGGCGCGGCTCGACAATATGCTGGCGCGTCGTGATCATCTGGAAAACTTCGTGAAGAGTCTCGCGGCCAATCCGAAGCAGTTCAACGACTTCGGCCCGCGTCTCGGCGAGATTGCGGCGCCGACGCTGGTGATCTGGGGGCGCGACGATCGCTTTGTGCCGATGGATGTGGGTCTGCGCCTCGTCGCGGGTATGCAGAATGCCGAGATGCATATTTTCAGCCGCTGCGGACACTGGGCGCAGTGGGAACATGCGGAGAAATTCAACCGTATGGTGGTGGACTTTCTCGCGCACTGAAGCTTGCCGCGCGCACGTCGGCGAGACTCGGCTGCCCACGCATGGGCGCCGCCATCCGGTTATTTCGGACTACGGTCTTACTGCGTGCCGCCCGGTGCGGGTGTCTGCGGGGCTGGATTGACGCGTGCGGATTCCCGCACCAGTTCCTGCGTTATCGCGGCGGCAACGGGGTTCGACCCGCCGTGATCCTGGCTGCCCGGCGCGGCCTGGATTGGCGGCGGCAGCGGCAGCGACGGATCGGGTTTGGAAGACTCCCTGACGAGCTGTTCCGTCATGGCCGCCGCGACGGCATTCGAGCCGTGGCGGCTCAGGTCGTCACGTGCGCGGTTGACCGGCTGCGCCGTCACCGATTCGCGCGTTTCGGTCGGTCCGGCCGCGCGAACCTGTTTATGGCGCTGTCCTGGCGGCTTTGCGGCCGTTTCCGCCTCGTTGGTGACGGAGCCGGATTGGGACGCCAACGGCGCGCCCGCGATCTCGCCCGTACTGTTCGCAGACGGCGTAGTGGAGACCACGTTGCCGGCGGTTACATGCGTGCCGTCCAATCGCGGATCGACCGCCGCCGTAGTGGCGGAGTCGGCCGTTACCGCGGCGGACGCCGCTTCGGAGCGCTCGCCTTTCGGGAGCAACTGGTAAGCGATGAATCCCAGATCCACCAGAACCAGCGCGATTATCAAAGCCTTGCCTGTATTCGTCATATCCAACACCGAGTCGTTCGAGTGAGGTGATCGAATCATGATAATCGACTGTCCAAAAACATTTGGAGCGGCGTTCCGCAACGCGATTTATTCGGTTTTCTCCGTACGTTTTGACACCGTTTTGACACCGCGTGTCAGCTACCCGCAGCCTCCGCGCGTTTCGCCCCGAAGTCCCAGCGTTGCGCCTGCACCGTGTCCACCCTGGCAGGCAACAATCCGGCCTGAAAAAACGTATCCGCGATCTTTTGCTGCTCGCCGAAATTCTGCGCAAGAACAGGGCGTACCGCATAACTGCGGCGCGCATTCGCACGTTCGATGGTGGCGGCGTCGAGTCCCCAGATTGGCGCGAGTGTCTGGGCCGCTTCCTGAGGGTGCGCGCGCAACCAATCGCCGGCTTGCGTCAACTGGTCGAATACGATCTGGATGACATCAGGGTGCGCCGTCGCGAAGCGGTTCGATGCAAGGTAGTAGCGCTGATATGAAGCGAGCCCCTTGCCGTCCGCGAGAATGCGCACGTCGGCCTCGTGGTCGACGGATGCCACGTATGGATCCCACGTGATCCACGCATCCACGCTGCCGCGCTCGAAGGCGGCGCGGCCGTCGGCCGGCGTGAGGTAGCTGATGCGGACATCCGCGGGCGTAAGGCCCGCCTTGATGAGCGCCGCAAGCAGCAGGTAGTGACTGCCGGCGGCTTTGGTCACGGCAATGCGCTTGCCTTTGAGATCGGCGAGCGTATGGAGCGCACTGTCCTGCTTGACGATGATTGCCTGCGCGCCCGGCGACGGCGCTTCCTGCGCGACATAGACGAAGTTTGCATGCGCGGCTTGCGCGAAGATCGGTACGGTGTCCGCCACGTCGGCGCTGAAATCGACGGCATCGACATTAAGCGCTTCGGTCAGGGGCAAGCCGCTCGAAAATTCATTCCATGACACGCGAACGCCCAACGGCGCCAGCGCCTTGTCGAGCGAACCGCGTGCCTTGAGGAGCGTGATCAGGGTCGACGACTTCTGATAGCCGATCCGCAGCGCGACCAGCTGGCCATTCGAGGCCGATGTTTGCGCATTGCTCCGCGCCGCGATCGTGGTCAGCGAGGAAGCCAGTGCGACGCGAATGAAAGCCCGTCTTGTGAACAGCGCCATGAATGAGCGTCCTTTGAGTCGAGTCTGAATGGGAAGGCCAATCGGCCATCCTAGCAACGACCCTGCGCGACGCTAACTGACAGTTTCAGCTAATCATCGAACGCCAGCGCATAAGGACCAAGAGCCTTGAAGAATCGCCCGGCGTGCGACTGCACGCAGGTGTCTTCAAATGCAGGCGGGCGCCGTTTCCGTTAAGCGTCGCCGCCTTGTGCCACGATCAGATCGAGCGATCCGGCAAGAATCGATCTGGCGAGTTCGGGATCGTCGACAGCACGCGCCAGCGTCACCGCGCCCACAATGGTCGCAACGATGCCGAGCGCCAGGCTTTCGCTATGCCCCGCCAGCGTCTGCGCTATTTGCGACGCGAGCCTGTGCACGTAAAGCGTCAGACGCTCGCGGATTTCCGGTGCCGCATGCCGCGCTTCGCCGGCAAGCGCGCACAGCGCGCACCCGCTGCCGGGATTCCTGATATGACGGTCGCTGAGGAATACGTCGGCAATTGCCCGCAACGGGTCTTTCTTCGCTGATCCGGCCTCGCCCGACCCCGTGTTCAACGCCGCGATACGTTTCTCGCTCTGCGCGACTGCATATTCCAACGCCTCTACGATCAGCGCGTCACGCGAAGCGAAGTGGCCGTAGAACGCGCCATGCGTGAGCCCGGCGCGCCGCATGCAGTCCGCCACGCCGAGCGACTCGATCCCGTCTTCCCGGATTTGCCGCGCGGCTGTTTCCAGAACGCGCTGCCGGCTTTCTGCTTTTTGCGCCTGCGAGTAGCCCATTTCCGTCACCCTCTTGACAATCTGTATGATGAGCATAATACTGAAAATGTGCATGATGATCAACATGCAGATTGTCCGGCTAAGGGCGTCTTGCGAGATGTCCGCGTGCAGCGGCGCTTTGCCGCTTGATTCAATCGTTCCAGCCGCTGCGCCGCCGTGATGTCCGGTGCGCGGGCGGCGCAATCAAGGAGAGAGATGATGCGTTTCACTGGAAAGACAGCGTTGGTGACTGGCGGGAATAGCGGCATTGGTTTCGTCACGGCAAAACTTCTGATCGCCGAAGGCGCGCGGGTGGTGATCACGGGCCGCGACCGTGCGAAGCTCGACCAGGCGGTGACGGAGTTGGGCGAAAACGCGCTGGGCGTGCAGGCCAATCTCGACGACGAAGCGGCAATCGGCTCGCTGTTCGAACAGATCAAAGGCGCTTTCGGGTCGCTCGACATCGTCTTCGCCAACGCAGGCATCTCCGGGCCGACGCCGCTCGGCGGCACCTCGGCTGCCGCGTTCGAGGCGATTCTTCGCACCAACCTGACGGCGGTTTTTCTGACGGTTCAAGCGGCACTGCCGCTGATGAGCGCGGGCGGCGCGGTGGTGTTGAACGGCTCGGTGATGCGCGAACTCGGTTCGCCGGGGGCGGCGGCGTATTCCGCTAGCAAAGCCGGCATTACGGGCATGGCGAAGGTGTTCGCGTCGGAACTCGTGCAGCGCGGCATTCGTGTGAATACGGTGATTCCCGGCGGCACGCGTACGCCGATCTGGACGCGTGGCGCGCGCGAAGGCGCGACGCTCGACGGAACCGAACAGGCGTTTGCGCCGCGTATTCCCATGGCCCGCCTCGCAACGCCGGAAGAAGTCGCGGCAGCGGTGCTTTTCCTTGCGTCCGGCGACGCGTCGGGAATGACGGGCGCCGAGATCGTCGTGGATGGCGGCACGATCGGCGCGCCGTGGGGTGCGCCGATTTTCCGCCAGGGTTGAAGCGGATTGAAGCCGGGTCCGCGGCGGGGCGCCGCGATCCGCCCGAAGGGCATTTTTAACCAAGACGGCCCCGCACGGGACTGGCTATGCTTAGGCATATTCAGTCAATTCCTGCGAGGACATCAAGGTGCCGCATTATCTTTGCCATGAGCAGCCGGATCTGCTGGACTTCGAAACGGCCGTGATCGCCGCACGGCCGGGCGCGGTCGTGCTGGGCCGTTCCGCGTTGCATCCGGGCGGCGGCGGCCAGGTGTCGGACGCGGCCACGCTGACGCACGCGCACGGCGCGGTGCGTATCACCGGCGTCGCGGCGGAAGGCGACGTGCTGTGGCATCTGCTCGACGAGCCGCTCGAACTGTCCGGCAATGTGCAGGTGGCTATCGACGCTGCGCGCCGCGCCACGGTCGCCCAGCTCCATACCGCTACGCATATTCTCAACGCGCTGGTGTATCAGCGCTTTGCCGGCGCGCTCGTGACCGGCGCGCAGATCAACGCCGACGGCACCGCGCGCATGGACTTCGATCTGCCCGACGCGGATAATGACGCGCTGCGCCTGCTGGAAGAACCCGCCAACGAGGTGATCCGCAACGCGATGGAGGTGCGCGTCTACTACGTCAGCGCAGCCGAAGCGAAAGCCACGCAAGGTCTGATCCGCAGCCTCTCGGTCGCTCCGCCGCCGACGCCGGACGGCACGGTGCGCATCGTCGAAATCGGCGATCTGGACCGGCAGGCGTGCGGCGGCACGCATCTTACCAATACCGCGCAGTCGCGGCCCATCCGCATCGCGAAGATCGAGAACAAGGGCCGTCGCAATCGCCGGGTCAGAATCGAGCTGGTTTGAAGGGCACACGGAGCGCGAACTATGGAGACATCGGATAAATGCGAGCCGGAAGTGGTGTGCTGGCGCGACGGCGCGTTGGACGGCGCGTGTCTCGCGAGCGCCCGTTACGGCAATCACAAGTTCGACCGGCATCTGCACGACGAACTCGTCATTGTCATGACGGAGGCCGGCGCGGGCCAATGTCATACACGCGCCGGCAGCGAGATTGCCGGACCCGGCAGCGTGCTGGTTTTCGGGCCCGGCGAATACCATAGCGGTGAGGTCTGGGAAGGCCGCGAATGGATTTATCGCGCCATCTATCTGGACATGGAAGGTCTTGGCGCGCTCAGCGCGGTCTTCTCTCCCGACGCACGCGCCGACAAGCCGCTGCTGATTCCGCCGGGGCTCTACCAGGACCCGCACCTCGCGGGCCTGCTGGTCAAGGCGCATGCCAGCCTGGATGAACAGGGCTCCGTCTCGCTGATGGAGCGTCAGGCGAACTGGTGGGCCGCGATGGGCATGCTGGTCGGGCGCTATGGGCGTTCAGGCGAGGAGCCGGTCGAACCGCGGCGCGAGGCACGCAAGATGGAGCAGGTGCGCGAGTACGTCGCCGCCAATTACGAGCGGGATATCTCCGTCGACGAACTGGCGGAACTGGTCGGCCTGAGCCGCTATTACCTCACGCGCGCTTTCTGCAAGGCGTTCGGGTTGCCGCCGCACGCGTACGCGACGCAGGTGCGGCTGCTGGCGGCGAAGCGGATGCTCGCGGCGGGCCACAATGCGGCGACGGCCGCCGCGGCTGTGGGCTTCTACGATCAAAGCCATCTCAACCGCTTGTTCAAGCGCGCGTATGGCATCACGCCGGGCGCGTATGCGGCGTTGAAGCCGGGGCACTAGGCGGCGCGCGTTTCGCCGCCCTCATCACGCTTCTAAGGGCACGTCTTCGATCAGCGCCGCCTGCACCGCGCGAATCCTTCGGTCGACGAAATACCCGCCGCCTTCCACGTAACGCAGATAAAGCCGCCCGCACAACGAGCATTGCCACACGGCGCACCGGTTATACGGAAAGTATCTCGGTGCGATAGGCGCGTCCGCTGCCCAGTAAGTGGTCTTACCCGGCAGATACTCGCTGAACGTCGGCTCCGGATCGTCCTCCCGCAACAACGTGCCGATTTCCTCGAACTGCGTTTCATCGAGCGACAGAGGTTGCGATTGCCAGCCTTCCAGCGGTGTTTTCGTGCACGAGCAGGGCGCGGCGGCGCGCGTCTGCGCAGCGCGCGCGAGTTCGAGGAAAGTTGCCGTGTTCAGGTATTGCGCCATGAGGTCCGCGATCAGTTGTTCATCATCCGTTGCCGGTGCGGAACGACCCATGAGCGGTCGAACCTGCCGTCGGCAATCGACTTTAACGCCGCCGTTTCTTTCGCATGCTGGCGACGCGCGCCCGCGATCACCGCTTCCACGTCGGCGGGGGCGATGGCGAGCAGGCCGTCTTCGTCGCCGACAATGATATCGCCAGGATGCACCACCGTGCCGCCGACCGTGACCGGCACGTTGATTTCCCCCGGTCCGTTCTTGTACGGGCCACGATGCGTCACACCGCGCGCGTACACTGGAAAATCGCGCTGGCGCAGCGCGCCGACATCGCGTATCGCGCCGTCGATCACGAGACCCTGCACGCCGAGACTTTCCGCGAAGCTGGCCATGATCTCGCCCATCAGCGCCTGTGTGAGTTCGCCCGCGCCGTCGATCACGAGCACGTCGCCGGGCCGGCAAAAGTCGAACGCGCGATGAATCGCGAGGTTGTCGCCCGGCCGCGTGTGAACCGTGACGGCGGTGCCGGCCATCGCTCTTGGCTGATGATAGGGCCGCAAGCCCACCATGCCGCTCGCGCGCGCCATGTTGTCGCTCAGCAGCGAGACCGCGAGTTCACGCAATGCTTCGAGTGTGGCCGGGTTGGCCTGCGGCGCGGACTCGTATTCGCGCCATCCGATTGGATTCATACCGTTGCCCCTTGAGTTGCCGGTGTAGCGAGTTGTCGATCGATTTGCCGCGAGAGCCGCGCATACACGGCGCGCGCGTTGTCTTCGTAGATACGCTGGCGGTCCGCGTCGCTGAGCCATTCGATGGCGTCGATATAGCGGCGCGTGTCGTCGTAATAGTGGCCGGTCTCCGGATCGATGCCCTGCACCGCGCCGATGGTTTCCGACGCGAACAGGATGTTGCCGACCGGAATGACCTTGGCGAGCAGTTCGGTGCCGGGCTGGTGATAGACGCAGGTGTCGAAGAACACGTTGTTCAGCAGGTATTCGGTAAGCAACGGGCGCTTCATGTCCTGCGCGAGTCCACGATAGCGCCCCCAGTGGTACGGCACGGCGCCGCCGCCATGAGGAATGACGAAGCGCAGCGTGGGAAAGTCGGCGAACAGATCGCCCTGCAGCAACTGCATGAACGCCGACGTGTCGCCGTTGATGTAATGCGCGCCCGTCGCATGGAAATTCGGATTGCACGACGAGGAGACGTGGATCATCGCCGGCACGTCGAGCTCCACCATCGCTTCATAGAGCGGATACCAGGAGCGGTCCGTGAGCGGCAAGCCGGACCAGTGGCCGCCCGACGGATCCGGATTCAGATTGCAGCCGATAAAACCGAGCTCTTCGACACAGCGCCGCAATTCGGCGATGCAGTTCGCAGGCGGCACGCCGGGCGCCTGCGGCAACTGGCACACGCCGACGAAGTTGCGCGGAAAAAGGCCGCACACGCGGTGCACGAGGTCGTTGCATTCGCTCGACCAGCGTGCGTTGGCTTCGGCGGTGGCAAGGTGATGGCCCATGCCGGCCGCGCGCGGCGAGAAAATCGTGAGGTCGGTCCCACGTTCGCGCTGAATCCGCAACTGGCCGGTTTCGATGCTCTCGCGAATCTCGTCGTCTCTAATGACAGGGCGGGGTGGTGGCGTGCCGCCGTCCCTGAGCGCGGCGATCTGCTGATCGCGCCAGGCTTCGTGCGCGGGTGGTGCGGTCGTGTAGTGACCGTGGCAATCGATGATCATGGTGTGCAAATCCTGTAAGTTGTCGTTGCGCGTGCATGTGATGCACGCGCGGATTCAGTCCGCTGTCGTTTCAACCTGTCTGTCCGGTCGCGCCGTTTCTCAGGCGCGCGGAGCGGCGTCGCCGGTGGCGAGGGAGCGCGCTTCGTCCTCCGCGGGCGTGACTCGCATGACCAGCGCGATGATCGTCGCGACGACCAGAAAGGCTGCGATCGTCAGCAAGGCCAGCTTGAAGTTGCCGGTGGCATTGCGCACGAGACCGATGCTCCACGGGCCGACCAGGCCGCCGAATTGCGCGATGGTGTTGATCAGCGCGATCGTCGCGGCGCCTGCCGCGCCGGTTCTGAATGAGGACGCGAGGCTCCAGAACAGCGGATTGCCCGCATAGATGAACAAACCGGTCACGCACAGCAGCGCATAAGCGATCACGGGGTTCGGCGCGTACGCGCTGCCGGCAATGGCCAGCGCGCTCATGCCGTACACGAATGCGAGGTGCTTCTTGCGATCGCCGGTGCGATCGGAACTGCGGCTGATCAGGAACGTGCCCAGCACGCCTAGCAAAGGCGGCGCGGCTGACAGAAAGCCGACTTCGAGATTGGTCAGGTGGCCGAGACTCTTGACGATCTGCGGCAGCCACAGAAAGAGGCCATAAATGCCGACCAGCGCACAACCGAACAGGCAGGCAAGACTCCATACGCGGATGTCGCCCGCCACGCGCAGCAGCGGGAAATGCGCGTTACCGCCCACCGCTTCGCGCTCGGCGGCGAGCGTCGATTCGAGCCAGCGCTTTTCGTCGCCGGACAGCCAGTCGGCGTCGGCGGGACGCTCGGTCATGATGCGCAGCGTCAGCAGACCGAGCAGCATGGCCGGCACGCCTTCGAGGATGAACATCCATTGCCAGCCCTGCAAGCCGAAAATGCCGTTCGCGTAGGTCATCAACGCGGTGGAAATGGGACCGCCCAGCACTGCCGAAAACGAACCGGCAATGATATAGCCGCCCACCGCACGCGCGCGGTAGCGTACGGGAAACCATTTCGTCAGATAGACCGCGACGCCCGGCAGAAAACCCGCTTCCATGACGCCGAGCAGAAAGCGCAGCACGTAGAAGCTCGAATCGTTGAATACGAACGCCGTGACGGCGGCGACCGCGCCCCACGTGAGCAGTATGCGTGCGATCCAGCGGCGTGCGCCGACGCGATGCAACAACAGGTTGCTCGGCACTTCCAGTACCATGTAGCCGACAAAGAAGATGCTGCCCGCGAAGCCGAACACGGCCGGACTGAAACCGAGCTGTTTGTTCATGTCCAGCGCGGCGAAACCGATATTGATCCGGTCGAGATAGTTGAAGAACATCATCGCGAAGAGCAGGGGCATCAGGCGCCCGTAGACTTTTCGCATGGTTACGGCTTCGTTGATCGCGGTCATCCTGTCTCCTACCTTGCTGCGACGGCCGTAGCCGTGGCCGCGTTCTAATCATGTGTGGGTCAATGATAAGAACGTGCGCGCAGGGAGTCCAAGACCGCTTGCTTATGCTTCTATAATTTTTTGCTTATAGTGTGGCGTTCGGCAGCGGCGCGGGGAGACAAGCCAGAAACGCCCGCAGATGAGGCGACGGGTCGTCGGTGCGGAAGGTGGCCGCGAGTGTGGAGCGATACGACGAGCCCGGTCCGGTGAGATGGCGGAAAGCCACGTCGGTGCGCCCGTGCCGCGCCACCGATTCGCCGATGAACGTCACGCCCAGGCCCGCGGCCACCAATGCAATCGCGGTCTGGATTTCATATGCTTCGTGCGCGACGACCGGGGTGATGCCCGCATCGCGGTAGAGCGACAGCACCGAGCGTTTGAACTGCGCGTTCTGATGCTTCGGATAAAGAATCAACGGGGTATCGGCGAGATCGGCAATGCGCACCTTCTTGTGTGCGGCAAGCGGGTGGCCGGGTTCGAGCGCGGCCATGACGCACTCGCTCAGCAGTGGATACGACGTGCAGCCTTCAACCGCCAGCGGTTGCCGGCCAATGCCGATGTGAATGCGCATGTCGCGCAGCGCGTCGGTCTGTTCTTCGGTCAGCATTTCGAAGAGCTTGAGCTCGACCTGCGGAAACGCCTCGTGAAACGCTTTGAGCGCCGGTGGCAGCACGCTGTACATCGACGAACGTGTGAAGCCGATGCTCAGCCAGCCACGCCGGCCAATGCCTATTTCCTGCGCGACGACCGTCATCTGCTCCAGCGTGCCGAGTATCTGGCGCGCCTCGCTGCACAGATAGTGGCCGGCCTCGGTGAGGCTCAGCGGGCGTCTTGCCCGATCGACCAGCTGCGTGCCTAGTCGCTCTTCGAGCGAACGGATCTGCTGGCTCAGCGCGGGCTGTGCGATATGCAGGCGCTCGGCGGCGCGGCTGAAATTGAGTTCCTCCGCGAGAATCACGAAACACTGCAGGGCCCTGAGGTTCATATGGGTTCTTTCGTCCGTGCCTATCGCAGTACGGGGCCGGCCGTTTCCGCGCTAACCGTGGGTTGATGGAACATGTCGTAGATCGCTTCGAGCAGCCAGGCAATGCCCGGGTCCGCCGAAAATTGCGAGTGCGAGTGAACCTGGATTTCAATGGGCGGCAGCGCGAACGGCAAAGGCAGAATGCGAAAGGCCTTATTGCGGTTGAAGCGCTGCGCGATACTTCGCGGGAAAATCACCGCGAGGTCGGTATGCTGAACGATCTCCGGCGCCACCACGAAATGCGGCAGGCGCAGCACGATATCACGGCGCAGATTGAGTTCCTCCAGCCACTGTTCGACCATCCGGTGGCCGGTTGCGTTGGTGCTCGCATAGACGTAACGCAGGTTCGCGAGATCCTCCTTGGTAGGCTTCTGCTTGCGCAGCGGGTGGCCGGCGCGCACCACGCAAACATGTTCGTCGACGAAGAGCGTCTTGCTCACGCAACCGGGATCGAGACCGGGCACATAGCCGAGCGCGAGATCGATCTCGCCGCTGCGCATGGCCGAGCTCACCGAGTCGACGGAGACATTCGCGATTTCCAGGCGAATGCCGCGTGCGTTGCGGTCGAGCATTGAAAGAAGCGGCGGCAGGAAATAGAACTCCGACATATCCGACATGGACACACGAAACACGCGTTGTGCCGTGGCGGGGTCGAACCTCGCGATTTGCTGGACCGCGACATTGATGATGCTGAACGCCTGCGTAAGCGGCGCGTGCAGGCGCAACGCGGCGTCGGTGGGAACCATGCCGGTGGGCGTTCGCACGAAGAGCGGGTCGTCGAACAAGGCCCGCAGCCGGCGCAACGCATGGCTGACCGCAGGTTGCGTGAGTCCAAGACGCTCCCCGGCGGCGGTCAGGCTGCGCAGATCGGAGATGGCCAGAAACACACGCAGCAGGTTCAAGTCCGTAATGCCGGGGTGCGACTTGCTCATGAGGTTCGATCGCGGCGAGGGAGGGCGTTTATTTGGGTTTCAGATTACCGTAAATGCTACGCATAGGGAAATGCAGTGTCGCGCCGTTGTACGGCGGAAAGGCGATGAAGTCCTGCTTCATGCTGGCGCGAATGGGCGACGCGAGCGCAGCGGCCAGCGCCGCAGGATCGTCGAAGACGACCTTGTTGCGTTGCATGGCCGTGGCGCGCCCGATGCGCAGACCTGACCGGTAATCGAGCCGCGTGTAGATTTCGAGCTCGCGAATGCCGGGCAATTGCGCCATCAGCGGGGAGTGATGCGCGAGGTAATGCGTGAGCCACGCGTTGAAGTCCTGCGCTTCGCCTTCATAGCTGACGAGGTACGTGCAGCGTTCGGCGCGGGTGCCAGGGCCGGCCGGATCCGGGGTGGCGAACGTCCTGACCGCCATGACCTGCTGCGTGAAGGTGAGACCGTTGTTCGACGAACCGTCTGCCAGGTCGTGCATCGCGTGCCCTGGTTGCAGCGTTTGTTCGAGCAGTTCGAGGTCGTCGAAATACCATTGCAGCACGCAGCGGGGGCATGCGGAGGCGTCGGTCTTCGACAAAGGATCGCAGTCGTCCGCTTGCGCAGGCACGTGGATCGCAAAACGGCGCAATCCCTCAATGCCTTGCGATGCCGCTTCGAATCGCGACAGGTCGGTAGACCTCGCCTCACTCGCAGGCGCACCGTGGCCAATCAGAAAGAGGCAGACTTCCACGCTCACCTCGATGCTTGCGCGGCAAGCGGCGCTGTAGCCTGCGGCCGTATCAGGCGATGAAACTGCCGCCCGAAATAGATGAGACCGTCGCCATCCGGGCGCAACGCGATGTGGCGGATCTGCGCGAACATGACCGAGTGCGAGCCGACCTGCTTGATGTCGACGATCTCGCCTTCGAGACTGACGATCGCATCTTCCAGCACCGGCGCCGACGACGCGCCTGCCGTCCATGCGTGGCGCCCGAAGCGCTCGTCCATCGAGCACGCTGTCATGCCGGCAAAATCGCGCGCGAGCTCCTGGCACTCCGCGGCAAGCACATTGATGCACACGCTGCGGTTGCGATGCAGTACGTCATGCACGTAGCTGGCCTGATTGATACAGACGAGCATGGTGGGAGGCGCGTCCGTTACCGAGCACACCGCGCTTGCGGTGATGCCGCAGCGGCCGCCGGGGCCATCCGTGGTGATGATGTTGACGGCGGCCGGCAGGCACGCCATCGCGTCGCGGAAACGTTTTCTGGTGTCTTCGATCGTCACGTTGTTTTCCTTCTGCATTGCGCGAGGCGGGGCGTGCTACCTTACGGAAAAGGCGTGACCGGCGGCACGCCGGCGAACAACGCGCCGGACGCGTCATAGGTGCCTTCGCCCAGAAACGCATGCTGCGTCACGACGATCGAATCGCGCACGAGACGCTGCAGCCGGCTCTCGCGATAGATCGCAGCGATGCCCGCCATCTGATAGGCCTGCATCACCACTTCGGCGCCGACCTGCGCGGCGTGTGTCGCGCTGAGGCGCAACAGATTGGCCTGCTCCTGCGAGACGGCATCGCCGTCGATAATCGTCTGCCACGCGGTTTCGGCCGATTCGTAGAAGAACGCGCGGGCGCTGCGCCAACTGGCCTCCGCTTTCGCGAGGCCCGAGCGGTAATAGCCGCGATCGGCGAGGCGCGGTGCGCCGGTCGTGGTTTTGGTCGAGCCGGACATGCCCGTGAGCAGATCGAGTGCCGCTCGCGCGAGACCGATATTCACGGCGGCGTGCACCTGGGCCTGATAGGCGATAGCCGGGTAGCGGTAGAGCGGTTCGTCGATCAGCGCCGCGCCGCCGCGTACGAAGGTCCATTGTGCATCGACGAATTTTTCACGCAGCCGCAGATCGTGGCTGCCGGTTCCCTGCATGCCGACCACGTTCCAGTTTTCGACGATCTCGACCTCATGCGCGGGGAGCACCGCGGTAAACGGCTTGCCCGCAGCCGCTCCGCCGGCGTTGGCGGGCGTGCCGCCAATGCCGACGCCGATCCAGTCGGCGCCTTTGCAGCCGCTCGCGAAGCGCCATTGCCCGCTGACCAGGAAGCCGCCCGGCGCCGGGTTCGCGGGTTGCAGCGGATAGAGGCCACCCGAGAAAACCTGATCGGGGCCGGTGGCGTAGATCTGCTGTTGTGTTTCGATCGGCAGCGCGGCGAGATAGGTGTTCGCCGAGCCGAACGCGGCGACCCAGGCTGCGGAGCCGTCGGCGAGCGCAATGCGTTCGAGTATCCGCAGGAATTGCGCGGGCGGCAGCGCGTCGCCGCCGAAACGTTGCGGCGTGCTTGCGCGAAAGATGCCCGCGCGCTTCATCTTCGCGATCATGTCGCGCGGCACATGCGAGAGTTGATCGAACTCGTCGCGGCGGCGTTCGATCTCGCCGATCAGCGCATCGAGCGTGATCGGGCCCGCGTAGTCGGGATACGAGTCCGTGTGACCGATTGCATGAGGCTCGTAGGCGTAGGTCGAATGACTGCTCATCGGAAGGCTTTGCATGGTGACGGCTTGAGAATTGGAGTGAATGAGTTCGAACGAAGCGGTGTCGACGGGGCGTCAGACGCTTTCCTGCCCGGCGTGCTCTTTGGTCCTGGCCTGAAGCCGCAGTGCTTTGGGAAAGGTCTCCGGTGCGAAACAGGTGGCGAGTACCGTGATCAAACCGAGTACGACGAGATAAATAGCCACCGGCGCGGCGCTGCGGTAATGCGCGAGCAGCGCGGTCGCCACCATCGGCGAGAGTCCGCCGCCGAGTACCGACGAAATCTCGCGGCCGATACCGAGCCCTGAGAAACGCAGATGCACAGGCAGCAACTCGCTGATGAAAGCAGGCTGTGCGCCTTCGAGAATGCCGAGCGTGATGCTGTTGGCGAGTACGAGCGCCGTAATGACTTTCCACAGCACGCCGGAGCCGAGCAACGCGAAATACGGGTAGGCGACCAGCACCATCGCCACCGCACCGGCGAGATAGACCGGCTTGCGGCCGATCCGGTCCGTGAGGCGCCCCATCAACAGGGACACGGGGATCATCAGCAGCATCGACACGGTCAGACCGCCGAGCATCCAGCTCGATTTGAGGCCGATGAACTGGCCATACGCAATCGAGAAGGCGAAGAAGATGTACGAGGCGGCGCCTTCACCGAAGCGCAGGCCGAACACCGTCAACACCTGACGCGGGCATTGGCGCAGCACTTCGACGATCGGCATGCGGGCGTCGCGGTGCGTGGCCTTGACTTCGGCGAACTCCGCGCTTTCGTCGACGGAGCGGCGCATCCACAGGCCGAGCGCGACCAGCACGGCGCTGCAGAGGAACGGCACGCGCCAGCCCCAGCTGTGAAAGTCGGCGGGCGAGAGCGTTTGCACGAGAAGAAACGCGGCGGTGGACAGCACGAAGCCGAACGCCGCGCCGCACGGACTCCAGGCCGCAAGGGCGCCGCGTCTCGCGGCCGGCGCGTTTTCGTGGATCAGCAGGATGCTGCCGCTCCATTCGCCGCCGGCGGCGAGGCCTTGCAGAATGCGCAGCAGCACCAGCATGACGGGCGCCGCGAGGCCGATTTGCTGATAGGTCGGCAGAAGGCCCATGCAGACGGTGGCCGTGCCCATGACGAGCAGCGTCAGCATCATGACCGTCTTGCGGCCGTAGCGGTCGCCGATATGGCCGCACAACACGCCGCCGATGGGCCGCGCGATGAAGCCCACCGTAAAGCCGCCGAATGCCGCGATCGTGCCGGTCAACGGATCGCTGCCCACCGGAAAGAACAGCTTGCCGAACACGAGCGCGGCGGCGGTGCCGTAGAGAAAAAAATCGTACCATTCGAGCACCTGACCGAGCACGGCGGTCGTCACTGCGCGACGAACCTTGCTAGTGGGCCGGATTGCGGGCAGGGGTGTCAGAGCGGCTGTCGCGTCAGAGTTCATGGCAGGTGGAGGGTCACGATGTGGAGGGTCGCGCGTTCTCGCCATGTTCGTTGTTCGGCTGGAGCGGCGAGACGAGCCCGGCAGGCATGTCGAACGATAGGACCGTGAAAAAACGCGGTCAAATTCGGGCCAAAAATGGCCGTCATGAATCGTATGCATGACGGTTACGCTATTTCGCTAGGGCTATCGGGGCTATCGGGGCGACGGCGGCGGTTGCGTTTCTTCGGAACGCCAATGCTGTGGGCTTTCGTTCGGGCAACTGAGATTTGGCCATGCGCAGGCCATGCCACTACACTGTGTGGTCCTATCCTGCGAATCACGGAGGGAACTGGAATGCAACTGACCGACTTCGATACGCTGACCTTCGACTGCTACGGGACGTTGATCGACTGGGAAACCGGCATTTTCGAAGGTTTGCGGCCGCTCCTCGCACGTGTCGAACCGCCCCTCACGCGTGATCAGGTGCTCGAAGCGCACGCACGGCATGAATCGTCGCAGCAGAAGTACACGCCTGCGCGGCGTTATCGGGAACTGCTGCCGATCGTCTACAAGCGTCTCGCGGAGGAGTGGCAGGTGCCGTACACGCTCGCCGATTGCGTGGCGTACGGCAAGTTCATTCAGAACTGGCCGGCGTTCGACGATTCGGCCGCGGCGTTGCAATACCTGAAGCGGCATTACAAGCTCGTGATTCTGTCGAACGTCGACAATGAAAGCTTTGCTTATAGCAACGCGAAATTGCAGGTCGAATTCGACGCGATCTTCACGGCCGAAGATGTCGGTTCATACAAGCCGTCGCCGCGCAATTTCGAGTACATGCTGGAAAAGCTGGGCGAACGGGGCGTGGCCAAAGAGAAGATTCTGCACACGGCCGAGAGCCTGTTCCACGACCACCAGCCGGCGAACGCGTTCGGCCTGGCGTCGTGCTGGATTTATCGGCGGCACGCGAAGCAGGGCTTCGGCGCGACGATGGATCCGGGTTCGCAGCCGAAAGTCGATTTCCGCTTCAATAGCATGGCCGAACTGGTGAAAGCGCATCAGCAGGCTTTGCAGCCCAAGTAGCGAGCGAGCCGGAATCAGCGCTGCGGCGCACCGGTTCTCGCGAGCGGTGGTTGATGCGGGCGCTACTGCGTGGGTGCCTGTGCTTTATGCTTCACGCAGTCCGACGTGAACGCCATGCTGGCCTGATCCGGCGTCATGTGCGGCGCGTCCGGGCTGTAGATCTTTTCGATGATGGCGTTGACCGCCTGACGGTCCGCCGCATCCTTGTAATAGCGGGCCGCCTGATCGAGCGCTTGTGTCCGGGTCTTTTTGTGCGCGCGCCACGAGGCCACCTGACCGGCGATATCGCCGATTGCAAAGCACTGATCGCTGACGGTTTGCGCAACGGCTCGAGCGGCCGGTTGCGCGAGGCACACCGCAAGCAGCGCGGATACAACTACGCGTTTCATTCCCTGAATCCTGTGGTTAGATGAGCAACGGTGCGAAAGCGCTGGCATCCACCACCGCGGCAACCGAACGGGTCGACAACGCCGTAGTTTATCGGGAACTCACGTGCAGCGTTTTTTCACGCACGGCCCGCTCGGGCGTTCAATGTCCAAACGACTCGGTCTTCGACGCGCTCACGTTCGCCACATGTGGCCGTGCCGCCTGCTTGATCAGCAACGCCACGCACGCAATCAGACCCGCCGCCGCGACCATCGCGAAGATGCCCGCGAAGGTGAAATGGCGGCGCGTAAGTTCGGCCACGAGGAACGAACCCGCAATGCCGCCGAAGCGTCCAATGCCGAGCATCCACGCCACGCCCGTGCCGCGGCCTTCGGTCGGATAGAACGCGGCGGCGAGCGCCGGCATCGACGATTGCGCGGTGTTCATCAACACGCCGGCCACGAATACGATGAACACGAGCGCGCCCACGTTGCCTACCGCCTGGCCGATGAAATACACGCTCACGGCCGTCAACGCATAGCAGGCCGCAATGATCCGGTTCGCGTTGAAGCGGTCCATCAGCACGCCGCACAGCACCGCGCCCACGCCGCCGAGCGGGAACAGCGCGGAAATCAGCGTCGCGCGTTGCGGCGTGAGTCCTGCGTCTTTCAGCAGGATCGGCATCCAGTTGATCGACGCGTAGAAGATGACGAGGCCCATGAAATAGGCAACCCACAGCATCACCGAGCCGATGATGTACGAGCGCGACAGCACCACGGCCACGCCCTTGCCGCCGGTTTGCGGCGCGGTTTCGGTCATGATGAAGGCGCCCGCTTGCGCGGCTTCGGCCGAAATGCGCGAGAGCGCCGCGCGAATCCGTTCGACCGGCTGGCTATTGGCCACCATGTAGCGCACCGACTCCGGCATCTGGATTACCAGCACGACCAGAAGCAACAGCGGAGTAATGCCGCCGAGCAGCAGCACGCTTCGCCAGCCGAAATGCGGAATCATCCACGCCGCGAGAAATCCGCCGAACGCGGCACCCAGCGGAAAGCCGCAGAACATCAGATTGATCACCGTCGCGCGGCGACGATCCGGGCAGTATTCGCCCATCATCGTCACGGCGTTCGGCATGGCCGCGCCGAGACCGACACCGGTGATGAAGCGCAGCGCGGTCAATTGTTCGATGCTGTTCGAGAAGGCCGAACCGAGGCACGCCACGCCGAACAGCAGCACGGCGCCGAGCAGCATGGAGCGCCGTCCGAGCCGGTCGGACAGTGGTCCCGAGCCGAGCGCGCCGCAGGCAAGACCGAACAGCGCCGCACTCAGCACAGGCGCGAGTGTCGGCCTTGTGATGCCCCATTCGGCGATCAGCGAAGGCGCAATGAAGCCGATCGCGGCCGTGTCAAAACCGTCCAGCAGGACAATGATGAAACACATGAAGAAGACGAGCCACTGGAACGGCGAAAACGGATGGTCGTTGATGAAGGTCTGAACGTTCACAGCGTGACTGCGACTCATGATGTGTCTCCTGGCTGCGGAATACGGAAAGGCCCGCCGTAACGAGCGGCCATTGCGCGGGCGAGCCGGTCGTCATTTGATTTCCGTTTCTAGTTTGTTCGTATGTAGAACCGTGATTCTTTATTCGAACAAACATCGAACTGTAAGTAATTCGACAACGAAGGGTCAACGCGGGATTACCCGACACTCTCGTGGATGCCCTCGAACCTCACGCCGCCTGCCCGCGAGTATTCGCCGCCGGTGTTCTCGCGCGCGAGCGTATGGTCCGCAAGCGCAGCGCCTACCTATTGCCTACCTATTGTGTAGCGTTCAGCTTCCGCCATAGCGTCGTCTTGCTGATGCCGAGCGCCTTACAGACCGCGTCGCGGTCGCCGTCGTGCGCGGCGAGCGCGGCGCGGATTTCGTCAGCTTCCACGTGACGGCTGCGCTCGCGCAGGGATAGCGCGGCTTTCCTGCCGCGCGCGTGGGGCCCGACGATTTCAGGCGCGACCGTGCGCAACATGTCGCGTGTGAAAGCGGCTTCCGTAGTGTCTTCGGGAACCGCGTCCGCGTCGGCGAGTTCCACGGCGATCCGTTCGATCACGTTCTGCAATTCGCGCACGTTGCCGGGCCACGCGTAACGTCTGAACGGTTCATCGAGTGCGGCGAGCAGGTGTTCGGCGGCGGCCGCGTCGGGCAAACGCGCGGCGAGCCTCGGTTCACGCGCCGCGGCTTGCAGCAGCAGTTCGACGGCGAGCGGCAGCAGATCGGTCGGCCGCTCGCGCAGCGGCGGCAGCGCGATGCTCAGAATGTTGAGACGGTAGTAGAGATCGGCGCGAAAGCTCCCTGCTTCGATGCCCTCGGTCAACGCGCGATGCGTCGCCGCGACCACGCGAATGTCGACCCGCGTGGGCTCGGTCGAACCGAGCCGCACGACTTCGCGCTCCTGCAGCACGCGCAGAAGCCGGCTTTGCAACGACAGCGGCATCTCGCCGATTTCATCCAGAAACAGCGTGCCGCGGTGTGCCACTTCGATCAGCCCCGCCTTGCCGCCCTTGCGCGCGCCGGTGAACGCGCCTTCCTCGTAGCCGAACAGTTCGCTCTCCAGCAGCGCCTCGGGAAACGCGCCGCAATTGATCGCGACGAACGCGAAGTCGCGCCGCGCGCTCAGCTGATGCATGCTCTGCGCGACCATCTCCTTGCCCGTGCCGCTTTCGCCGAGGATCAACACGGTGGCGTCCGAGCGGGCATAGCGTTTGACGAGCGTGCGCACCCGTTCGATCGATTCGGACGCGCCGACGATATCGGCGAGCCGGTAACGCGCGCTGAACTGCTGCACACGCTGGCGCGAACGCAAGGTCCGGTCGAGCCGTTCCACCGCGCGCGATTCCTGAAACGTCAGCACGGTGCCCGCCGCCGAGCCGGTGCTGGCAAGCGGCCCGCGATGCACGACATAGCTCGCGCCGCGTACCGTGCAGAACGTGTCGCCGTCCGCGTCCGGCAGGCTGCCCGCGAGATCGGGCGCGAGTTCGAGCAGCACGCGGCCCACCGCATTCGCCGCATCTAGGCCGAGCACGCTCGCAAGGCGCTGGTTCATCGCTTCGACCCGCCCTTGCGCGTCGAGCGCGACGACGCCGTCGCGCAGATGCTGCAGCAGATTGTCGAGCCGTTGACGCCGAACCGTTTCCCGCCGTGTGGCCTGGGCGACTTCGAGCGCCGTATCGAAAGCCGCGCGCACCGAGGCGCGCGAGTAGAGAAACACCGCGCCCATGCCGGCATTCGCGGCCAGATCCGTGACGAGTCCGGGGCCGACCACCACGTCGATGCCGCGATCGCGCAGATCGAGCACGACGCTCTCCGCGTCCTGCGCCGATTGATAGGAAGCGAACGTGACGTCGAGTGCATAGGCTGCCGAGAAGCGCAGCACTTCGTCGGGCGTGTTGCCGTGCGTGACGAGTGCGACCTTCGCGCCGTCGCGGCGCGCGCGAGCGAGCGCGTGCATCACGTCGAAACCGGTCGGGCCGATCAGCACGACTGGCACTGAGACGCGCGTCTTCAGATACGCGCCGTTCGAGCCGCCGGCAATCACGACATCGGGACGACCCGTGCCCGCGGCTTCCACTTCGCGCACGGCGTCTTCGAAACCGTGCGCGACGATGCGCAGGTCCGCGCGTTCCACATATTCGCCGGCGATATCGAAAAACAGATCGCGCAGGCGGCTGATGCTGAGCGCCCAGATGCGGGGACGCTGGGCGGTTTCGAAAAGAGGTGTGCTCAAGGCGGGGCGGCTCGCGGCGGGGCTGGAAATGTCCGTCTATTATGCGCGCATCCATTTCTAATTTGAAATCAGCATTTCACTTGTGAAATCGATGGCGATCCGGCGAGGCCGGGAGTCTTTTGTTAAATCAGGCACTTAGCGCGCACTCGGGCGGCTGGCCCGTTCTTTGCGTTTTAAGGCCCGGTGAAGCATCCCCCATACATCTGGAATCTGGAGACAGTCATGAGCGAAGCAGATAACAGCACGCCGAACACGGGCGCGTTCAAACCGAAAAAATCCGTCGCCCTGTCGGGCGTGACGGCGGGCAACACGGCCCTTTGTACGGTCGGCAAGACCGGCAACGACCTGCACTACCGCGGCTACGACATTCTCGATATCGCCAGCGCCT
>NZ_JAMWXW010000022.1:0-140637 GCF_031570135.1 Paraburkholderia sp. USG1 | reverse complement strand
CCGCTTCTTCAACCGCGATTTCATCGAACGGATTCATCGACATCTTCACGTTCGCGATGTCGACGCCCGTGCCGTCCGACTTCACCCGGACTTTCACGTTGTAATCGACTACTCTTTTGACTGGCACCAGGATTTTCATGCACACGCTCCAAAGTTACGAATACGTCAACCCAACGAGCATTATAACGACTGCCCTCGCGGCAGCCCTGTCGCGGGCGCTTTAGCAGGAGGATATCGCTCCTCAGCGGCGCGACGGCAATAACGAACGGTCGTTCTATTTTAATCTCGAAAAAACCCGGGAGACAACCCCGGGTTCCGACCTACGACTCTAATTTTGCATTGCCGTCTTGTCTTGCTTGTTCCGCAGGCCGTCGGCTCACCACGCGGTGATCACCGACCCGCCGAATTTGCTTTCAACAAACTGCTTCACTTCCGGCGAATGATACGCCGCGACCAGTTTGGCGACCCACGGCTTATTCCTGTCCGCCTCGCGGATCGCGATGACGTTCACATAAGGGCCCTTCGGATCTTCAATTGCGATGGCGTCCTGCTTGGGTTTCAGACCCGCTTCCATCGCGAAGTTCGTATTGATCGCGGCAGCGTCCACATCGTTTAGCGAGCGCGGAATCTGCGCGGCGTCGAGTTCGACGATCTTCAGCTTCTTCGGGTTGTCGACAATGTCGAGCGGTGTCGCCTTCAGACCGGCATCGGCGCGCAGTTTCAGCAAGCCCTGCTTTTGCAGCAACAGGAGTGCGCGGCCGCCGTTGGTCGGATCGTTCGGCACCGCGATCTTCGCGCCCGGCTGCAACTCGGCGAGCAACTTCACTTTCTTCGAATAGATGCCCATCGGGTACGTCACCGTATCCGCGACACGGACCAGCTTGTAGCCGCGGTCCTTCACCTGCGCCTGCAGATACGGGTCGTGCTGATAGCTGTTCGCGTCCAGATCGCCGCCGGCGAGCGCGGCGTTCGGCTGCACGTAGTCGGAGAATTCGACAATCTTGATGTTCAGGCCGTTTTTCGCCGCGACCGTCTTCACGACTTCCATGATCTGCGCATGCGGACCGCCGGTGACGCCGACCTTGATCGTGTCTTCAGCGTGAGCCACGCCGGTGGCGAACAGTGACGCGGCGCCGAATGCGGCGGCCAGTTTCAGAATGAGACGACGTTGCATGTTGGACATTCCCGAATCTATCGATTTTGTTGTTTTACTTATGGCTCAAGCGACGCACGAGCCAATCCCCAAACGACTGCACCAGTTGCACGAAGACGATCAGAATCACCACGACCGTCAACATCACTTCCGGCAGGAAACGCTGATACCCGTAACGAATGCCGAGATCGCCGAGACCGCCGCCGCCGATCGCGCCGGCCATTGCCGAATAGCCGACCAGCGAGACGAAAGTGATCGTCAGGCCGGCGACCACGCCCGGCAGCGATTCCGGCAACAACACCTTGAAGACGATCTGGCTGGTGGTCGCGCCCATCGCCTGCGCGGCTTCGATCAGTCCGCGATCCACTTCGCGCAACGCGGTCTCGACCAGACGCGCGATGAACGGCGCGGCGGCGATCGTCAGCGGCACGACAGCGGCCGCCGTGCCGATCGACGAACCCACCACGAGGCGCGTGAACGGAATCACGGCCACGAGCAGGATGATGAACGGCGTCGAACGAACCGCATTGACGACCACACCCATCACGCGATTCACCGCGATGTTCTGCAGCACGCCCTGGCGATCCGTCAGATACAGCAGCACACCGAGCGGCAAACCCACCAACGCGCCGACCAGTCCCGAAATGCCCACCATCACGAGCGTTTCCCAGAACGACTGGACGAACATATCCAGCATTTCACTCAACATACGAGAGTTCCTCCACCACCACACCCTGTTCACGCAGATACGTCAATGCCCGCGCCACGTTCGCCGGTTCGCCGCCCGCCAGCACCGCGAGCGAGCCGAAAGCCTGCCCCTGGATCTCGTCGATCTGGCCGTGCAGGATGTTGAAGTCGAGTTCGTAGCGGCGAATGGTTTCCGACAGGATCGGCTGATCGACGCCGGAGCCGGTGAACGCGAGCCGCAGCAAGTGGCCGCTGCCGGTCTTGAGTCGTTCTGCGACGCGCGCCTTCATGGCGGGTGGCAGTTCCTGCGCGATCACGTCGCCGATCAACGCGCGCGTGACTTCATGATGCGGTTGCAGGAACACGTCGATAACCTTGCCCTCTTCGACCACGCGGCCCGCATCCAGCACCGCGACGCGGTCGCAGACCTGCTTGATCACGTCCATCTGGTGCGTGATCAGCACGATCGTCAGGTTCAGTTCACGATTGATGCGCTTGAGCAGGTCGAGGATCGAGCGCGTGGTTTCGGGATCGAGCGCGGACGTCGCTTCGTCGGAGAGCAGCACTTTCGGCTTGCTCGCCAGCGCCCGTGCGATACCGACGCGCTGCTTCTGGCCGCCGCTGATCTGCGCCGGATAGCGATCCTTCTGCGCCGTCAGGCCGACCAGTTCGAGCAGCGGCAGCACGTTCGCTTCGATTTCATCGCGCTTCATGCCGGCGAGTTCGAGCGGCAGCGCGACGTTCCCGTACACGGTGCGCGACGACAGCAGGTTGAAGTGCTGGAAGATCATGCCGATCTCGCGACGCGCCTCGCGCAGTTGGGCTGCGGGCAGCGTCGTCAGATCGCGGCCGTTGACGACGATATTGCCTTCGCTCGGGCGCGTCAGCAGGTTGATGGTGCGCACGAGCGTACTCTTGCCCGCGCCGCTGCGGCCGATGATGCCGAACACCTCGCCCGCCGGAATCGACAGATTGACGTTGTGCAGCGCCTCGACCCAGCCCCGGGGCCCGGCGAACCGCTGGGAGATATTGCGTATTTCGATCATGGAAAAACGAAACGGCGGCGACTGTCAGCGCGCGTCATGCGCTCGCGACAAGCGGCCGCCGTTGCTTTTATTGGGATTTGAGCCGGCAATTCTACCGCAGCGCCGACATTCCCTTTAATAATCAATTACGATCTTTTCATAACCGGTTGGAATTAGAGGCCCGCCCGGTGCGAGATGCTCGCGCGCACGCCGGCACTACGACTATGATCGGGCGAACAAAATCAGCATCAGGATAATCGGCAGTCATGGAGACGTCCCCAAGCAGCACTGTGCAGCCCGTCGCGGGCAAGCGAAACGCTGGCGAGCCGCTGCGCTCGTCGGTCACGGCCGGCGACGGCGTGGAATTGCCGCTATACCGCTGGCCGGCCGCCGCGCCGATGCGCGCCACCGTGGCGCTGATCCACGGGCTGGCCGAGCACGCCGGTCGATACGCGGCGCTGGCCGCGCGGCTGAACGCGGCCGGCATCGAACTGGTGGCGATCGATCTGCGCGGCCACGGCCGCGCGCCCGGCAAGCGGGCCTACGTGAAGCGCTTCGACGACTATCTGCTGGACGCGCAAGCCTTGCTCGACGCCGCGGCGCAAAGTTGCGCGCCGCTCTTCCTGATGGGCCACAGCATGGGCGGCGCCGTGGCCGCGCTCTACGCGATCGAGCGCCTCGAAGCGAGCGGCCGGCGCCTGAACGGCCTGATCCTGTCGAGCCCGGCGCTGGCGCCCGGCCGCGACGTGCCGCGCTGGATGCTCAAGCTGAGCCAGGTGATCAGCCGTCTCTACCCCAGCTTCCCCGCGATGAAAATCGACGCCGCGCTGCTCTCGCGCCTTCAACCCGTAGTGAATGCCAATCGCAACGACCCGCTCGTGCATCACGGCGCGATTCCCGCGCGCACCGGCGCGGAACTGTTGCTGGCAATGGCGCGTATCGAACGCGGCCGGGCGGGCTTGCGTGTACCGCTGCTGGTCTATCACGGCACCGCCGACAAGCTCACCGAACCCGAAGGCAGCCGCGACTTCGGCCAGCACGCAGGCTCACCGGACAAGACGCTCACCCTGCACGAGGGCAGCTATCACGAAACGATGAACGACATGGACCGCGATAGGGTGATTGGGGCGTTGATCGAGTGGATCGAAAAACGGCTGGTGGTTAGAGGCTGAACCATGCCCTGAACGACGCCGCTAGCCCGCGTCACGTTTCCAGTCAGGCGGCCGTTTGTCGATGAACGCCTGCACGCCTTCGAGCGCCGACTCATCCATCATGTTGCAGGCCATCGTCTGGCCGGCAAGCTGGTAAGCCGCTTCGATACCCATCTCCAACTGCCGATAGAAGAGGCCTTTGCCCGCGCTCACGGCTTCGACGGGTTTAGCGCAGATGCTGGCGGCGAGCCGCGTGAGTTCCGCGTCGAGCGCATCCGCGGGGACCACACGGTTCACGAGACCTTCCCGCTTCGCGCCCACGGCATCGATGAAATCGCCGGTGAGCAGCATTTCGAGCGCCGCTTTACGCGACAGGTTACGCGACAGCGGCACCGAAGGCGTCGCGCAGAAAAGCCCGAGGTTGACGCCCGAAACGGCAAAACGCGCCGTATCGGCTGCGACCGCCAGATCGCACATCGCGACGAGCTGGCAACCGGCCGCCGTGGCAACGCCTTGCACGCGCGCGATCACCGGTTGCGGCAAGCGCTGGATCGTCATCATGAGCTTCGTGCAGCGGGCGAACAGCGCCTGATAGTACGCGAGCGACGGCGCCGCGCGCATTTCCTTCAGATCGTGTCCCGCGCAGAACGCCCGGCCCGCGCCGGCGATCACGACCACGCGCGCGTCAGACCGGCCGATCTCGCTCAATGCCGTCTGCAGCTCGTCGAGCAAGGCTTCGGAAAGCGCATTAAAGGCATCGGGCCGGTTCATCGTCAAACGCACGACGCCCGGCACACCGTACCCGCCGTGTTCGATCTCGACTAGTGAAGCGTTGCGCGCCTCGGCGTTCATGACTCACTCCTCGTTGCGTGGATGGCGAGCGCGCGCGGCGCGGCGGCTCAGATCCCGGCCAGCGAGCGCATGTGGGCGACCACGCTGCGCCCCAGCGCGGACAGGTTGTAGCCGCCTTCAAGACAACTGACGATCCGCCCGCGCGAATAGCGCTTCGCGATCTCGCGCATCTGATCGGTGATCCACGCGTAATCGTCTTCGACGAGGCCCATGTTGCCGAGATCGTCCTCGCGATGCGCGTCGAAGCCGGCCGAGATGAACAGCATCTCCGGCTTGAATTCATGCAGGCGCGGCAGCCACAGCATGTCCACCGCTTCGCGCACCGCCATGCCTTTCGAGCGCGCCGGCAGCGGCACGTTGCACATGTTGGGCGCCTGGTTGTCGGCGCCGGTGAACGGATAGAACGGATGTTGGAAGAAGCTGCACATCAGCACGCGCGAGTCGCCCGAGAACGCCGCTTCGGTACCGTTGCCGTGATGCACGTCGAAGTCGATGATCGCGACGCGTTCGAGTCCGTGCACTTCGAGCGCATGACGCGCGGCGATCGCGATATTGTTGAAAAAGCAGAAACCCATAGCGCGCGCCGGTTCGGCATGGTGGCCGGGCGGCCGCACGCTGCAGAACGCGTTGTCGTAACGGCCTTCGATCACCGCGTCGGTCGCGGCTACCGCAGCACCCGCCGCGCGCAACGCGGCTTGCAAGGTGTGCGGGTTCATCGTCGTATCGGGATCGATTTCGGCCATGCCTTCAACCGGTGACCGGCTGCGGATGTAATCGACGTGGGCTTGCGTATGCACGCGCAGCAGCGCGGCTTCGTCGGCAAGCGGTGCCGACTCGCGCTCGATCAGCGAATCGATGCGGCTCGCGATCAATTGGTCTTCGATTGCCTGCAGGCGCGCCGGGCATTCGGGATGCCATTGCCCCATATCGTGCAGCAGACAGTCGGCGTGGGAATAAAAGCCAGTTGCCATGATTCTTTTCTGCGGCGACGCGCCTTGTGGCGCGTGCGGCGTGTCTCCATCCAGGGGCGCGCGCCCTCGGCGCGCCAACATTCATCAAGTTACCACACGATGCGGCTGTGACGCGTCAGGCACAGTTTTGCGGAAGGCGTCGGGTATACTGCCCCGATCGGTTTTTCCCCGCCTTTCCCTTGACTCTTACGCACCGCGCCCTTTGCTCACTATGACCGTCAAGCTTGCTCTGTCTGCACGAAACCGGCTACGTACCAGAACCCTCGCCGCCGCACTCTCCGTCGCATCGTGCATGTTCATGGCAACCAGTCCCGCTATCGCGCAAAGCGTCGGCAAAAAGCCACCGGTGCTGCTCGCGCAAAGCCAGCCGCAACCCGCTGTGCCGCAAGGGCAAACGTTTGAAGAAGAGATCATTCCGCAGCGCTACGCGAACAATCCCAATGTCGACGCGTTCATCAACGACATGGCCGCGCGTTACGACTTCGACGAGGCCGCACTGCATGCGCTCTTTGCCAGCGTGAGTTATTCGGCAACCGCGGTCAAGCTCGTAACGCCGTCGCCCTCGCCGGCGGTGAAGAACTGGCGCGTGTATCAGTCGCGCTTTCTCGACCAGGTCCGCATCAATGCCGGCGTGCGTTTCTGGCGTGCGAACCAGGCCACGCTGCAGCGCGCGTACGAGGAGTTCGGCGTGCCGCCGGAAGTGGTCGTCGGCATTATCGGCGTGGAGACGATCTATGGGCGCTTCATGGGCAACTTCCGTGTGCTCGACGCACTGACCACGCTCAGCTTCGATTATCCGAACACCGCCAATCGCGCGGATCGCCAGGCAACCTTCCGCAAGAATCTCGAAGACTACCTGGTGTGGACTCGCGACTCGCAGATCGACCCGACCTCGGTGCTGGGTTCCTACACCGGCGCGATCGGTATTCCGCAGTTCCTGCCGAGCAGCATTGTGCAATACGCGGTGAGCTACGACGGCAACCGGCAGATCGACCTGCGCACGAGCCAGGCGGACGCGATTGGCAGCGTGGCGAACTATCTGCGTCAGAACGGTTGGGAAAATGGCCGGCCGGTGGTGTGGAAGATCGGCTCGGACGCCGGCAGCCTGGGCGTCGCGCAAGCTGCCGCCGACGGTCAGCCGGAGCCGCACTGGCCGCTCGATCAATTGCTGCGCGCCGGACTACTGCTGAACGAACCCGGCGTGGATATCGCGTCGGAAGCCGGCACGCCGGTGACGGTGGTGGATCTGCCTTCGCCGGGACGCGGCACCGAGTACGTGCTGGGCCTGAAGAATTTCTACGTACTGACGCGCTATAACCGCAGCTTCTTTTATGCGCTCGCGGTCTATCAGTTGGGCCAGCGGGTCAAGGCGCAGATGGAAGCAAGCGACGCGGCAAACGCCGGCAACGGCGCGGCAGCGCCGGCTGGCACTTCGCAATAGACGGAACAGGCGGCAGCGGGTGCGGCGAGTTCGCCTCACGAGTAAATATGAAAAAAGCGCCGGTTGTGAATCGGCGCTTTTTTCATTGACGGGCTAGAAGCTCCGCGACGCATTTATGCGGGAAACACACCCGTGGACAGATAACGGTCGCCGCGATCGCATACGATGAACACGATCGTCGCGTTCTCGACCTGCCGCGCGACGCGCAGCGCCACTTCGCACGCGCCGCCCGACGAGATGCCGGCAAAGATGCCTTCCACCGACGCCATACGGCGCGCCATAGCCTCGGCGGCGGCCTGGCTCACATTCTCCACACGATCCACGCGGCTGCGATCGAAAATCTTCGGCAGATAGGCTTCCGGCCATTTGCGGATGCCCGGAATGCGCGAACCCTCTTCGGGTTGCGCGCCGATGATCTCGATCGCCTGGTTCTGCTCTTTCAGATAAGTGGACACGCCCATGATCGTGCCGGTCGTGCCCATGGACGACACGAAATGGGTAATGCGACCTTCGGTATCGCGCCAGATTTCCGGGCCCGTGCCTTCGACGTGCGCGGCCGGATTGTCCGGATTGGCGAACTGGTCGAGGATGATGCCCTTGCCTTCGCGCTGCATCTGCTCGGCCAGATCGCGTGCGTACTCCATCCCGCCCGTGACCGGCGTGAGCACGATCTGCGCGCCGTACGCGGCCATGCTCTGACGGCGTTCCACCGACAGATCTTCCGGCATGATCAGCACCATTTTGTAGCCACGGATCGCGGCCGCCATAGCCAGCGCAATACCGGTGTTGCCGCTGGTCGATTCGATCAGCGTGTCGCCGGGCTTGATGCGCCCGCGCGCTTCCGCTTTCTTGATCATCGACAACGCAGGGCGATCCTTCACCGAGCCCGCAGGGTTGTTGCCCTCGAGCTTCGCAAGGATCACGTTGTTGCGGCTGCGGATCTCGTCGTCAGGGAGCCGGACGAGTTGCACGAGCGGCGTATTGCCGATCGTGTCTTCAATCGTTTTGTAAGCCATATCGGTTTTGGTGCTGTCGGTGCGCGAAGTCTTAATCCGTCGATTCTAAACCACCGTGCCCCCACCTGCCGCGCGGCCCTTCTGTCCGCATGGATGCAGGCGCCCGCCCGCGAACGCCTTCAACGCAAAAAGCCCGCGGCTGAGAACCGCGGGAGCCAGTCATCTGCATGACAGCTGAAGGAGTGTTCGTGACGACTCCGACCATGAAGGAAAACTGCGCGAATGGAGCAGGCGCGCGGCCGTCGGGCCCGCGCGCCTGCTCCGCGTCAGGCTATTTCTTCACTGCCACCGTGGCACTGTTCTTCGGCGCGTTGGCCGGAACGGCCGCGCCTTTGGTCTGTGCAGACGCCGCAGCCTGCGTGTTAGCAGCCGCGCCAGCCGGACCGACAGCGAGACCCTCCGCCTGCAGGCGCTCGACGGTATGCCCGCCCATGCCCTTGACGCGCTTGCCGAGATCGGCCGGGTCCTTGAACGGACCATGCGCTGCAAGCTCGTCGAGAATGGCTTTCGCTTTGGCAGGACCGATGCCCTTGATGCCGCGCAGCGCGTCCTCATTAGCCGTGTTGACGTCGACCGCCGCATAAGCGTGGCCGAAAGCGGCGAGCATGGCCGCGGTAACCAGAATTTTTCGAAACATATGGAATCTCCCTCGTACAACCGGTTGGAGACCATCACCAACCGGGAGATTCCAGTTTAAAGAGGGATCCGAATTATTTACACCTGGCCGAATAGCCAACGTACGTAACGATCGACACCTTCCTGCACGCTCAGGAACGGCGCGTCGTAGCCGGCCGCGCGCAGCTTCGACTGATCCGCCTGCGTGAAGCACTGGTACTTGCCGCGCAATGCATCGGGGAACGGAATATATTCGATCATCCCGCGCTGCACCTGTTCCGCGAGCGACAACGCCGGTTCGTTGTTCAGCGTTCGCAGCGTATTGACCACCGTGCTGGCGATGTCGTTGAACGGTTGTGCACGGCCGCTACCCAGATTGAAGATGCCCGACTTGTCTGGATTGTCGAAGAAGAACAGGTTGACCTTCACCACGTCTTCAACCGAAACGAAGTCGCGCGTCTGCTCACCCGCCGCGTAGCCGTTGTATTCGCCGAACAGCTTGACCTTGCCCTCGGCGCGGAACTGGTTGAAGTTGTGAAACGCCACCGACGCCATGCGTGCCTTGTGCGTTTCGCGCGGCCCGTATACGTTGAAATAACGGAAGCCGGCAATCTGGCTTTTCGCCGTGGGCAGCACGCGGCGGATCACCTGGTCGAACAGGAACTTCGAGTAGCCGTACACGTTCAGCGGCTGCTCGACTTCGCGCTCTTCGACGAAACGGCTCGAGCCGCCGTACGTAGCCGCCGAGGATGCATACAGGAACTGGATGTTCTGCGCGAGGCAGACGTCGAGCACCTCGCGGCTATAGCGGAAGTTGTTGTCCATCATGTAGCGGCCGTCGGTTTCCATCGTGTCCGAACAGGCGCCTTCGTGGAAAATCGCGCGCACCTTGCCGAAGTCCCCGCGCTTGAAGCGTTCGACGAACTCGGTTTTGTCGAGGTAGTCGTCGATCTCGCAGTCGACCAGGTTCTTGAACTTGTCCGCGCGCGTCAGATTGTCCACCGCGATGATGCGCTGTTCACCGCGCTCGTTGAGCGCCTTCACGAGATTGCTGCCGATAAAACCGGCCGCGCCGGTGACGATGAGGGTCATGATGATCCTGCGGTAGTGAGCTTTGCATAGGATCGGAGTAAGCGCTCTGTGCCGACTCCGATCGACAGGTTCAGTTGCCGTCCCGCGGATCCCTCTATGCGCCGTTCATGACTCAAGCACAGCGAGGAACCCGGCGGTCCGCATCAATGAAAAAGTTCGTCGTAGTCGACAGTGGCGGTGCCCAGTTTGCCGACCACGATGCCGGCCGCGCGATTCGCGAGCCCGACCGCCTCGACCAGCGTGAGACCCGCGCCGAGCATGGCGGCGAGCGTGGCGATCACGGTGTCGCCCGCACCCGAAACATCATACACTTCGCGTGCGACAGCCGAAGCGTGCAGGACGCCGTCGTCCGAGAAGAGCGTCATACCCTCTTCCGAACGCGTCAGCAGCAGCGCCTTGAATTCCAGGTCGGTGCGCAGTTTCGTTACGCGCGCGAGCAGATCTTCTTCCGATTTCCACTGACCGACCACCTCGCGCAACTCAGCACGGTTCGGCGTGATCAGGGTAGCGCCGCGATAGCGTTCCCAGTCATCGCCCTTCGGATCGACCAGCACCGGCTTGCCCGCCGCATTCGCCTTCGAGATCATCTGCGTGACGTGGGTCAGGCCGCCCTTCGCATAGTCGGACATCAGAATCACGTCGTGCGACGGCAGCAGTTCGTCGAACCGGGCGAGACCCGCGAGCAGCACCTCGTGCGCCGGCGAATTTTCGAAGTCCACACGCAACAATTGTTGCTGGCGTGACAGCACCCGCAGCTTGATCGTGGTGAGGAGCGCCGGGTCGCGCTCGAGATACGGCTTTACGCCGCTTTCATTCAGCAACTGCACGATACGCTCGCCGGGCTCGTCATGGCCGACCACGCATAGCAAGCCTGCCTGTGCGCCGAGCGCGACCGCATTGCGCGCGACGTTCGCCGCGCCGCCGAGGCGGTCTTCCTGACGCTGCACCAGCACGACCGGCACAGGCGCTTCCGGCGAAATGCGGTTCACGTCGCCGAACCAGTAGCGATCGAGCATGACGTCGCCCACCACCAGCACGCGCGCCGCGGCGAGCCGTTCGCGCGGCACGACGGTAAGCTGCGGCGCGGGCGTGGACGCAGCGGCACCGGGCGTGGTCTCAGGCATCGGCCGGAAGTTCAGAGGGTTGGGCATAAGGGCGTCCAATCGAGTGATAGTCGATGCCGAGCTCGGTCATCGCGTCCGGTTCATACAAGTTGCGTCCGTCGAAAATCAGCGGCGACTTCAGCACCGATTTCAGATGGACGAAGTCCGGACTCTTGAATTCTTTCCATTCGGTCACGATCACGAGGGCGTCGGCGCCCGTAAGCGTTTCGTCCTGCGTGGTCGCAAAGGCGAGACGCGCGAACTGGTCCGGTGCGTCATGCAGATCCATGGCGAACACGCGGCGCGCTTCGGTCACCGCGACCGGATCGTACGCGCGCACGTGGGCGCCGCGCGCCAGCAGTTCCGCGATCAGGCGGCGGCTCGGCGCCTCGCGCATGTCGTCGGTATTGGGCTTGAACGCAAGCCCCCACACCGCGAACGTGCGGCCGCTCAGATCGTTGCCGAGCTTGCTCGTGATCTTTTGCACCAGCACGTCTTTCTGCCTGTCGTTCACTTCTTCGACCGCTTCCAGAATGCGCAGATTGTGGCCGCTTTCGCTGGCCGTGCGGATCAGCGCCTGGACGTCTTTAGGGAAGCACGAGCCGCCGTAGCCACAACCCGCATACAGGAAGTGATAGCCGATCCGCGGATCGGAGCCGATGCCGCGGCGCACCGCTTCGATATCCGCGCCGACGCGATCGGCCAGATTCGACATTTCGTTCATGAACGAGATGCGCGTGGCGAGCATCGCATTCGCGGCGTATTTCGTGAATTCGGCCGAGCGCACGTCCATGTACAGCGTGCGTTCGTGATTGCGGTTGAACGGCGCGTACAGACGCTTCATCAGTTCGCGCGCGCGCAAGCCGGCTTCGTCTTCGTCAAGGCCGATCACAATGCGGTCGGGGCGCATGAAGTCGTCGACCGCCGCGCCTTCCTTCAGGAATTCCGGATTGGACACCACCGAGAAGCGATGTTGCGCGCTGCCGGCAAGTCCGCGTTTGGCCAATTCTTCTTCGACCACCGCGCGCACACGCTGCGCGGTGCCGACCGGCACCGTCGACTTGTCGACGATCACCTTGAAGCCGTTCATCGTGCGGCCAATGTTGCGGGCCGCTTCGAGCACGTATTGCAGATCGGCCGAACCGTCTTCGTCCGGCGGCGTGCCGACGGCAATGAACTGCACGTCGCCGTGCGCGACACTGGCTTCGACATCCGTGGAAAACGTGATGCGGCGCGCCGCGCGCGTGCGGGCGATCATCTCCTGCAAACCGGGCTCGTGAATCGGCACGCCGCCGTTGTTGAGGATTTCGATCTTGCGCGGATCGACGTCGAGACAGAAAACGTCGTGACCGATCTCGGCGAGACACGCGCCAGTAACGAGACCCACATAGCCCGTGCCGATAATGGTGATTTTCATACGCTATCCGGTAGAGGGTTCCGGTGATGATTCCCGGCGATGAAGCCAGTCATGAACATGTTGCGAAATCCGCCCGCGCAGGGCGGTTGTCACACGCCGGGGCAGCAGCGCGACCGCGCGGCCAAAGCCGGCGTTGCAGCCTGAGCCTCAGTTCGATGCGGTGATCGGCTCGACGCGACGCGGCGCATAGGTTTCCCAACCGCTGCAACCCGGGCACTGCCAGTAGAAAAGCCGTGCCCTGAAGCCGCAATTCTGGCACGTATACCGTGGCAGATTTTTGGTGCGCTGGCGAATCAACGTGCGCATCAGTTCGAGTTCGCTGCGCCGCGGTTCTTCCGCAACGGCTTCCTGCGCCTCAAGCAGCCGCGTCATGCCCGCCAGATTCGGCGACTTCTGCATTTGCGAGCGCGCCAGCGCATGCGCGGCCTCGGGTCCGCGCAACGATGCGACGTGTTGATAAGCAACGTCGAGCAGATCGTTGGTCGGATAGCGGTCCACCCACGTGGTAAGCAGATCGGCGCCATCTTGCGGGCGGCCGAGCGCTTCGTAGGCCTTCATCAGCTTTTCGGCGACCAGCGGCAGATAGGCGGGGTTCTGCTCCTCCACGCGCCGCCATTGGGCAATCGCCGCTTCCTGCGCGCCGCCTGCCGCGTCGACGTCGCCGAACAGGATCGTGGCGCGCACGTTGGTCGGGTTCGCCTTCAAGGCGAAGCCGAGTTGGCGGCGAGCCTCGTCGGGTTTCTTCTGTTGTAGCGCTTCCTGCGCAAGTTCGCAGTGGAACTGCGCGATTTCCTTGTCCAGCGACTCCGCGCCCATCGTTTCCAGATGACGGGCCGTGTCGATCGACTTGACCCAGTCCTTCTCGATTTCGTAGATGGTGAGGAGCGCCCGCTGCGCGCCCAACGCGTAGTCGCCGGTTTCGAGCGAGCGGAAGGTTTCCTCCGCGCGGTCGAGCAGACCCGCTTTCAGGAAATCCTGCCCTAACTCGTAGAGCGCGTGATCGCGCTCGCTGACCGGCAGGTCGGCGCGGCTCAACAGATTCTGATGCACGCGAATCGCGCGGTCCGTCTCACCGCGTCGACGGAACAGATTGCCCAGCGCGAAGTGCAATTCGACCGTTTCGGGATCGAGCTTCACCACTTCGATGAACGCATCGATCGCCTGGTCCGGCTGCTCGTTGAGCAGGAAGTTCAGCCCGCGAAAATACGAGCGCGGCAGGTTGGCGCTTTCGGAGAGCAGCGTCTTGAGGTCGTAGCGCGCAGCCATCCAGCCGAACGCGAAAGCGACGGGTATGACAAGCAGCCACCAGAAGTCTAGATCCATGCGATTAATGCAAATGTACGGGAAAGCGAAGACGGAAAGCCGCGCACATGGTGCGCGGCACAAGGAATTCAGATCAGCGGCGGCATGGGCGGTTGCTCGACCACGACCGGAGCTTCGCGCGCCACGCGCAACTCGCGCTTGAGCCGGCCATTTTCCATGCGCAAGCGCACCATGGCCGGCATCGACGACACCAGCCCGGCCAGCAACCCGACCACGAAGAACACGAGGCCGATCAGGATCAGGGGCTGCGACCACGTGTAACCACCGGGAAATTTCAGCGTAGCAGGATCTGTATTGGAAAGCGCCAGCACCAGCAGCAGCACGAACACCAGCACCCGGATCAGCCAGACGATAAATTTCATGAATAGGTCTCTTGACGGCAGTTGCGGGGTGACGCCGGCTTGATGACGCGTCGCGCCACGGTGTTGCCCGCGCCGAAGTGACCCGTATTGTAATTGAAGCCCTCGCGGCTGGGCAGGAACTGGCGGATTGCGGGCTTACGCGGCTTTATCTTGCCGCAGGCAGCAGGGACGGCGGGGCGGTTTGTCCGGGTTCTACAGTCGCGCTTGTGGACCGTACTTCGGGCCGGGCGGAACGTGGCGGCACAAAAACGCAAACGCACAGACGAAAAAAAAGCGCCCGAAGGCGCTTTTCTGGTCTCTTGCCGGCTGGCTTTGGCCGCTGACACTATCTATGCCACGCTGTAACTGGCGCAGCGAAGCATTTACAGGTCGTCATCCGGCTCTTCGGCCTTCAACGGCTCACCCGCGCGACGATCCACCCGTTCGCGCAACTCCTTGCCCGGCTTGAAGTGCGGTACGTACTTCTCAGGTACTAACACCTTTTCGCCCGACTTGGGATTACGCCCGACGCGGGACGGACGGCGGTTAAGGCCGAAGCTGCCGAAGCCGCGAATTTCAATGCGATGACCATTGGCAAGTGCCTCCGACATCGCATCAAGCATCGTCTTCACCGCGAAATCCGCATCCTTAAGGACAAGTTGCGGAAATCGCGTAGCCAGCTGGGCGACCAATTCCGATTTGGTCATACTGCAGCAGACCTCTCAAGAAAACGCCGGGCCGCCCCCAAGCTTTCTTGGCCCCCTTGGGGGCCCTGGCGCGAAGCGACAGGTTTGGGGGCGCTCCTCAATTACGGGTTCTGGCCGTCGAGCTTGGCCTTCAGCAGCGCGCCGAGGTTCGTCGTGCCGGTGGCAGCCGAACTCGAGTCCGACGAAGCCAGGCCGCGGATCGCTTCCTGTTGCTCGGCCGAATCCTTAGCCTTGATCGACAGGTTGATGCCACGCGACTTGCGATCGATGTTGATGATCATCGCGTTGACCTTGTCGCCGTCCTTCAGCACGTTGCGAGCATCTTCCACGCGGTCTTGTGCGATTTCCGAAGCGCGCAGGTAGCCTTCGACTTCCGCCGACAGTTGAACCACAGCACCCTTCGCGTCCACCGTCTTGACCACGCCGTCGACGATCGAACCCTTGTCGTTCATGGCAACGAAGTTGCTGAACGGGTCGCCTTCGAGCTGCTTGATGCCCAGCGAAATGCGTTCCTTCTCGACGTCGATGCCGAGAACGATCGCTTCCACTTCGTCGCCCTTCTTGTACTTGCGAACTGCCTCTTCGCCCGTTTCCGACCACGACAGGTCCGACAGGTGAACCAGACCGTCGATGCCGCCCGGCAGACCGATGAAGACGCCGAAGTCGGTGATCGACTTGATTGCGCCTTGCAGCTTGTCGCCCTTCTTGAAGTTGCGGCTGAAGTCGTCCCACGGGTTCGGCTTGCATTGCTTCATGCCGAGGCTGATACGGCGGCGGTCTTCGTCGATTTCCAGAACCATGACTTCGACTTCGTCGCCCAGTTGCACAACCTTCGACGGTGCAACGTTCTTGTTCGTCCAGTCCATTTCCGACACGTGGACCAGGCCTTCGATGCCCGATTCGACTTCGACGAATGCGCCGTAGTCAGTGATGTTGGTGACCTTACCGAACAGGCGCGTGCCCGACGGATAACGGCGCGAGATGCCTTCCCACGGATCGTCGCCCAGTTGCTTGATACCCAGCGAAACGCGGTTCTTCTCTTGATCGAACTTGAGGATCTTCGCGGTGACTTCCTGGCCAACCGACAGCACTTCGCTCGGGTGACGCACACGACGCCATGCGATGTCGGTGATGTGCAGCAGGCCGTCGATACCACCGAGGTCCACGAACGCGCCGTAATCCGTGATGTTCTTCACCACGCCTTCCACGATCGCGCCTTCCTTCAGCGTTTCGAGCAGCTTTGCGCGCTCTTCGCCCTGGGTCGCTTCGATCACGGCACGGCGCGACAGCACGACGTTGTTACGCTTGCGGTCGAGTTTGATGACGCGGAATTCCAGGGTCTTGCCTTCGTACGGGGTCGTGTCCTTGACCGGACGCGTGTCGACCAGCGAACCCGGCAGGAACGCGCGGATGCCGTTGACCATGACGGTCATGCCGCCCTTGACCTTGCCCGTGATCGTGCCGGTCACGAGTTCGTTGTTGTCGAGAGCCTTTTCCAGCGACAGCCACGAAGCCAGACGCTTCGCTTTGTCGCGCGACAGGATCGTGTCGCCATAGCCGTTTTCGAGCGCGTCGATCGCGACGGAAACGAAGTCGCCCGCCTGCACTTCTACCTCGCCCGCGTCGTTCAGGAACTCTTCGAGCGGGATGTAGGCTTCGGACTTGAGACCAGCGTTGACGACCACGAAGTTGTGGTCAACACGCACGACTTCGGCGGAGATCACTTCGCCAGCGCGCATGTCTTGCTTGGTCAGCGACTCTTCGAACAGAGCCGCAAAAGATTCGGTATTCGGGGTAGAGGTTTGCAGGTCGGACATAAAAATCAAAATTTGCATGGTTCTCGCGGTGCCCGGCTGGCCGGACGGTCAGCAATATCGGCAAGAATGCGAATGCCACGCGGGGTTAAAGGGTTAACACAACGCCTCGCGACGACGCGCGAAGCACCTACTGACAACGAACTTCTACTGCGCCCGCCGCTGATGCACAACCGGTACTTTCATCAGGCATGCGGGACTAAAGCTTCATACCATTGCACCACCTGCTCGACCGCCTGGTCGACTGACAATGCGGAGGTATCAAGCAGCTTTGCGTCCGCTGCAGGCTTGAGCGGCGCGGCTACGCGCTGACTGTCACGCTCGTCGCGCTCACGCAAATCCCGGAGCAAGTCATCTATGTTAGCAGAAAATCCTTTTTGGATCAATTGCTTATGCCGCCGCGCCGCGCGGGCCTCGACGCTTGCGGTCATGAACACCTTCAGCACGGCATCCTGGAAGATGACCGTGCCCATGTCGCGGCCGTCGGCAACCAGCCCCGGTTCCTTGCGGAAAGCCCGCTGGCGCGCCACCAGCGCGGCGCGCACGGGCGCGTGCACGGCGATCGCCGAGGCGCGGCTGCCCACTTCCTCGGCGCGAATTTCGGCCGACACGTCGAGGCCGTCGAGTTGCGCCAGCCCTTCGCGAAAAGTGATATGCAGATCGTCGATCAGCTTTACAAGGGCGTCGACGTCGTGCGCGTCAATGTTGTAGCGCAGGCTGGCAAGCGCGGCGAGACGATACAGCGCGCCGCTGTCCAGCAAATGGAAGCCGAGGCTCGCGGCAACCAGCGCGGCCACGGTGCCTTTGCCGGAGGCACTCGGGCCGTCGATCGTAATGACGGGCGTCTGGTGAAAGGGACGGGTCGGTTTCATCGAAAAAGTTGCACGTCGGTCGATTCGGGGTCGAATCAGGGTTGAGCAAGCGCAATGAAGCGCTCGAAATAATCCGGAAAAGTCTTGCCGACGCACTTCGGGTCGTTGATACGGACCGGTACGCCGCCGAGACTCACCAGCGAGAAGCACATGGCCATGCGGTGATCGTCGTAGGTATCGATGGCGGCGTTCGGAATCAGCTTTTCAGGCGGTTCGATGACGATGAAGTCCTCGCCTTCCTTCACCTTGGCGCCGACCTTGCGCAGTTCGGTCGCCATTGCGGCGAGCCGGTCGGTTTCCTTCACGCGCCAGCTGGCGATGTTGCGCAGCGTGGTCGCGCCGTCCGCGAACAGCGCCGCGACAGCGATCGTCATTGCAGCGTCGGGAATCAGGTTGCAGTCCATGTCGATCGGCTCGAGCTTGCCGCTGTCGTGGCCGACGCCGCGCACCTCGATCCAGTCGTCGCCCATCTGCAGGTTCGCGCCCATCTTGATGAGCGCATCGGCAAAGCCGACGTCGCCTTGGATGCTGGCCCGGCCGACGCCCTCCACTTTCAGCGGGCCGCCGCCGAGCGCCCCGGCCGCGAGGAAATAAGAAGCGGACGACGCATCGCCCTCCACCATGATCCTGCCCGGCGACTGATAGCGCTGCCCCGCCGGCACGACGAACTGATGCCAGCCGTGGCGTTCGACCTTGATGCCGAAGCGCTCCATCAGCTTGATGGTGATCTCGATATACGGCTTCGAGATCAGTTCGCCGTCCACCTGCACGGTACTCACGCCGCTTCCGGTCCGCAAGAGCGGCAGCGTCATGAGAAGCGAGGTCAGGAACTGGCTCGACACGTCGCCGCGCACGGTAATCGGCGCGTCGGCATTGATCTGCCCGGGGCGAATTCGCAGCGGCGGATAGCCTTCGTTCTCTTCGTAGTCGATCTTCGCGCCGAGCTGGCGCAGGCCGTCGACCAGATCGCCGATCGGCCGCTCGTGCATGCGCGGCACGCCGTGAATGCGATAGTCGCCGCCATTGACCGCCAGCGCCGCCGTCAGCGGACGCACCGCCGTGCCGGCGTTGCCGAGAAACAGATCCGCCGTGCGCGCCGTGAACGCACCGCGCGTGCCGGTCACGACGCAGGTGTCGCCGTCGCGCTTCAGACGCACGCCGAGTTTCTCGAGCGCGTCGAGCATCACGCGGGTGTCGTCGGAGTCGAGCAGGTTCGTGATCGTCGTTTCGCCTTCGGCGAGCGCCGCGAGCAGCAGCACCCGGTTCGAGATGCTCTTCGAGCCAGGCAGACGAATCGTGCCGGACGCGCGAGAGAACGGTCCGAGATCGAGGAATTCCATGATTGAGTCCAGTTTCCGGTTATTTCGACGCGTCGCCATTGGCGACGCCGCCAGCGCGCTGTTCCTGCCATTCGGTACGCGCTACGCGCGAGCGCGCGAACACGGTTTCGAGGGCGGCACCGTCGGCGGCTTCGATTGCCGCGCGCAGGCCGGCAAGTACCGCCGTATAGGCGTCGAGTTCGTCGAGCAGCGCGACCCGATTGGCCACGCAGACGTCGCGCCACATTTCCGGGCTCGACGCGGCAATGCGCGTGAAATCGCGGAAGCCGCCCGCCGCGAACGAGAATTTCAGCGCGGCATCGGGTGAATTGAGAATCTGCTCGACCAGCGCGAACGAAAGCAGGTGCGGCAAATGGCTGACCGACGCGAACACGCGGTCGTGCTGCTCGGGCGCCATGTCACGCACAAGCGCACCGGTGGCCCGCCACATGGCGGCGACACGCTCCACGGTTGCCGGCGCATTCTCCGGCAGCGGGCACAACACGACATTGCGGCCCACATACAGCTCGGGCAAGGCCGCCTCCACGCCGCTGGCTTCGCGGCCGGCAATCGGATGCCCGGGCACGAACTGGCTGATGCGCGCGCCGAGCGCCGCGCGGGCGGCGGCGACCACGTCCGACTTGGTACTGCCGGCGTCCGTGACGATCGTGGCCGGATCGAGAAACGGCGCGATGCGTTCGAGCAACGGCTGTGTCTGCGCGACGGGCGCGGCCAGCAGCACGAAGTCGGCACCGGACAATGCTTCGCGCAGCGAGGCGTCGTCGTTCAGCGCCGCCGAGCCGTCGATCACACCCAGTTCCAGAGCGCGCTCGGTCGACGCGGACGAACGTCCGACACCGATCACCGTGCGCGCACCCTCGGTCCCGTTCCGTTCGCGCAGCGCGCGCGCGAGCGATCCGCCGATCAGGCCGACACCGAAAATTACCAGCTTGTCAAAAGAAAACGCGGCCACGTCGGTCACATAGAGCGCGCCTTTCAATACCGACGAGGCGCGCGGGTCAAGGGTTACCGCTTAAGCGGGGTCGAGCGCTTTTTCGAGCGCAGCAAGGAATGCTTCGTTTTCTTCCGGCAAGCCGATCGTGACACGCAGCCATTGCGGCAAACCATAGTTGCCGACCGGCCGCACGATCACGCCCTGCTTCAGCAGCTCCAGGTTGACGCGGCCGCCTGCTGCGTCGTCGTTGCCGACACGTACCAGCACGAAGTTGCCGTCCGACGGCACATACTCCAGACCGAGCTTGTCGAAGGCTTCGGTCAAACGGCGATAGCCTTGCGCGTTCAACGCGGCGCTCTTCTCCAGAAACGCCCTGTCGCTCAGCGCGGCGATCGCCGCGGCTTGCGCCAGTGTGTTCACGTTGAACGGCTGACGCAGACGATTCAGCAGATCGGTCAATTCAGGCTGTGCGATCGCGAAACCCACGCGCAAACCGGCGAGGCCGAACGCCTTCGAAAATGTTCGCGACACCAGCAGATTCGGGTAGCGGCGCACCCACGCGATCGAGTCGTAGCGCTTCTCTTGCGGCAGATATTCCGTGTACGCCTCGTCGAGCACGACGACCACGTTGCGCGGCACCTTGTCGAGAAACGCTTCGAGCTTCGTGCCTTCAATAAACGTGCCGGTCGGGTTGTTCGGGTTGGCGACGAAAATCAGGCGCGTGTCGTCGGTAATCGCCGCGAGCATTGCGTCGAGGTCATGACCGTATTTGACGGCCGGCACGACGATCGCGCGAGCGCCCAGGCCTTGCGTGGCCAACGCGTAAACCGCGAACGAGTACTGCGCATAGACGATCGACTGGTCCTTTTCCACAAACGCGTGTGCGGCGATTTCGAGGATGTCGTTGCTGCCGTTGCCGAGCGTGATCCAGTCGGCCGGCACGCCGTAGCGCTCGCTCAGCGCAGCCTTCAGCTCGAACGCGTTGGCGTCGGGGTAGCGGCCCAGTTCGCTGGCGGCCTGCGCCATCGCGCGCTGTGCCGATTCCGGCATGCCGAGCGGATTCTCGTTCGAGGCGAGTTTCACGATGGTCTTTTCGTCCAGATCGAATTCGCGGGCCACTTCCGAAATCGGTTTGCCTGCGATGTAAGGCGCAATGGCACGCACGTAGGAAGGACCGAAAGACGCTGTCATGAGAATCTCCGAACGACTATGAGTAATGGGATGTGCGGCTGGGCGCGCCCGGGTGCTGCAGGGTCGCCGTTTGAATATCATCAGCGGGCGCGCGGATACGAGCCCAGAATCTTCAGGAACGCAGCCTTCTCGCCGAGTTCGGCGAGCGCGGCGGCGACCGCCGGATCGTCGCGATGGCCTTCGAGGTCGATGTAGAAGTAGTACTCCCACGTGCCGACCCGTGCCGGACGCGATTCGAAACGCGTCATGGACACGCTGTGGCGTGCCAGCGGTTCGAGCAGCTTGAATACGGCGCCAGGTTCGTTATGCACGGAAACGATCAACGACGTCTGGTCATAACCGCTCGGGCCGGTCGGCTGTTTGCCGATCATCACGAAGCGCGTGCGGTTGTGCGGATCGTCCTGGATCAGCGCATACGCCACCTGCAAGCCATAGTGCGTCGCGGCGCGATCGCCGGCGATCGCCGCCACGGTCGGGTCTTCCGCTGCCATGCGCGCTGCTTCCGCATTGCTCGACACTGCCTGGCGCTCCAGATGCGGCGCGTTGGTCGACAGCCAGCGCTGACATTGGGCAAGCGCCTGCGCATGCGCGCACACGCGCGTTACACCGGTGAGGCCACCGTTCAGCGTCAACAGATTGTGGTGGATCGGCAAAGCCAGCTCGCCGCCGATCGTGAGTTGCGTTTGCAGCAGCAGATCGAGCGTGCGCGACACCGCGCCTTCGGTCGAATTCTCGACAGGCACGACGCCGAATTCCGCGGCGCCCGCCTCGACCGAGCGGAACACTTCGTCGATCGACGGGCACGGCAGGCCTTCGATCGACTGACCGAAGTACTCGTGCATCGCCTGTTCGCTGTAGGTGCCGACCGGGCCGAGATAAGCGGCCTTGATGGTCTTTTCGAGCGCGCGGCTCGCGGCCATGATCTCGCGCCAGATCGCGCTGATATGCTCGCTTGCGAGCGGCCCTTCGCTCATGTCCTGCAGACGCGCGATCACCTGCTGTTCGCGCTCGGGCCGAAACACCGGTGCATTGAAATGCTTCTTGACCTCGCCCACTTCGAGCGCTACCGCCGCGCGTTGATTGAGGAGCGCGATCAGTTGCGCGTCGAGCGCGTCGATGCGTTCGCGAAGAGGTTTGAGTCGGGTATTGAGTTCGTCGTCCATGCGTGAAAACGGCCCTGCCGGTAGCTGCTGCACAAATGCGTGCTGGAAAGGAAGCGCGCGCCCCGATGACTCAGGCGCTGCGCTGTTCGAATTCCTTCATGTATTCGACAAGCGCTTTGACGCCCTCGAGCGGGACGGCGTTATAAATCGACGCCCGCATGCCGCCGACGGACTTGTGGCCCTTTAGCTGCACCATTCCCCGCGCTTTCGCGCCGGCCAGGAAATCTTCGTTGCGGGACTCGTCGGCGAGGAAGAACGGGACGTTCATCCGCGAGCGCGAGCCGCGTTCGACCTTGTTCAGATAGAAGCTGCTCGAGTCGATCGCGTCGTACAGCAGCTTCGACTTTTCGAGATTGCGTGCTTCCATCGCGGCAAGGCCGCCCTGCTTCTTCAACCACTTGAACACCAGCCCGGCGATGTAGATCGCGTAAGTGGGCGGCGTGTTGTACATCGAATTGTTCTCGGCGACGATCTTCCATTCGAACGCCGACGGGCAGATCGGTTGCGCACGATCGAGCATGTCTTCGCGCACGACCACCACTGTCACGCCCGCCATGCCGATGTTCTTCTGCGCGCCGCCGAACAGCACGCCGTATTTGGCGATGTCCATGGGACGCGACAGGATATGCGACGAGGCATCCGCCACGAGCGGAATATCGCCGAGATCGGGGATCTCGAACGTCTCGACGCCGTGAATCGTCTCGTTCGTGCACAGATGCACGTAAGCCGGGTCGTCCGACAGTTGCCATTCCGAGCGGGCGGGCGCGCGGGTGAAACCATCGGCCGTCTGGCCGCTGGCCGCCAGATGCGCAGTGCCGTACTTCTGCGCTTCCTTGAAAGACTTCTGCGACCATGAACCCGTCACGACGAAATCCGCGCGCGGCTTCGCGCCCATCAGGTTCATCGGCACGATTGCGTTCTCGCCCAATCCGCCACCTTGCAGGAACAGGATGCGGTGGCTCGCCGGCACCTGAAGCAGGTCGCGCAGATCGACGAGCGCTTCCTCATGGATCGACATGAACTCTTTCCCGCGATGGCTCATTTCCATCACGCTCATGCCGCTGCCTTGCCAATCGAGCATTTCGTCGGCGGCTTGACGCAGAACTTCTTCGGGCATGGCCGCGGGGCCGGCGGAGAAATTAAAGACGCGCATCGTGAGATCCTGGAAGCGGGCGCGAAAAATGAAGATCGCGCAAAAATCGGCGAAGCTGACAGCCGGGTCGGCATTGACCGTGAAGATGACAACGCGATTGTGCCGGCGCGATTTTCTGACGCGGGTTTCGGACCATTTCGCGCCGAAAAAGAAAATGGCCGTCTGCGCGTGTGCACAAACAGCCATTATCGCATTGTCACAGCCAAGCCGCCAAACCCGGCACGCCATCCAGCGTGCGAGGCGAGCCCACCGGGCGGCGGCTGGCGCGATATCCGCGCAGCCTCAGGGCGTTGGCTTACTTGGCCGGCTTGACCGAAGCGACTTCCTTGTCGGCCTGGTCACGCGTTGCCTTGATCGATTGCGGCATGTACTTCTGCATCAAGCCGTTCACGACGTCACGGCCAACCTGGTCTTGCACCTGGATGAACTTGCGGCCGGTCGGGCTCTTGTAGAACGTAGTCAGATCCTTGATTTCCGACGTGCTGTAGTACTTCGCGTAGGCGTCGTACTGAGCTTGCATGGCGTCCTGGCGGAAGCTGTCCGTTGCGAACACCTGGCCTGCGCCGTCAACCAGCTTCGGCACTGCGTTCTTTTGCAGCGTCGGGACGGAAGCCTGCTTCTGCTTGTCCGTCATCGTCTTGTTTTCGCTCAGAGCGTCCGACAGGATTGCCGGAACCAGCTGCTTGGCTTGCATCTGGGCGCTGTTGCCGATCGCGCCGACGAGCTTCTGCGCGTCGATTGCGTCCAACAGATCCTTGATTGCAGCCTGCTTGGCCGGATCAACCGGTGCCGCGGCAGCAGCCGGCGCCGCCGGAGCCGGGCTCTGAAGCGCTTGAGCCATGGCGAAGGTCGGCACGAGGGCAGCCAGCAACATCAGTTGTTTGAATCGTTTTTGCATCATTACTCCCTAATAGAAATGAACTTGAACAGCAAGCTGCGCGGGATACGTATCAGCCCGATACGCCATTATTCCCGGCACAGCTTTCAACCAGTCACTGAGTCTGTAAGACGCTGACACGAATCAGGCCGCACCGCCCTCTTCGCCGCCGCTGTCACCCGCGTTGTTACCTTCAGCGGGACCTTCGGCGTCGCTTTCCGCATCACCTTCCGCTTCCGCCTCAGCAACCTGTTGCAGACCTGAAAGCTTGGTCCCTTCGTCAAGGCTGATGAGTGTAACACCTTGGGTTGCACGTCCCATTTCCCGAATTTCCGATACCCGCGTACGGATCAGCACGCCGGTATTGGTGATCAGCATGATCTGCGCTTCCTGATCCACCAGCGTGGCGGCAACGACCTTGCCGTTACGCTCCGAGGTCTGGATCGCGATCATGCCCTTCGTACCGCGGCCATGACGGGTGTACTCGATGATCGGCGTACGCTTGCCAAAACCGTTTTCCGTGGCGGTGAGCACCGACTGCTGCTCGTCGCCGGCTACCAGCAACGCGATCACGTTCTGGCCGTCTTCGAGCTGCATGCCGCGTACACCGCGCGCCTCGCGGCCCATCGGACGCACGTCGTTTTCGTCGAAGCGGACCGCCTTGCCCGAATCCGAGAACAGCATCACGTCGTGCTGACCGTCGGTAATGGCGGCGCCGATCAGGTAATCGCCGTCATCCAGACCGACCGCAATAATACCCTTGCGCAACACGCGCCCAAAGGCTTCCAGCGGCGTCTTTTTTACGGTTCCTAACGCAGTGCCCATAAAGACGAATTTGTCAGCCGAGAATTCCTTGACCGGCAAGACGACCGTAATCTTCTCGCCTTCCTGAAGCGGGAAGATATTGATGATCGGACGGCCGCGCGAGTTCCGCGAACCTTGCGGCACTTCATAGACCTTCACGCTGTAGACGCGGCCGCGATTGGAGAAGCACAGAATGTGATCGTGCGTGTTCGCGATGAACAGCGTGTCGATCCAGTCGTCTTCTTTCATTGCCGTGGCCTGCTTGCCGCGACCACCCCGCTTCTGCGCGCTGTACTCGGACAGCGGCTGCGATTTCACGTAACCCGCGTGCGACATGGTCACGACCATCTCTTGCGGCGTGATCAGATCTTCCGTGTTCAGTTCGGTTGCGTTCAGCTCGATTTTGGAGCGGCGCGCATCGCCGAACTCGGCTTTGATCGACGTGAGTTCCTCGACGATGATCGCCGTAATGCGTTCCGGGCGAGCCAGAATGTCCAGCAGGTCGGCGATTTGCGCCATGACTTCGCGGTACTCGCCGATGATCTTGTCCTGCTCCAGGCCGGTCAGGCGCTGCAGACGCATCTGCAGAATTTCCTGAGCCTGGGTGTCGGACAGACGGTAAAGGCCGTCGGACTGCATGCCGAACGACGGATTCAAACCGTCAGGACGGTAGGCTTCGCGACCACCCGCCGACGCGTTTTCCGTCTCGGCACGCGCCAGCATCTCACGCACCAGCGACGAATCCCACGGACGCGCCATCAATTCCTGCTTGGCGATCGGCGGAGTCGGCGCCGCTTTGATGATTGCGATGAACTCGTCGATATTGGCAAGCGCGACCGCCAGGCCTTCGAGCACGTGGCCGCGTTCGCGCGCCTTGCGCAGTTCGTATACAGTGCGCCGCGTCAGCACTTCCCGGCGATGCGACAGGAAGCACGACAGCATTTCCTTCAGGTTCAGCAGCTTCGGCTGGCCGTCGACCAGCGCGACCATGTTCATGCCGAAGGTGTCCTGAAGCTGGGTCGCCTTGTACAGATTGTTGAGCACCACTTCCGGCACTTCGCCGCGCTTCAGTTCGATCACGACGCGCATGCCGCTCTTGTCGGACTCGTCGCGGATGTCGGAAATGCCTTCGAGCTTCTTTTCGTTGACCAGTTCGGCGATGCGCTCCAGAAGTGAGCGCTTGTTCACCTGGTACGGCAGCTCGTCGACGATGATCGCCATGCGCTGGCCGCGGTCGATTTCCTCGAAGTGCGTCAGCGCGCGCATCACCACGCGGCCGCGGCCCGTGCGATAGCCGTCGCGCACGCCCGCCACGCCGTAGATGATGCCGGCCGTCGGGAAGTCGGGCGCCGGAACGATCTCGATCAGTTCGTCGATCGTGGCTTCCGGGTTCTTGAGCAGATGCTGGCAGGCGTCGACAACTTCATTGAGGTTGTGCGGCGGAATGTTGGTTGCCATGCCGACCGCGATACCGGACGAACCATTGATCAGCAGATTGGGAATGCGCGCCGGCAGGATGGCCGGCTCGTTTTCGCTGCCGTCGTAGTTCGGCGTGAAGTCGACCGTTTCCTTGTCGATGTCGGCCAGCAGTTCATGGCCGATCTTCGCCATGCGGATTTCGGTGTACCGCATGGCCGCGGCATTGTCGCCGTCGACCGAGCCGAAGTTGCCCTGGCCGTCTACCAGCATGTAGCGCAGCGAGAAGTCCTGCGCCATCCGGACGATGGTGTCGTAAACAGCCGTGTCGCCGTGCGGGTGATATTTACCGATAACGTCGCCGACAATACGCGCCGACTTCTTGTAAGCCCGGTTCCAGTCGTTGTTCAGTTCGTGCATCGCGTACAGCACGCGCCGGTGCACCGGCTTCAGGCCATCGCGAACATCGGGAAGCGCACGCCCTACGATCACGCTCATCGCGTAATCGAGATACGAACGGCGCATTTCCTCCTCTAGGGAGATTGGCAGAGTCTCTTTGGCGAATTGATCCATTATCCGTATCTTTTACGTGCCAAGACGACGGCTTGACTACATTTCGCCGCGTCTTCGCGTAAGCATTGCAGGCGCAACGCATCACGCGATTCTAACATGCCGCGAATCCGCGCCGACGAAGGTACGTATACCTATTAGGCAGCGAATGCGGAGCACGCCTCGACGCCCCATTTTTGAGACAGGGCAGGCTCGATTCGTGCGTGGGGCAATTCGCCGCTGAGCCATGACTGGCGGCGCCTCCGGGCGATTACTTCTGTTGCGCATGCACCACAATTGGAAGGTGATTTGATGGGGGGCAGATTTTTTTATCGTTGGAAGGGAACGATATGGCAAAATGCCAACGCACAAAGAGTTAGACACTGCTCGAAGTCTACACAGCACGTTTTTTGTTCTACACCGATGTTATACTTCGAGCAATGTATGACTTGTCTTCGTCAACAGGCTCGCAGTAAACCTGCGGTAATCTCAATTTCGAGAGGAGAAATATGAATAAACTTTCAAAGCTCGCGTTCATTGCAGCTACCGCAGTTATGGCTGCATCCGCCATGGCGCAATCGGTGCCGGCGTCGCGACAAGCCACGAACGACAACTGGGTGAATGGTACCGGCGAATACGTGTGGATGAACGGCACGAACGAGCTTTGCTGGCGCGATGCATTCTGGACGCCGGCAACGGCCAACGCAAAGTGCGATGGCGCCCTGGTTGCCCAGGCTCCGACCCCGCCGGCTCCGGTCGCACCTGCACCGGCCATCACGAGCCAAAAGATTACGTATCAAGCTGACGCGCTGTTCGACTTCGACAAGGCAATCCTGAAGCCGGGCGGCAAGGAAAAGCTGGACGATCTGGCATCGAAGATCGGCGCACTGAACCTCGAAGTCGTCGTCGCAACGGGTTACACGGACCGTATCGGTTCGGACAAGTACAACGACCGTCTGTCGCTGCGCCGTGCTCAAGCTGTGAAGGCATACCTGGTCAGCAAGGGCATCGAATCCAACCGTATCTATACGGAAGGCAAGGGCAAGCGCAACCCGGTCACGACCGGTTGCAACCAGAAGAACCGCAAGCAACTTATCGCCTGCCTCGCACCGGATCGTCGCGTGGAAGTCGAAGTTGTCGGTACTTCGAAGCAATAAGCTGCACATTGCCGCAGTATCAAAGCCCCGCTTCGGCGGGGCTTTTTTTATATGTCCTGCCGCGTGCCCAAGGCCGCGAGGGACGTCGACCGGACCGCGAGGGGGCGGCATTTTGCCGCCCCGTCCCTCGACCTATATACTCAGGGTTTATCCTCGAGCGCCCGCTCACCGCTCTCTTCGAGGCAGCTTCCGCCATGACCAATGCCGATCCCCACGAACTGCAGAAATTTAGCGACCTTGCGCATCGCTGGTGGGATCCGAATGCCGAATTCAAGCCGCTGCACGAGCTCAACCCGATTCGCCTGAGCTGGATCGACGCGCACGCCCATCTCGCGGGCAAGACCGTGCTGGATATCGGGTGTGGCGGCGGCATTCTGTCCGAGTCAATGGCAAGCCTCGGCGCGCACGTCAAAGGCATCGATCTGTCGACCCAGGCGCTGGGCGTGGCCGATCTTCACAGCCTTGAAAGCGGTGTAACCGTAGATTACGAAGAAATCGCTGCCGAGGCGCTCGCCGCCCGCGAACCGGGCACGTTCGACGTCGTGACTTGCATGGAAATGCTGGAGCACGTGCCGCAACCCGCGGCCATTGTGGAAGCGTGCAAGACGCTGGTGAAACCCGGTGGCTGGGTGTTCTTTTCCACGCTGAACCGCAATGTGAAGTCGTACCTGTTCGCCGTGATCGGAGCCGAATACATCGCGCGAATGCTGCCCAAGGGCACGCACGACTACGCGCGGTTCATTCGGCCGTCGGAATTGGCGAGCTTCGTGCGCGCCGCCAACCTGCGTACGGCCGATATCAAAGGCATTGTCTATAACCCGCTCAGCAAGCATTTCACGCTGTCCGCCGACACGAGCGTGAACTACATGCTCGCCTGCCGCCGCGACGCCTGATCCGCCCCGACCTGCCGGACCTACCCAATCAATGAGCGATCCCACGCCCCTGCCCCAACGCGAAGATAACGAAGACGCACTCGGTCTTTGCCTGGCTGTGCTGTTCGACCTCGACGGCACGCTGGCCGACACGGCGCCCGACCTCGCGGCCGCCGTCAACAAAATGCGCCATGATCGCGGGCTCGAGATGGTGCCGCTCGAAGATCTGCGCCCGCTGGCGTCCGCGGGCGCGCGCGGGCTGATCGGCGGTGCGTTTGGGATCGGCCCCGATAATCACGAGTTCGCGTCGATGCGCGAGGAGTTCCTCGCCAACTACGAAGCGGATCTGTGCATCGAGACCACGCTGTTTCCCGGCATTCCCGAAATTCTCGACGAGCTCGACGCTCGCGGCGTGCGCTGGGGCATCGTCACCAACAAGGTAGCGAGGCTCACGGAGCCGCTGATCGCGCAACTCGGACTGGAAGAGCGCGCCGGCTGCATCGTGAGCGGCGACACGACGCCGCACTCGAAACCCCACCCGGCGCCCTTGTTGCACGCCGCGCGCGAGCTCGACGTGGTGCCGGAGCGCATCGTCTATGTCGGCGATGATCTACGCGACGTGCAGGCGGGTTTCGCGGCCGGCATGAAGACGGTCGCGGCGGCGTACGGCTACTGCGGCAACGATATTCCGCCCACGCAATGGCATGCGCAACACGTCGTCCAATCGACGGCTGAATTGCAGAGGCTGTTGCGCGACCTCGGCTGAAGCGCGCTCAGCCGGCACGCCGAAGCCGGCGCACCGCTGCGGCGGCCACATCAATGAGTCAGGACGCGGCTGTCAATCTATTGTAAAATCTACGCTGGCTCAGAAAGTTGAGCAACGAACCGCGGGGGCGACCTGGTTTCGACAGGGGTTGCGAAGCGGCTAGGGCATGTCGAGGACCCGTCACCTCGTTAATCAATGGGAAAAACGTAACTGCAAACGACGATACGTTCGCACTGGCAGCCTAAGGGCCGCCGTCCTCTGCCTAGTTTACTGACGGGCTAGAGTCGCAAGACCGGTAGCAATACCGACAGAGGTCATATACGTCAGTTAAGCCTTGGTGGTGTCACGACATCCGGGTCGAAAACCTAGTGAATCGCCGTAGTGCAGCGTGTTCGTCCGCGTCACTACGGTTAAATCAAATGACAGAACTAAACATGTAGAACTGGTCGTAGAGTGCTTCTGGACGCGGGTTCGATTCCCGCCGCCTCCACCAGAACACGTTTCAGACAGTACATTCAAGTCTCACCCGGAACCCGTAAGCGGCCAGCTGCTTGCGGGTTTTTTGTCGTCCGGCGCCGCCTCCGCCTAACTCGTCGGCTCGCCACTCCCTGACGCTGCCCGATCGCGCTCCACTTTCGAAGAGCATGACTGGAATAAACGCATCCGCTCAATCGTTTAATCCTCACGCGCGCGCACGCCGCGTCTAGCGCGAAACCACACCAAGATCAGGAGCCGACATCATGCGCAAAACTCTTTTCTGCCTCGCCCTCCTCGCGCTGCAACAAAGCGCTTTCGCCGAAGCGCCGAAAATCGTCGACGGGCGCTTCGTCACGGCGGACGGCATGACGCTCTACACCTTCGACAAAGACACCACGCCCGGTGTGAGCGCCTGCACCGGCGGCTGCCTGAACAACTGGCCGGCAGCCACCGCCGGCGCATCGGACAAACCGTCCGGCGACTGGACGTTGATCGCCGGCGCGGACGGCAAGCAGCAATGGGCGTACAAAGGCCATCCGCTCTACCGCTACGCAGCGGACAAGCAGGCGGGAGATATGAAGGGAAATGGCTTCAAGGACGTGTGGCACACGGCCAAACCTTGAGCGTCTGCCATGAACGCGGCAACGGCAACGCCGGGCCACGAAACCTGAAGACCAGACGAAAAACGCCGGCAGAACGCCGGCGCCGCACTACCACCGGACTCGTGCGTCCGCTTACTCGTCTTTAGGGCACTGCAGATTGCAGCCATTCGGATCGCCCATATCGCCGCGCTTGCGCATGGCCGATTTTTTGCCGCTCTGGTATTTGTCGGAGGGCGCCGACGCGGCAAACGGCATTTGCGGATGCTCGGCGAGACGAAACTGATCTTGCAGGATACCGCCCGGCACACCCGGCGAATTCTGCGCGACAGCAACCGAAGCGCTGGCGAGCAGCACACCAGCCGTCGCCACGGCAGCACATGCGTAAAAAATAACTTTCATATTGATCGGCGCGACGTAACGCGCGGTTAAGGCGGAAGCGGAAGCTTAAAGAGTATCCCAAACGGACGCCATACGCAGCGCCGAACATAGGCTGATGTTTACGGCTGCTTACGCCGTCGTTTCGCCGAGCCCCTCTTCCAGGGCAACCACCTCGCCGCAGTCCTGCGGATCATAGCCTTCGAGTTGATCGACGCTCTCGCGAAACGCGCTGCCGCGCAGCAAGCCGATCACGGCCGCAAGCGGCGCGCGCTCGAGGCGCGCGCGATCGCAGGCGAAATAATAGTCTTCGTCGACGACCGGAATGAAGTCGAGACCGAAGTGATGCGCCGCGGGCTCCACGCCGAAGCCGACGTCCGCCATGCCGCTCGCGACGAACGCCGCAATCGCCGAGTGCGTGAGTTCGGTCGACGCGTAACCATTGACCCGATCCGGATCCACCCCGACTTTCCGTAGTGCGAGATCCAGCAACATGCGCGTGCCGGAGCCGGGTTGCCGGTTGACGAAGCGAATGTCGTCGCGCGCGAGATCACCCAGACCCACGATTCCTCTGGGATTGCCCTTGCCGAGAAAGAGTCCCTGTTTGCGCCGCGTGAGATGCACGAGCACGTGACGCTGTGGATCGAGCCAGCGGCGGTACGTATCGGCGCATACCGCGCGAAACTCGCCGAGCGGCAAATGGAAGCCGGCCAGGTCGCATTCGCCGCGCGCGAGCGCGCTCACGGCGTCGGCGCTGTCCCGATACTTGATGTCCACCGGCAGATCGTTGGCGACCAACGCAGTGACGAGCGCGGCCACGGCATAACCGTGCGACGCGAAGATGCGCACGTCATCGGCGGGCGGTGCGAGCCAGCGGTTCAGATCGCTTGCCACTTCGCTGGCGAGCGCCTGCATATTGCCGTCGAGCCGTTCCCCGCACAGACGCTGCGCACGCAAAACCGCTTGCCCGAGTTCGGACAGCACCGAGCCGCGACCACGCTCTTTCGCAATCAGCGGACCGCCCAGACGCTCTTCGATGCTGCGCAGCAAACCCCACGCATGACGGTAGGACAAACCCTTAAGCGTCGCCGCCTGCGCGATGCTGCCCGATTCATCCACCAGCGCCAGCAACGGCACGACGTCCGACAGGCTTGCCTCGCGGCCATCCGGGCTCTTCACCACCAGTTGCGCCTGGCACTCGATTCTGATCATATATGCTCAACTCTTTCCTATTGCGCCGGCCGAATCACCCGCCTATTGTTCGGCTATCCCATATCGAATATACGAAGCATAAGTGCACGCATTATGAATGACAAGTGCATATATGACTTTGGAGGAGCCCCCACTTGGACGATTCCATCGCCATCGCGCCGGATCAGCTCGTGCAACGTCACGCGCAACCGGGCATGTCGCTACTAGCGGTCTTGCACGCAATTCAGGACGAACTCGGTTATGTGCCGCCCGCTGCGGTCGCGCCGCTCGCGCGCGCCTTGAACCTGTCGCGCGCGGAAGTGCACGGCGTCATCACCTACTACCACCACTTCCGCACGCAGCCGGCCGCTCAGGTCACGGTGCAGTTGTGCCGCGCGGAAGCCTGCCGCAGCATGGGCACCGAAGCGCTCACCCGCCATATCGAGACACACACCGGCTGCCGCTTCGACGCCGAACATGAGCATGGCGCGACCGTGGAACTGGAGTCGGTGTATTGCCTCGGCCAATGCGCACTGTCGCCGGCGCTGATGCTCAACGGCACGCTGCACGCCAGGGTCACGCCGCAAAAGTTCGACGCGATCTTCGCGGCCGCCAGCAAGTGTGTGGAGGTGACAGCATGACGCGCATCTACGTTCCCCGTGATTCGTCGGCACTGGCGCTCGGCGCTGACGCGCTCGCTCAGGCGCTCGAAGCCGAAGCCGCGCGCCGCGGCCTCGCCGTGGAACTGGTCCGCAACGGCTCGCGCGGCCTGCTGTGGCTTGAACCGCTCGTCGAAGTTCGGACGCCTGAAGGCCGCATCGGCTACGCGAATGTCGACGCAGACGACGTCGCTGCGCTGTTCGATGCTGGCCTAATTGAAGGCGGGGCGCACGCGAAGCGCGTCGGCGTGGTCGACGAGATTCCGTATCTGAAGAAACAGCAGCGCCTGACGTTCGCGCGCATCGGCATCACGGACCCGCTTTCCATCGACGACTACATCGCCCACGGCGGCCTCGAAGGCTTGCGCCAGGCTCTGCAAACCGACGGCGACGCCGCCTGCGAAGCGCTGATCGAATCCGGCCTGCGCGGCCGCGGCGGCGCGGCCTTCCCCGCCGGCATCAAATGGCGCACGGTACGCGGCGCGAAGGCGGCGCAGAAGTACATCGTCTGCAATGCGGACGAAGGCGATTCCGGCACCTTCTCCGATCGTCTCGTGATGGAAAGCGATCCGTACGTGCTGATCGAAGGGATGATCATCGCGGGCGTCGTGACGGGCGCGACGGTGGGCCACATCTACGTGCGCAGCGAGTATCCGCATTCGATCGCGACGCTCGAAGCGGCCATCACGAAAGCACGCGCCGCCGGCTGGCTCGGCGACAGCGTGCTCGGCTCAACGGCGCATCGCTTCGAACTGTTCGTGGCGAAAGGCGCAGGCGCGTATGTGTGCGGCGAGGAAACGGCGCTGCTCGAATCGCTCGAAGGCAAGCGCGGCATTGTGCGCGCCAAGCCGCCGGTGCCTGCGCTCGTCGGCCTGTTCGGCCAGCCGACCGTGATCAACAACGTCATCACGCTGGCAACGGTGCCGATCATTTTCGCGCGCGGCGCGGCGTTCTACAAAGACTTCGGCATGGGCCGCTCGCGCGGCACGCTGCCGTTCCAACTCGCGGGCAACGTCAAGCAAGGCGGTCTGGTCGAACTCGCGTTCGGCGTGACGCTGCGCGAGTTGCTCTACGACTACGGCGGCGGCACGGCGAGCGGCCGTCCCGCGCGCGCGGTACAGGTGGGTGGCCCGCTCGGCACGTATCTGCCGGAAAGCCAGTGGGACATTCCGATGGACTACGAGGCATATGCGGCAGTCGGCGCGGTAGTGGGCCACGGCGGCCTCGTGGTGCATGACGACACGTCGAATCTCGCCGAACTCGCGCAATACGCCATGCACTTCTGCGCGCTCGAATCATGCGGCAAATGCACGCCGTGCCGGATCGGCTCGACGCGCGGCGTCGAAGTGATCGGCCGGATTCGCAACGGCGATACGTCCACCCGGCAAGTGCAGTTACTGCGCGATCTGTGCGACACGATGGTGTCCGGTTCGCTCTGCGCGATGGGCGGCATGACGCCGTTCCCGGTGCTGTCCGCGCTCGATCATTTCCCCGAAGACTTCGGTCTCGCCAACGTGTCTGAACACGCGCCGAAAGCGGCCTGACCCAGGAGCCCACCATGTCCGACATGCTCAACTCATCCACTGGCGGCTGCGGCTCCGGCAACTGCGCGTGCAAGGCGCAAGCCCAGCAGCAGCGCTCGCCCCGTTCCTTCTTCGACGACACGGACTACGGCACGCCCGAGCGTCACGCCGACATCGACGTCACGCTGGAAATCGACGGCCAGTCCGTCACCGTGCCGGCCGGCACATCCGTCATGCGCGCCGCCGTCGAAGCGGGCGTCAACGTGCCGAAGCTCTGCGCGACCGATTCGCTGGAACCGTTCGGCTCATGCCGCCTGTGTCTCGTGGAAATCGAAGGCAAGCGCGGCTATCCCGCGTCATGCACGACGCCGGTCGAAGCCGGCATGAAGGTCCGCACGCAAACCGATCGTTTGCAGTCGCTGCGCCGCAACGTGATGGAGCTGTACATCTCCGATCACCCGCTCGACTGCCTGACCTGCTCCGCCAACGGCGACTGCGAACTGCAGGACATGGCGGGCGTCACGGGCTTGCGCGAAGTGCGCTACGGCTTCGACGGCGCGAATCACCTGAAGGATAAGAAAGACGAGTCGAACCCGTACTTCACCTACGACGCGTCGAAGTGCATCGTCTGCAATCGCTGCGTGCGCGCGTGCGAGGAAACGCAAGGCACGTTCGCGCTGACCATCGCCGGGCGCGGTTTCGAATCGCGCGTGGCGGCCAGCGAAAACGTGCCGTTCATGGAATCGGAGTGCGTGTCGTGCGGCGCGTGCGTGGCCGCATGCCCGACCGCAACCTTGCAGGAAAAGACCGTCATCATGCTCGGCCAGGCCGAGCATTCGGTCGTGACCACGTGCGCGTATTGCGGCGTCGGCTGCTCGTTCAAGGCGGAGATGAAGGGCAACCAGGTCGTGCGGATGGTGCCGCACAAGAACGGCCAGGCCAACGAAGGCCACGCCTGCGTGAAGGGCCGCTTTGCGTGGGGCTACGCGACGCACAAGGACCGCATCACCAGGCCGATGATCCGCGCGAAGATCACCGATCCGTGGCGCGAAGTCAGCTGGGAAGAAGCGCTCACATACGCGGCCTCGGAATTCCGCCGCATTCAGGCGAAGCACGGCCGCGATTCGATCGGCGGCATTACGTCGTCGCGTTGCACGAACGAAGAAACGTATCTGGTGCAAAAGCTCGTGCGCGCCGCGTTCGGCAACAACAACGTCGACACCTGCGCGCGCGTGTGCCACTCGCCGACCGGCTATGGACTGAAGACCACGCTCGGCGAATCGGCGGGCACGCAGACGTTCGCCTCGGTCGATAAAGCCGACGTGATCATGGTGATCGGCGCGAATCCGACCGACGGCCACCCGGTGTTCGGCTCGCGTTTGAAACGCCGCGTGCGCGAAGGCGCGAAGCTGATCGTGGTCGATCCGCGGCGTATCGATATCGTCGATACGCCGCACGTGAAGGCGTCGCATCATCTGCAGTTGCGGCCGGGCACTAACGTGGCCGTCGTGAACGCGCTGGCGCATGTGATCGTCACCGAAGGGCTGGTGAACGAAGCGTTCGTTGCCGAGCGTTGCGAAACGCGCGCGTTCGAGCAATGGCGCGATTTCGTCGCGCTGCCGGAAAACGCGCCGGAGGCGACCGAGGCGGTGACCGGCGTGCCGGCTCAAGCCGTGCGCGAAGCCGCCCGCATCTATGCGACCGGCGGCAACGCCGCGATCTACTACGGTCTGGGCGTCACCGAACACGCGCAAGGTTCGACGATGGTGATGGGCATCGCCAACCTCGCAATGGCGACGGGCAACATCGGCCGCGAAGGTGTGGGCGTGAATCCGCTGCGCGGCCAGAACAACGTGCAGGGTTCGTGCGACATGGGCTCGTTCCCGCACGAACTGCCGGGCTATCGCCACATCAGCGACACGGTCACGCGCACGCTGTTCGAGGAAGCCTGGAACGTCACGCTGCAACCCGAACCCGGTCTGCGCATTCCGAACATGTTCGACGCCGCCGTGCACGGCACCTTCAAGGGTCTGTACTGCCAGGGCGAAGACATCGTGCAGTCGGATCCGAATACCCATCACGTGTCCGCGGCGTTGTCGTCGATGGAATGCATCGTCGTGCAGGACATTTTCCTGAACGAGACCGCCAAGTATGCGCACGTGCTGCTGCCCGGTTCGTCGTTCCTCGAAAAAGACGGCACGTTCACCAACGCGGAGCGCCGCATCTCGCGGGTACGCAAGGTCATGCCGCCGGTGCCGGGTTACGCCGACTGGGAAGTCACAGTGCTGCTCGCGCGCGCGCTCGGCTATGAAATGGACTACACGCATCCGTCGCAGATCATGGACGAGATCGCGCGTCTCACGCCGACCTTCCACGGCGTCTCGTACAAAAAGCTCGACGAACTCGGCAGTATCCAGTGGCCATGCAACGAGAATGCGCCGGACGGTACGCCGACCATGCATATCGACACCTTCGTGCGCGGCAAGGGCAAGTTCGTGATTACGAAGTTCATCGCGACGCCCGAGAAAGTCACGCGCAAATTCCCGCTGCTGCTCACCACGGGCCGCATCCTGTCGCAGTACAACGTCGGCGCGCAGACGCGCCGTACCGAGAACTCGCGCTGGCACGACGAGGACCGGCTGGAAATCCATCCGCACGACGCCGAAGAACGCGGCATCAGGACGGACGACTGGGTCGGCATCGAATCGCGCGCGGGACAAACCGTGCTGCGCGCCAAGGTGACTGAGCGCATGCAGCCGGGCGTCGTTTATACGACGTTCCACTTCCCCGAATCGGGCGCGAACGTGATCACCACCGATAGCTCGGACTGGGCTACCAACTGTCCGGAATACAAGGTGACCGCGGTGCAGGTGATGCCGGTCGAACAGCCGTCGCAATGGCAGAAAGACTATTCGCGCTTCAACACCGAACAGCTCGATCTGCTGAAGCAGCGCGAACTGGCCAACGCGACATCGGGCAAGTGAGGTCGGATATGGACAATCAGAACCTGATCGATATGGCCAACCGGATCGGCGACTTTTTCGATTCGATGCCGGACCGCGAGGAAGCGCTCGCCGGCATCGCCGATCATATCCGCCGCTTCTGGGAGCCGCGCATGCGGCGCGCGCTGCTGGCGGCGCTCGATGAGCCCGATGCGAGCGGCATTGAAATGTCGGCCATCGTCCGGGAAGCGCTCATCAAACATCGCGAGCAACTAACGCCCGCTGCACCGGCAACGGTGTAAGCCGGGCCACGCTAGCCGGGTTCACCACCTGCGCGACTCAGGCGGCCCGCGTCACAGGGCCGCCTGCTCCGGTATCTCCCCGCTCACCGCAAACCACGCTTCGCAATGCCGCAGCAGGCCGTGCAGATCGGAGCCTGTGCGCCCGCGAGCGCTGATGTAGCCGTCCGGCCGCACCAGATAGAACGACGGCCGCGTGCGGCCATACGATTCGGCAAGCGCCGGTCCGCCGTCGCCGGTGGTATCCGTAATGCGCCAGATGCGCACCGCGCCCGGCAGCAATCTCTCGACTTCCGCCGCCACGCGCTCCAGTTCGGCGTCCGGCGGCGGCGCATGCTTCGCTGCGGGATCCAGCGGTTTTTCGTCGACGGGCAGCGGCGGCACCAGCAGGAACAGCGAGAAGAACGCCGGATCGTGCAGATCGAACACGCAGCCGACGCCGGGTGCACGGCCGAGCGGTCCGTCGACCACATGCACCAGCGCGTCCGGTGCGCGCTCGCCGGCACGCGGTCCGCCGTCGAGCACACGTTCGAGCGTCAACGGACTGCGCCGGTACTGGATCGACAATTCGCTGATGGTCAGGCGCGCGGCGTCGCGCAGCGGACCCAGCGCGGCGAGCACCGGCATCACCCGTTCGCGCAGCAGCTTCAGCGGCCCGTGATCGGCCTCCGCCATCTGCGTGATGAAACCCGTCTGCCGCAGCACGTCACGCTCGATAGGATGACGTTCGAGGTGATAGGTGTCGAGCAGACGGTCCGGCGCCGCGCCCTTCAACACGCGCGCGAGCTTCCAGCCGAGATTGAACGCTTCCTGAATGCCGGTGTTCATGCCCTGCGCGCCGGCCGGGCTGTGCACATGCGCGGCGTCGCCCGCAAGGAAGATACGGCCGACGCGCAGCCGGTCCACCATGCGGCTATTCACATGGAAATACGAGGACCACGCGAGATCCGACACGTCGACTCGCTCGCGCACACGCCGCGCGATCAGCGCCTTGCATTCTTCCAGCGAAGGCGGCGACACCCTGTTCAGCGGCGGCTCGCCCAGCACCGCCGGCGTTTCGGCCGGCGCGACGCCGGCAGGTTCGATAGCATGATCCGCGATCAGACGATGCCTGCCGTGACCCATCGGAAACAGCGCGACCAGTCCTTCGCCCGACGCGAAAATATGGAACTCGTCTTCGGGCCAATCGGTTTCGGCGTGCAGGTCGGCTAGCAGGAAAGTCTGCTCGAAGGTCTTGCCCTCGAAGTTCAAACCGAGCCGGTGACGAATCGCGCTGTGTGCACCGTCGGCGGCGATCATGTACGACGGACGCATGGTCTCCGTGTGACCGTCCGCGCGGCGCAGCGTCGCCTGAATGCTGGCGGCGCCTTGCGCGAACATGGTCAGCTCGACGCCCCGTTCGATCGTCACGCCGAATGTGGCGAGATGCTCCGTCAGCAAGCGCTCGGTCACCGACTGATCGAGAAACAGCAGATACGGATAGCGTGTGTGCAACGGATCGAAGTCCAACTGCGCGAGACGCATGCCGTTCGAAAACAGATTGGCGATGCGCGCGCGATGGCCGAGCTCGAGAAACGGCTCGACCAGTCGATGCTGCTCGAGCAACTCGAGCGTACGCGCCTGGATGCCGATGGCCCGCGAATACGGGTTCGGCTGCATGGCCTTGTCGATCAGACGCACGGGGATGTGGGCACGCGCGAGACTCATCGCTGCGGCGAGCCCGGTGGGACCCGCCCCGACGATCAGCACCGGCGACGCATCGTTTGCGGCAGCGTCCATGCGGAACTCCGGAGACAACAATGCGTTCTAGTGTACGCCCGCAGGAAGTCCCCTTGGGGGCGCTGACGGCAACCGGCCAAGCGGTTGCGCTGCATCAATCGCAGCGCCGGCGTGGCATCGTGGCGACCATGTGGTGATCGCGTTGTGCCCGTGCCGTGACTTGCCGCGCGTCCCGCTCAGCTTCAATGCGCGTGCGGCGCATGATCCATCGCGCAGCGGTGCTCTGTGGTGCCGAGGTCGACTTGCAGCGTCGCATGCTGCATCGAAAAACGTTCGCGCAGCGTGACGACGATACCGTCGAGCGACTCGTCGCCGGGGTGGCCCGCCGGCATCACCAGATGCGCGCTGAGCGCATTGCCGGTGGTCGACAAGGCCCACACGTGCAGATCGTGCACGTCGACCACGCCCGGCTGCCCGGCCAGATAGTCGCGGATACCTTGCAGATCGACGCCGGGCGGCACAGCGTCGAGCGCGAGGCGCACCGAGTCGCGCAGCAGGCCCCAGGTGCCGGCCACCACGACCGCCACCACGAGCTGGCTCATTACCGGGTCGAGCCACGTCCAGTTGGTATAGAGGATCACGAGACCGCTCACCGCGACCGCTGCGGAGATGCCGGCATCGGCCGCCATGTGCAGGAACGCGCCGCGGATGTTCAGGTCATCCTGCTGCCCGCGCATGAAAAGCCACGCGGAAATGCCGTTGATGACCACACCGCCCATTGCCACGACGAACACCGCGAGCCCCGCCACCGGTGCCGGATTGATCAGCCGCCCGATTGCTTCAGCGACGATCACGCCGCACGCGAACAGCAACAGTCCGGCATTGACGAGCGAAGCCAGGATCGACGAGCTGCCATAACCGAACGTATAGCGCGCCGACGGACGGCGCGTGGCGAGCCAGGCGGCGCCCCAGGCGAGCAGCAGGCCGAGGACATCGGAGAGATTGTGGCCGGCGTCGGCGAGCAGCGCGGTGGAATGAGCGATCACACCGTAGACCGCCTGGGCGACCACGATGGCGATGTTCAATACAACGGCGAGGGCGAACGAGCGGCCGTGGCCTGCGACAGGGGCGTGAGCGTGGTGATGGCCGGCGTGGTTGTGACTGCTGTGGTTGTGACTGCTGTGGTTGTGACTGCTGTGGTTGTGACTGGCGTGATCGTCAGCGCCGTAATCGTGACCGCCGTGGCTGTGGTCGATGTGGCTATGGGCGCTGTGATCGTGGCCACAGCCGCCCGACACCCCATCGTGTTCCTGCCCAGCAGGCGCGTGCTCGTGACCTGCCGCGGTTCCGTTCGGGGTATCCGGTTTATTCATGACGCGTCCTGGGAATCGTTGCCGGCCGGTTCGGCCACGTGTTCGAGCATGCCCGCCAGCATCGCGCTGATATGGCGATCTGCGGCGAGATAGAAGACCTGCTTGCCCTGCCGCTCCGCGCGCACGATCCGCGCCGCGCGCAGCAGCCGCAAATGGTGGCTCACCAGCGACGACGACAACCCCAGCGCCTCCGCGATCGCCCCGACCGCGCGCCGCTCGTCGAGACACGCCAGCACGATGCGCAACCGCGTGGGGTCGCCGAGCAGGCGAAACAGGTCGGCCAGCGGCACGATGGTGTCGACCGAAAGATCGTCGTAGCCGGCAACCGAAGTGGACGAAGCGGGGGAAGAAGCCATGACAAAGAGCGACAAGAAAGTACATGTGAACATGTACTCACACATTATAGATATCGAGACATCCGGTCAAATCGGAGCACGCTGCGGCGAGTGTGGGAAAATGCGGCCTCTGCCTCACCCGAATGCCATCCCCCGTCATGCAACCTGTATTTGACCGCGCTTTCGCGGCGCATCGTGACGGCCGCCTCGAAGACGCCGAACGCGGCTACCGCGCGACGCTCGACGGCAACCCCGCGCACGTCGATGCGTTGCACCTGCTGGGCGTCCTGCGCCACCAGCAGGGCCAGCACGCCGAAGCCGCCGAGCTCGTGCGGCGCGCGGTGAACCTGCGCCCGGAAGACGCAGCGCTGCAACTGAACCTGGGCAACGCGCTAAAGGCGCTGGGCCAGATCGACGACGCCATCGAGCAGTTCCGCAACGCGCTGACGCTGGCGCCCTCGTTCCCGATGGCGCACTACAACCTCGGCAACGCGTATGCAGCGGCGGGCCGTCACGAAGACGCCGCCGACGCGTTCGAGAAATCGTTGCGCCTGCAACCGAACGACGCCTCGTCGCACAACAACCTCGGCAACGCGCTGCACGCGCTCGGTCGCCACACGGAAGCGATCGCCGCGTTCAGGCGCACCCTCGAACTGCGTCCCGGTCACGCCGGCGCGCTCAATAACATGGGCATGTCGCTGAACGCGCTCGGCCGCGCGGCAGAGGCTATCCCGTGTTTCCAGACGGCATTGGCGGCCGAGCCGCGCTTCGTCGCCGCGCACTTCAATCTCGCCAATACGTTCGACGCCACCGGCCGCCATGCGGACGCGGTCGCATCGTTCCGGGCAGCGTTGAGCTTACAGCCGAACCTGCCGCCAGCCATCTTCGGCATGGGCAATGCGCTCGCGGCGTTGGGGCGCCATGCGGAAGCACTGCCCTATCTCGAACGCGCGGTCGGTCTCGATCCGCAGTTCGCGCTCGCCTGGCTGAGTCTGGGCACCGCGCACCAGGCGCTGGGCGCGCATGGCCCCGCCGTGCGCGCATTCGATCAGGCGCTGCGCCTGCGCCCCGACCTCGCCTCCGCGCATATGAACCGCGCGCTGGCCTGGCTCGCGCTGCGCGATTTCGCACGCGGGCTGCCGGAGTACGAGTGGCGTCTGCAAACCGTCGCGCAGCCGGTGATTCAGACGCTGCCACGCTGGCACGGCGAGCCGATCGCACAACGTACCTTGCTGGTCCATGCCGAGCAGGGGTTCGGCGACACGCTGCAGTTCGTGCGCTTCGTGCCGCTCGTCACGCAGCGCGCGGCGCGCGTCATACTCGAAGTGCAGCCGCAACTACTGCCGTTGCTGGCGCCTGCCGCGCAAGCCTGGCGGGTGACGCTGATCGCCCAGGGCACGCCGCGCCCCTCCGCCGATCTGCAATGCCCGTTGCTGAGCCTGCCGCTCGCACTCGGCACGACTTACGACACCATTCCCGCGCGCACGCCCTACCTCGACGTGCCGCCCGCTTATGGCCGCAAGTGGCGCGGCTCGCTCGGCGGCCAGGCAAAACGCAAGATCGGCATTGCGTGGTCCGGACGCATCCAGCAAAACGAAACGCGCTCGATGCCGCTCGCCATGCTCGACCCGCTGTTCGCGCTCGAAGGCATCGACTGGATCGTGCTGCAACCCGAGTTGAGCGCCGACGAACGCGTGGCGCTTGACGCGCATCCGCGCGCGGCGTCGATTCATCGTTTCGACGGGCGGATCGGCGACTTTGCGGACACCGCGGCGATCATCGAACGGCTTGATGCAGTGGTGTCGATCGATACAGCCATCGCGCACCTTGCCGGCGCACTGCGCAAGCCGCTCTGGCTGATGCTGCCGTTCGCCGCGGATTGGCGCTGGTTTGCCGGCGAAACGCGCAGCCCGTGGTATCCGGGCGCGACGCTGGTGCGTCAGTCGCAACCGGGCGCATGGAGTGAAGTCGTGGAATCTGTGGCGAGCGAATTGCGTAAGCAGTGACCGGACGCCGCGCAGCCAAGGTCGGCGCAGCTGTTCCGCCAAAAACAAAACCCCGCGTTCGGTGATGAACGCGGGGTTTTGTTTTGACCGAATGAACGGCGAAGCTCAGGCTGTCCGGTACTGATCGCGCGATTCAGGCGTGCGGTACAGCACCAGCGTCGCAATCAACCCGCAAATCGCTGCCACGCCCAGGAACAGACCCGGCGCCGCCTTGTTGCCGGTGGTGTGAATCAGCAGCGTCGAGATGGCCGGCGTGAAACCGCCGATCGTCGTAGCAAGGCTGTAGGCGAGCGAAAACCCGGCGGTCCGCACTTCGACCGGCATGACCTCGGTCAGCGCCACGACCATCCCGCCGTTATAGCTGCCGTACAGGAACGACAGCCACAGTTCGACCTCCAGCAGACGCGCAAACGACGGATCCGCCACCAGCCATTGCAGCGCCGGATACGCGGTGATGATAGTCAGGATCGTGAAGGCCAGCAGCACCGGACGGCGGCCGATCCGGTCCGACAACGCACCTGCGAGCGGCAGCCAGATCAGATTCGACAGACCGATACAGACCGTGACGACGAGCGTATCGATCGACGACAGTTTCAGCACTTCCTTGCCGAAGGTCGGCGTGTAGGCCGTGATCATGTAGAACGACACGGTGGTCATGATCACCATGCCCATGCCGCCCAGCACGATGCCCCAGTTCGCGGCCATCGTCTTCATGATCTCGCCCATCTTCGGATGGTGTTTGCGCGCCTTGAATTCCTCGGTTTCCTGCAGCGAACGGCGGATCAGGAACAGGAACGGCACGATCAGGCAGCCGATCAGGAACGGCACGCGCCAACCCCAGGCACCCATCTGGTCGGCCGGCAACATCTTGTTCAGGAGCACGCCGATCAGCGCGGCGAACACCACGGCAACCTGCTGGCTGCCCGACTGCCACGCGCAGTAGAAGCCCTTGTTGCCCTTGGTGGCGATCTCCGACAGATACACCGAGACGCCGCCCAATTCGACCCCGGCCGAGAAGCCCTGCAACAACCGGCCGAACAGCACGAGCATCGGCGCCAGTACGCCGATCGTCGCGTAACCTGGAATTGCCGCCACCGTGAGCGTGCCGAGCGCCATCAGGCCGAGGGTGAGGATCAGGCCTTTGCGCCGGCCGTGATGGTCGATGTAGGCGCCAAGGACGATCGCACCGAGCGGCCGCATCAGGAAGCCCGCGCCGAACACCGACAGCGACAGCATCAACGAGGCGAATTCGTTGCCGCTCGGGAAATAGGTCTTGGCGATCGCCGAAGCGTAATAGCCATAGACCATGAAGTCGTACATCTCAAGAAAGTTGCCGCTGACCACGCGGAATACCGTCTTGACCTTGGATTCTTCCGATGAGGAAGTAGCGTGTGACGCAGTAGACATGACATTCTCTGATGGACCTGTCGCCACGAAAGAAGCGGTAACGCGCAGGCAGTTGAAACGATCCACTGCGTTCGGCAAGCGGATGCCTCGGTCGGATGGAAGAACGCGCCGGGGGCGCTGCATTCTCATGCTGAACGCATTCCCGCGGTATCAGGGTAAACGTTGTGAATCATGCGGTGGCCGCTCCACGTAATGTTACCGTTGATGGCGCTGTCGCGTAATACATACAGTTTCATTACAAAGGGTGTCACCTGTCGTCGCGGTAACATTTTGCAGTCAGGCATTTCCGTTGATCACTACCGATGCGAACCCTCCCCGCTCTTTCGCTGCGCCCCGCGACTCTCGCGGATGCCGCGCTCATTGCTTCGATCCACAGCAGCAGTTGGCAGGCCACCTACCGCGGTCTGTTGCCCGACGCCTTTCTCGACGGCGAAGTCGCGAGCGAACGCGCCGCTTACTGGGAAGCGCGTCTGAGCGCGCCCGGCGGCGAGCGCCGCATCGTGCTGATCGCCGAACTCGCGGGCGAGCCGGCCGGCTTTGTCTGCGTCGAACGTCAGCCGGAGTCCGCGTGGGGTGTACTGCTCGATAACCTGCACGCGCGGCCCGCCTATCAGGGTCTCGGCGTCGGCAAGCTGCTGATGCAGGCCGCCGAGGACTGGGCTCGCGCGCAAGGCGAGGTGCAGCTCTATCTGTACGTGCTCGAAGGCAACACGCCGGCGATCGGCTTTTACGAGCGGCAAGGCTGGCAATTTGTCGGCGCCGAACCGGACCATATGGGCGGCGTGGATATTACGGCGTTGCGCTACGTATACAGATTCGACCGATAAAACCGGTTGGCCCGCCTGTTCGTCGTCAGGGTTTTACACCCTGCTGGACGGTTCGGCACCTCATTTCGGAACCGTCCGATCGCCAGGCCGGCTGCTTCCAGGCATCATCTTCCGCACTCCGTTGGCTTCATAGCGACCCGCCCACGTGCTCATGTGTTCATGTGCCATTTCGCTCACCGCGAGCATAACGCTGGTACGCGGCGTTGACGTGGGACGTGTATAGAAGGCGTTCACGCGCATCGCTCCGAGGCCTGAGTCCCCGCAGACCACGGGAACGCCGATCGGCATTCCCCTTACGAGGCGCTGGAAAAGACCGATGTCCACCATTCCTTTCACCCCGATCGAAGGCTATCTGGCGCTGCCCCGCCTGCGCCCGCTCGGTCATGTGCCCGCGCCCTTCGGCCGGGACTGGGCGCTGCTTCCACCGGGCTACAGTTTGCGGGCGGAACTCAAGGCGCTCTATGCAGCCATGCTGCGCACGTTCTGTCTGAGCGATCAGGCCATTCGCTCTCTTTGCCGGTGGTCGCCGCTGGAAGAACAACGCGCGATCGCGGTTGCCGCTCAGTCCGGGTCCACCGCGACAACAGCGCAGGCAACGGTCTTCGCCGCACCGCCCGAGGCGCCGGACAAACGGCTGTTGAAACGGCTGTCGTCCCGCCCAATGTCGGGCCCGCGTATGTAACGGCGGCGCGTGGTTATGGCAACCATTGGGGCGCGTTAGCGGGCGGCGCGTGCGTACTCGGCGGCGCGGCAGTGCTGGCGTGGATTGGGTTCGACCATCTGGCGCATCGCCAAGTGGCCACTCCTGTCGCCGCCCGGGTATCGGCTCAACGGAGTTCGCAGGTATCGGACCTTCGGTCGCCGGTGACGGTAAGCGACCTCGCGGTTGGCAACGGTGCGGTGAGCGCGCCCACAACAGTTGCCGGCTCGACGCCCGCGCTCCCGGGCGTGGCGCCAACGTTCGCGCGTGCATCCAACCCGACGTCGGCAACGGTGTCTACAAGCGTTTCGGCCCACGCCTCTACTCAGGCATTGCCCTCTGCTCCGGCGCGCATCTCCGCCGATAAGACGGGCGCACGTCGCTATCACCGCGCTCGTGAGACAAGCGCTACGCAACAGCAACAAAACCGCCCGCACACCACGCGGTACGCCGCCGCAAACCAATCGTCGCACTCAGCGGGCAATACCGGTGACGTGCCGCAGATCGCAACCCGGAGCGTTGCGGAAGGTTCGACGACAAGGCCTTCGGCTGCGGGATCCTATTCGCCTCTCGCGCCGACTCGACTCGGCGTCGACGAATACGCGGGTGTGACACTGTCCGCGTCGACGCATCTGCGCGATACACCGCCATCGCACGCCGGCTCTTCGAACAATGCGTCCGACAGCGCGGGAACGGAGTGGATGAGCCGTCTTTCACAGCGGCGCGTGACCGAGATCCCCGATCAATTCGCGAAGTAGCCACGCCGCAATCCCAGCGGCGTGGCATAAAAAAGCCCGGCCATTCGTGAATGAATGACCGGGCTTTATCACGCTACCGCAATTACTTCTGGATCGGCAATCCCATTTCCGTTTGCCTCTGCAGTTGCATCACTTCGCCCTGCACCTGACGCAACTGTGCCTGCGCCCTTTCCTTCTCCGCATGCAGCGCGGCCGCTTCGCCTTGTGTTTGACGCTGATAGTCGTTGACCTTGGCCTGCTGCGTGCGAGCCACCTCGAGATCGGCTTGCAGGCGTTTGGCGCGATTTTCGGATAACACGATGATGTCTTCGATGTACGCCTTCTGCGCCTGCAACTGTGTGCGACGAATCTCGACGTCGGCAAGCTGCGCGGTCTGCTGGGCAAAGCCCGCATAGATTGCTTCCGCGCGTGCCACGTCTTCGGACTTGATCACCCGCCAGAAATGTTTGTCCTGAAATAGCGCGACGTAGTAGGTCATTTCCTGCGGATAGAAAAACAGACTGGCGCCGTAACTGCCGTTATACGTGGTGCGCAGTTCGCTCAGCTTCGCGTCGTGAATCATCTGCATCAGTTCGGCGACGTTGCCTTGCGCATCTCCAGCCGCAGACGGCGTGGCTGACGCGTTGCGCAGCGCGTCGGCCACGGGCTGCGGCGTCAGGGTGTTGATAGCCGGCCTTGTGCCGACCATGGGCGCGGCCTCGTCGCCTTGCGCCGCCAGCACGAGACCGCCCTGCTGCAACAGCGCACACGAAGTCGCGAGCAGCATGGCGCGCCGTACAATTAAGGGATACTTCATACGTGCTTGCTCCATGCGAATCCAAAACAGCCGCAGATTATCGCGCGGATTAGCCTTTAAGCGAAGCATTCAAATGTCGCGCAGACTGACTTTAAATCGAGATAAATGGCGAGCGACTGATCTGGTCGAATCGACCCGGTAATCGCACAAGAAACGAGTTCATATAAGGCGAAAATGCAAGCTTCCGCCTCGCTCAGATAATTCTCAAATCACGTTCGATTCGCGGGAATCCAACAGCAAGCGGGCGAAGATATGGAGATAGAGTGCCGGCCGAAAGAGATGCGCACTGCGGTCATTAGATAACTCGCATTCCTGAATATCCATCTCGATAACGAGACGCCTACGATGTCAAAAGCCAGGAATTTCCGCCGATCTCGTTACACAGGCCTGCGCGTAACGCACAGCGAAGCGCGAAGGCAGCCCCGGGAAAGCGAGCCTGTTGCTCGATCAGTAAGGCAACAGGAACACTGCCCCAAAAACATGAAGCGCACCACCGCAAACAGCAGTGGTGCGCCTCGAACAAACCAGCCTGTGAAACTCAACTTCGACCCGCTCCGCCCAAAGCGTGGACTCGATACCGGGTGGCCGCCTTAAAGACGCCGCCTCAAAAACGCGTTTCCCGCGCCACGCGCAGGAATGTATCGAGCAATGGCGTGCAGTCGAGCAACTCCGCGCCACCCGCCCGATGAAACTCCGGATGCCATTGCACGCCCATCACGAACGGCGCACGCCGGTAGCGCACGGCCTCGATGATGCCGTCCGACGCCGACACGGCTTCGATATTGAGATCCCGGCCGAGCGTCTTGACCGCCTGGTGGTGAATCGAGTTGACGATTGCATCGCGCTGGCCCGGGAACATATTGGCGAGCGTCGAACCGTCGGGGAAGTGAATCCCGTGCCGATGCTGATCGTAGTTCTCGTTGACGTGGGCGCCTGCGGTCGGCACATCGGTGGCGATGTCCTGATACAAGGTGCCGCCGAACGCCACATTAATCAGTTGACAGCCACGGCACACGCCGAGTACCGGCTTGCCCGACTCGATGAACTCGTGCAGCAGTTCGAGCTCGTACATGTCGCGCACGCGGTCGCCGGGCCACTCGTGGCTGGTCGCCTGTTCCGCGTAAGACTGCGGCGAAACGTCTGCACCGCCTTGCAGCAGCAGGCCGTCCAGATGCTTCGCATAATCGCGCAGGCGGATATTGCTAGGATGCAGCATGCCCTGGTGCCCGACCGTGGGAATCATGAACACGAGCACGTCGCGCGACATCACCCAATGCGCAATCGATTCCTCGAGATACTGCAAGGTCTTGCCGCGCAATCCCTTCGCGCCCGGCTCCGGATGAAAGATGCGCGCCGACACGCCGATGCGCAGCGTGCGCTGCGTGATCCGCTGGCCGGCGCGATCGAACAACTGGCGCGCGCGCGCCGCGATGATGCGGCCGAACACGGTCCACGCCGAATCGTTGTGCTTCAGATAGCGCGGTGGCGACGGCGGCAATGCGTTGGGCGGCGGCGGATTGGACGCGCTGAAGTCGGGCGCCGCGCCGAAACCGGGTGGCGGCGAGCCGGCCTGGCGCCCGGCGGAGGCCTGAACCTCATCGACTACGGCGGCGTCTTCCACTGAAGTAACCAGTTCGGCATCGACAGGTTCGCTGTTCGCGAAAGTCGGTGAGGATTTCGGAGCCGGTCTCGCCGCATACGTTCCGGTGCGGCGTGCCGCCTTTTCATGAACCTCGGCTTCCTGCTGCGCCGTGGACGCGGCAGCCGAATTGCGTGCTTCGGCCGCGTCGCGTTGCCGCGCCGTTTGCCGATCAGTCGGCGTGACGGCCGACGCGCTGTCGGGATCATCGGTCGACGATCGCACGGCCGCCTGCCCGGCAGCCGGCGTGGTTGCCGCGTCAGCGGGCGCATGGGCCGGGGGCGTCACCGCGTCCTTGACCGGCGACTGGATGGCATCTTCATGCGAGAGAGGTAGCGAGGCTGCCGGTTCATCCGGCGCAAAGCCGGGTAGCGACGCGCCGGGCGCTGCGCCGGAGGGCGCAGGCGACGCCGAAGGCGGCGTGGGATCGCCGGGCTTGCCGGCGTTTTCAGGTTTGTTTTCGCTCATGACAGTCAGACAGGCGCCTTCCACGCGAACGAATGAATATGCCCTGATTATCCGCTAGCGAGCCAAGCCCCGCAAACCCGCACACAATTGCTCACATTGTTGCGGCACCCCGAAACAAGACCCTTTGCGAGGCCGCGACGCGAGTCTGTCTGACGAGTGAGTAAGTCTGTCTGACTCAAGGATCCGGCTGTTCGTCGAAACTCTCGCGCAAGGCGATCTGCATTGCCGCATGGATTTTCACGCACCAGCGCCACACCAGCGCCAGCAGCAACGCCGCGCAGATGAGCACCGCGGCGAGCAGGCCGGTCGGCGGCAGAATGCCGCCGGATAGCGCAGCCACCAGCAGAAACACGCCGACCATCGAAACCACCGGCACCAGATCGGAAATCGCGTAACGGATCGCGCTCGTGAAACGCCCTGCCGTCGCCGGTTGCACGCTGACCTCGGCGAGCAGCAAGGCCAGCGACTTGGTCTTGCGATACACGGCCACCAGGAAAGGCATCGACACGACCAGTGCCACGCTCCACAGCACGACGCGCTGCATCGGCTCGGAACCGAGCCAGTGCGCGAGCAGCGAACTGGTATAAGGCGCGCTATACGACACGATCAGAAAGATCGCGGCCACCAGCGCCAGGTTGACGGCAATCTGCAGAATGATCCGCCGCGTCATGCTGAACAGCGTCGGTTCGCCGGTTTTCGTGCTCAGACTGTCCAGCCATTGCCCGTACATGCCAAACACGTTCGCGAGCGTGCGCGGCATGGCGTGACCGAGGCGCTGAGTCAGCGGATCGGCCGCGCGGATCAGATATGGCGTGAACAGCGTGGTCAGCGCGGACACCGCCACCGCGATCGGATAGAGAAACGCACTCGTCACTTTGAGCGTCAAACCGAGCGAGGCGATGATGAACGAGAACTCGCCGATCTGCGAGACCGTCATGCCGACACGCATCGCCGTGCGACCGTCCTTGCCGGCGAGAAAGGTGCCGAGTCCGCACGACACGATCTTGCCGACGATCACCGCCACGGTGATCACGGCGATCGGCCACGCGTAGTCGACCAGCACGGCCGGGTTCAGCATCAAGCCAATTGTCACGAAGAAGATCGCGGAAAAGGCGTCGCGCAGCGGCGCGATCAGATGCTCGATCCGGTGCAGATGGCGCGATTCGGCCATGATCGCGCCGATCAGGAACGCGCCGAGCGCGATGCTGTAGTCGAGCTTCACGACCAGCAGACAGAAGCCGAAGCAGAAGCCGAGCACGGAGACGAGCAGCATCTCGTCGCTCTTCGCGCGCGCCACGTAGTTCAACGCGCGCGGCACCACCAGAATGCCGACCACCAGCGACACCGTCATGAACAGCAGCAGCTTGCCGAGCGTGACCACGGCAACACCCGCGCTCAACTGCCCGGTCTGCGCGATGCCCGACAGCAGGACCAGCATCGCAATGGCGAGAATGTCTTCGACGATCAGAATGCCGAACACCAGTTGCGCAAAGCTCTCGCGCTTCAAACCCAGTTCGGAGAGCGCCTTGACGATGATCGTGGTCGACGAGATCGCGAGGATCGCGCCAAGGAACAGCGAATCCATCGGGCTCCAGCCGAACGCGCTGCCGATTTCGTAACCGAGCCACAGCATCAGCACGATTTCCGAGAGCGCGGCGACGATCGCCGTGGCGCCGACCTTGAAGAGCTTGCGCAGACTGAATTCGAGGCCGAGTGAAAACATCAGGAACACCACGCCGAGTTCGCCGAGCGTCTGAATGGTCTGCTCGTCGTGGATCAGCTGGAACGGCGGCGTGTACGGCCCGATGATCACGCCGGCGGCAATGTAGCCGAGCACCACCGGCTGTTTCAGGCGATGGAACAGCACGGTGACGACGCCGGCGAGCGCCATCACGACCGCCAGGTCCTGAATGAAGCCGATGCCGTGGTGCATGAATACGTCCCTTACAAAAAGTAATTTTCCAGAAGCGCAGTGTAACAAACGAATACGACTCGCCGAATGGCGCGAACCTCCGAACGGCGCTGGATTCCAGCCGGGGCTCGCCCCCTCGCCTGCGTCGCACCCGCAAAGCCACGACAGCGTGCCGCGGAATGTTTTTGACACGCTGGACTCCTGTGAAATATCACAATAATATTTGCCGCATATTTTACGTGGAGTCGAATCAATGCAGCAGGTGTCCTTCAACGTCGTAGACCGTTCCGGCGGCGGCCGCGCCGATATCGCCGAGGTGAACCGTCTGACCATCGCCGGCTGGGCCGGACGCGATCAGGCCGCGATCGAGCATCACATTGCCGAGCTGGCCGAACTCGGCGTCAAGCGGCCGTCCACCACGCCGTGCTTTTATCGCCTCGGCGCCGAACTGCTGACGCAAGCGGAGCAGATCGACGTGGTCGGCGTGAAGTCCAGTGGCGAAGCCGAATGCGTGCTGGTGCATTCGAAGACGGGCTTGCTCGTCACCGTCGGCTCGGATCACACCGACCGCGAAGTCGAGGCCTACGGCGTCACCGTCTCCAAACAGGTGTGTCCGAAACCGGTCGCGCGGGACGCCTGGCGTTTCGACGAGGTGTACGGCCACTGGGATCAACTGGAATTGCGCGCCTACGCCGTGACGAACGGCGAGCGGCGCGTCTATCAGCAAGGCAGCGTCGCTGCGCTGCTGCCGGCCGCCGATCTGCTCGCGCGCGCACCGCTCGCGCCCGGCGCGGCGATGTTCTGCGGCACGCTGGCGGTGCAGGGCGGCATCGTCGGCATGGCCGATGGCGACGCGCTCGAACTCGAATTGCACGATCCCGTTCTGAACCGCACGCTGCGTCACGCCTATCGCGTGCGCGCGCTACCTATCGTCGAATGAGGCACCCATGAGCTCCCCTTCGCTATCCGCCGCCGACGCGTCTTCCGACGCATGGCTCGAAGCCGCTGCCCTGCGCAAGATCACCTGGCGCATCATGCCGTTCCTGTTTCTCGTCTACGTGCTGTCGTATCTGGACCGCGTCAACATCGGTTACGCGAAACTGCAGTTCACCGGCGACCTCGGCCTGTCGAACGCGGCGTACGGACTCGGCGCGGGGATCTTTTTCTTCGGCTACTTCGTGTTCGAGGTGCCGAGCAATCTGCTGCTGAAAAAGTTCGGCGCGCGTGCCACCATCGCCCGCATCACGATGCTGTGGGGTCTGCTGTCGTGTCTGATGATGTTCGTGCGCTCGGAAACGATGTTCTACGTGCTGCGCTTTTTCCTCGGCGTCGCCGAAGCCGGTCTGGTGCCGGGCGTGGTGCTCTATCTGACCTTCTGGTTTCCGTCCGACCGGCGCGCGCGCATGGTTGCCGTGTTCATGGCGGCGATTCCGGTAGCGGGCATCATCGGCGCGCCGCTGTCGGGCTTTCTGATGTCGGCGCTGCATGAAGCGCACGGTTTGCGCGGCTGGCAGTGGATGTTCCTGATCGAAGGCATTCCGTCGATTCTCGCGGGCTTCTGGGCGCTCGCCGTGCTGCGCAACACGCCCGCGGAAGCCGCGTGGTTGAGCGACGACGAAAAGCGCGTGATTCTCGGCCGTCTCGCGCGCGAAAACAGCGCGGCCGCTGCGGCCGGCGCGGAGCATAGCCTGGCGGTGGCGTTGCGCTCGGGCCGTTTCTGGCTGCTCACGCTGATCTATTTCTGCCTCGTCACCGGCAACGCGGGCTTCTCGTTCTGGCTGCCGCAGATCGTCAAGGATCTGGGCGTGACGAACCTGGTGACCAATGGCTTCGTCACTGCGATTCCGTATCTGGCGGCGGGCATCGGCATGATCCTGATCGGGCGCTCGTCGGATATCACCGGCGAGCGGCGCTGGCACTATGCGATGTGCTGCTTCATCGGTGCGGCTGGCCTGCTCGGCAGTGCGTCGGTGAACAACTCAATTCCGCTCGCCGTCACCGGTTTGTCGATCGCGTATATCGGCATTCTCGCGGGCTTCGGCATCTTCTGGTCGATGTCCACGACTTTCCTGCAAGGCACGGCCGCCGTCGCCGGGATTGCGGTGATCAATTCGATCGCGAACCTCGCGGGCTATGTGAGTCCGTATGTGCTCGGCATCGTCAAGGACGCGACGCATAGCGTGACGTTCGGGCTCGTGCTGATCGCGGGCGCGCTGATCGTCGGCGGGCTGGTCACGCTGATGATGCCGCGCGTGAAGGTGCAGCACGCGGCGGCGGTTTCGCCGAGCCGCGCCTGACAGATGGTGATGGACGCGATCTGTCGACGCGCCCCGCAGAGAACGCGGGCGCCGTGCGAAACGAACGCGGGCGCGGGACCGCGATTCCGGCGCCTCCGGTCTGGAAAGCGCGGGCCGATCGCCCACAGGCCGTGTTGCCCGCCCAACCCGCGCCGCGCACGCAAAACCTTGCTCTACAATGCGGACGACATCGCCCGCTTCCTCTTCACATGACGCTTTTGCAGACCGCCCGCCCTTCCAGACCCACCCGAGCGACCGCCGCCGCGAGTCTCGCCGAGCAGGCGTACGCGTTCGTCAAGCGCGAGATCATCACCATGCGCCTGCGGCCGAGCGAGGTGCTCAACGAAGCGGAACTCATGGCGCTGACCGGCATCGGCAGGACACCGGTTCATCAGGCGCTGCACCGGCTGGTGCACGAAGGCATGCTGACCATCATGCCGCGCAAGGGCATCATGGTTCGCCCGGTTTCGCTCGACGACGTGCTGGCGATCATCGACGTGCGCCTCGTCAACGAAAGCTACTGCGTCGAGCTGGCCGCACGCCACGCGCAACAGCAAGACTACGACGCCATGCAGGCGCTGCTGGACCGCTCGGCCGTGTGTGTGGCCGCGCACGATATCGAAGGCATGATGGATATCGACCGCGAGTTTCATCTGGCGATCTCGGCCGCCTCGCGCAACCCCGTGCTGGCCGACATCCTGCGCGGGCTGCACGAACGCTCGCTGCGCTTCTGGTTCATTTCGCTCTCCGAGCCGCATCATCTGGAAGACGTGCACGAGGAACATCTCGAACTGTTTCGCCTGCTGCGCGAACGCGACGCCGAAGGCGCGCGCCAATCCGTGCAAAAGCATATCGAGGCGTTCCGCGCGACACTCTTCAATCGCATCTGATTCGAACGTATTTAAGCCACCGCGTTTGTTAAGCCACATCGTTTGAGGCACTACGCGGCTTCACTCGGTCCAACCGGATTTCTACCGACATCATGGCCACTGAATTCACGCCCTTCCCGCCGTTAGCCCAACTTGCCGCCGACCTCGCCGCCGGCCGCACCACGAGCCGCGCGCTCGTTGAAACGGCGCTCGAACGGATTGCCGATCCGGCCGGCCAGGGCGCGGCCGTCTTCATGCACGTCGACGCCGACAGCGCCCGCGCCGCCGCCGACGCGCACGACCGCTTGCGCGCCGCCGGCACCGTGCTGTCGCCGCTCGCCGGCATTCCGGTGTCGGTGAAGGATCTGTTCGATATCGAAGGCCAGCCGACCCGCGCCGGCTCCATCGTGCTTGCCGACGCCCCCGCCGCCAAGGCGGACGCCGTCACGGTCGCGCGCCTGAAGCGAGCCGGCGCCGTGCTCGTCGGCCGGACCAATATGAGCGAGTTCGCGTTTTCCGGACTCGGCCTGAACCCGCACTACGGCAATCCACTGTCGCCGTATCGGCGCGGCGTGAAGGGCGACGAGCGGATTTCGGGCGGCTCGTCGTCGGGCGCGGCGGCCTCCGTCGCGGACGGCATGGCGGCGATTGCGCTCGGCACCGATACCGGCGGCTCGATCCGCATTCCGGCTGCGCTGTGCGGCCTGACCGGCTTCAAACCCACCGCCGACCGCATCCCGAAACAGGGCGGCGTGCCACTTTCGTCGACGCTCGATTCGTTTGGGCCAATCGGCGTTTCCGTGGCGTGCTGCGCGCTGGTCGACCGCATGCTGGCCGGTCTCGAGCCGCGCATTCCGGCCGCCCGCCCGCTCGAAGGCGTGCGCCTCGGCGTGCTGACCAATTTCGTCACGGACGGCGTGGAGCCGGCCGTCGCCGCGGCGGTCGACACCGCGCTCAAGCATCTGGAAGCGGCCGGCGCGATTGTCAGCGAAGTACGTTTCGCGCCGCTCGACCGTTTGCCGGCAATCAACCGCTTCGGGTTCTCGCCGATCGAGGCGTATGCGTGGCATCGTCCGTTGCTGGAAAAGCATCGCGACCAATACGATCCGCGCGTGCTGGTGCGCATTCTGAAAGGCCAGCCCGCCAGCGCCGCCGACTATCTGGATCTGCTCGCCGAACGCGAGGCGATGCTGGCCGAGGCCGCCCGCACGCTGTGGCAGCGCTTCGACGCCGTCGTGGCGCCGACGGTGCCGGTGGTGCCGCCGCGCGTCGCCGACCTGGTCGATGACGATGACGCTTTTGGCCGCACCAACGCGCTGATCCTGCGCAACCCGAGCGTGTTCAACTTCCTCGATACCTGCGCGCTGTCGCTGCCCTGCCATCTGCGCGGCGACGCACCGGTCGGCCTGATGCTGGCCGGCGCACCACACGCCGACGACGCGCTGCTGGCGATCGGCCGCGGCGCCGAAGCGGTGCTCAACGCGATCCGCTGATCGGGAAACACGTCCTAAAAGCAGGATAAGCGGCAGGGCGGGGGTTCGCGCTAGAATCGCGGGCACCCGCCCTTTCCGTTTCCAGAGACAGCCACACGATCCATGAACAACGACACTGCGATGCTGCGCCGCGAGCGCTCCCTGCTGGTTCTGCTTGCCCTGATCTGCCTCGCCCTGGTGGGCGGCGCGCTGTATCTGCAGTACTTCCTGCACGAAGACCCTTGCCCGCTGTGCATCATCCAGCGCTATTTCTTCCTGCTGATCGCGATCTTCGCGTTCCTCGGCGCGCGCTTCAATAGCTGGCGCGGCGTGCGTCTGCTGGAAGTGCTGGCGGCCCTGTCGGCGCTGGGCGGCATCGTGACGGCCGCGCGCCACGTCTATGTTCAGGCGAATCCGGGCTTTAGCTGCGGCTTCGACGCGCTGCAGCCGCTGGTGGACAGCTTGCCGCCCGCGCACTGGCTACCGGGCGTGTTCAAGGTCGCCGGCCTGTGCGAAACGGCCTATCCGCCGATTCTCGGCCTGACGTTGCCGCAATGGTCGCTGGTCGCATTCGTGATCGCTTTCATTCCGCTGGCGCTGAGCCTGGTGCGCAACCGCCGCCGGATCGCCTGATTGGGCGGCGGTTCTCCCGTTGTCCTCCTCCGCTTTGGCCGCTTTGGCCACACGGAATAGCGCCGGATGTTGCGCCGCCATATGCGGTGGCGAAAGTCCGGCGTTTTTTCGCCCGGAACTCCCGCATCCGGCGGCTGATTGATCGCCCATTTCCCCGGTTGCGCCCCGGCCCGGCTGGTTTCCCATTCTCCGCCGCGCCGCGCGCAACTTCCCGCCTTCCCGCGAATCGTACCTATCTCATGACCGCTTCCGAATAAGCTTCATGCGATATGGGAAATATTTTTGGGACAAGGTAATGCTATCTTCGGATCTGGATGGCGATCTACGTGCGCGAGGCCGGCTTTGGCGCGACCCCATGCGTAACGCGCGCCCGGTCCGCACTGTCTTTCGGATTCGCCATGACAACGCAAACCATCCGCTTTTATCACCAGGGGTCCATCCGTGAGGTCGCGGACGTCCCTGCGTCGCGCACCGTGCTGCAGCACCTGCGCGAGGATCTGCATTGCACCGGCACCAAGGAAGGCTGCGCGGAAGGCGACTGCGGCGCCTGCACGGTCGTCGTCGGCGAACTGGATGCGCACGGCGGCCTCGCGCTGAAAGCGGTCAATGCCTGCATCCAGTTCCTGCCCACGCTCGACGGCAAGGCGCTCTTCACCGTGGAAGACCTGCGCGCCGCCAATGGCGCGCTGCATCCCGTTCAGCAGGCTCTCGTCGACTGCCACGGGTCGCAATGCGGCTTCTGCACGCCTGGCTTCGTGATGTCGATGTGGGCGCTGTACGAAAACCAGCCGGCCGCCGCCGGCCTGCCCACGCGCGATGAAATCAACGCCGCGCTCTCCGGCAATCTGTGCCGCTGCACCGGCTACCGGCCGATCGTCGACGCCTCGCAGAAAATGTTCGACTATCCGCAATATCCGCGCGTGACGCTCGACCGCCAGGCCGTCGCGAATCAGCTGCGCGAACTGCAACGGCGCGACACCTTCGAATACCGCGCACCCGACACGCGCGGCGCCGCGTTCGGCTCGCCCATCTTTTATGCGCCGGTCTCGCTCGATGCATTCGCCAGACTGCGCGCCGGGCATCCGCAAGCACGCCTGCTCGCCGGCAGCACCGACGTCGGCCTGTGGGTCACCAAGCAATTCCGCGATCTCGGCGACATTCTGTATATCGGCAACGTCGCCGAATTGAAGACGGTCGAGCGCGATGCGCAGACGCTGACGATCGGCGCCGCCGTCACGCTCGAAGACGCTTACACCGCGCTCGCCGTCGACTACCCCGAACTCGCCGAACTGTGGACGCGTTTCGCGTCGCTGCCGATCCGCAACGCGGGCACGCTCGGCGGCAACGTGGCGAACGGCTCGCCGATCGGCGATTCGATGCCGGCGCTGCTCGCGCTCGGCGCCGAAGTCGTGTTGCGCCACGGCCCGAAAACGCGCACGCTGCCGCTCGACACGTTCTACCTCGGCTACCAGAAGACCGCGCTCGCCGCCGGCGAATTCGTCGCGGCGCTGCGCGTACCACGCCCGGCGGGCAATCTGCGCTTTCGCACCTACAAGGTGTCGAAGCGCTACGATCAGGACATCTCGGCGGTATGCGCGGCGTTCGCGCTGCACGTCGACGAAAACGGCGCGATCCGGCAAGCGCGCATCGCGTTCGGCGGCATGGCGGCCACGCCGAAGCGGGCCGCGCAAACCGAAGCGGCTTTGAATGGCGCAACATGGGACGAAAACACCGCGCGGCAAGCCATGAATGCGCTCGCCGCCGATTACCAGCCGCTCACCGACATGCGCGCTTCGAGTGCCTATCGACTGAAGGTGGCTCGCAATCTCTTGTGGCGCTTCCACCTCGAAACACGCAATGACGCGCCGCTCGCCCTCTTCGACGTGAATGCGTTCGCGTTCGAAGACGGCGCACCGGACGCCGCCGTTGCGAAGGAGCCGTCGTGATGAACCGGACCGATGCTTTTGTCGAACATGCTGCGAGGCACGTCGCTCATGAAAGCGATGCGTCGATCGGCGTTTCCCTGCCGCATGAATCGGCTGCGCTGCATGTAAGCGGCGAAGCCACCTACACGGACGACGTACCGGAGTTGCAAGGCACGCTGCACGCGGCGCTCAGCCTGTCGCGCCATGCGCACGCGCGCATCGTGTCGATGGATCTGGACGCCGTCAGAAAAGCGCCGGGCGTGATCGCCGTGCTGACCGCCGAAGACATTCCCGGTGAGAACAATTGCGGCCCGGTGCTGCACGACGACCCGATTCTCGCCGTCGAAGAAGTGCTGTATCTCGGCCAGCCGGTGTTCGCCGTGATCGCCGAAAGCCACGAGCTCGCCCGCCGTGCCGCAGCGCTCGCAAAAAGCGACGACGTGATCCGCTACGAACCGCTCGAAGCCGTGCTCACGCCCGCCGAAGCAAAAGCCCGCCAGCAGTTCGTGCTGCCGCCGTTGCATCTGAAACGCGGCGAACCGGCTGCGAAGATCGCTGCGGCGCCGAACCGGATCAGCGGCACATTCGAAGTCGGCGGCCAGGAGCAGTTCTATCTGGAAGGCCAGATCGCGTACGCAGTGCCGAAAGAAATGGACGGCATGCTCGTCTACAGTTCGACCCAGCATCCGAGCGAAATGCAGCAGGTGGTCGCGCATATGCTCGACTGGCCGGCGCATAACGTGGTGTGCGAATGCCGGCGCATGGGCGGCGGCTTCGGCGGCAAGGAGTCGCAATCGGCGCTGTTCGCCTGCGTGGCTTCGCTGGCGGCAAAACGGCTGCGCCGGCCGGTCAAACTGCGCGCCGACCGCGACGACGATTTCATGATCACCGGCAAGCGCCACGACGCCATCTACGAGTACGAAGCGGGCTTCGACGACAACGGCCGCATTCTTGGCGCGCGCGTCGAAATCGGGTTGCGCGCGGGCTATTCCGCCGACCTCTCCGGCGCCGTCGCCACGCGCGCCGTTTGTCACTTCGACAACGCGTACTACCTTTCCGATGTCGATATCGTGGCGCTGTGCTGCAAGACCAACACGCAATCGAACACCGCGTTCCGCGGCTTCGGCGGTCCGCAAGGCGCGCTCGTGATGGAAGTGATGCTCGACAGCATCGCGCGCCAGTTGAACTGCGATCCGCTCGACGTGCGCCTCGCCAACTACTACGGCATCGGCGAGCGCGATACGACGCCGTACGGGCAACGCGTCGAGGACAACATCATCGCGCCGCTCACCGACGAACTGCTCGGCACCAGTGACTATCGCGCGCGCCGCACGGCAATCGCGGCCTTCAATGCAAACAGTCCGGTCCTCAAGCGCGGCCTCGCCTTTTCGCCGGTGAAGTTCGGCATCTCGTTCAACGTGCCGTTTCTGAATCAGGCCGGCGCACTGGTGCATGTGTACAAAGACAGCTCGGTGCTCGTCAATCACGGCGGCACCGAAATGGGCCAGGGGCTCAATACCAAGGTCGCGCAAGTGGTCGCCAACAAGTTCGGCTTGCCGCTCTCGCGCGTGCGGGTCACGGCAACCGATACATCCAAGATCGCGAATACGTCGGCGACTGCGGCTTCCACCGGCAGCGACCTGAACGGCAAGGCCGCCGAAGCCGCGGCGAAAACGATCCGCGAAAGGCTCGCCGGGCTCGCGGCCAAACAACTCGGCGGCAGCGCCACAGACGTGCAATTCGCCAACGGCCAGGTGTCGGTGAACGGCGGAGCGATGCCGTTCGAACAACTGGTCAGCGCGGCGTATCTGGCGCGCGTGCAGTTGTGGTCGGACGGTTTCTACACCACGCCGAAAGTACATTGGGACGCGAAAACGCTGACCGGTCATCCTTTTTATTACTTCGCCTACGGCGCGGCGGTGTCGGAAGTCGTGATCGACACGTTGACCGGCGAATGGAAACTGGTGCGCGCGGACGTGCTGCACGACGCAGGCCAGTCGATCAATCCGGCCATCGACATCGGCCAGGTGGAAGGCGGCTTCATTCAGGGCATGGGCTGGCTCACCACCGAGGAACTGTGGTGGAACCGCGATGGCCGTCTGATGACGCACGCGCCGTCCACGTACAAGATTCCCGCGGTGAGCGACACGCCCGCCGCGTTCCATGTGCGGCTCTACCAGAACCACAACGCCGAGCCGACCGTGTTCCGCTCGAAGGCCGTAGGCGAGCCGCCGTTGCTGTTGCCGTTCTCGGTGTTCCTCGCGATTCGCGACGCGATCGCGGCCGCGGTGCCGGGTGCGCGGGAGGCGCCGCCGCTGCGCGCACCGGCCACGCCCGAGGCGATTCTCGACGCACTGGATGCATTGCAGTCGCAGCCCGCGCGTCAACCGGCAACGGAAGCCGCGACGACCGACACGACCGCGTGAAAAAATAAGCCCACGGCCTGACGCGACACGAATGCGTCGGACCACAGTCAACCGGCCGCACGGACACCCCGCGCGGCCATGTATGGAGAATGCCGGATGCAGCCCTGGCTACCTGACCTGCAACAACTGCTCGCGCACGGCGACGCCGCCGTGCTGGTGACGGTCGCGCGCGTCGAAGGTTCGGCGCCCCGCGAAGCCGGCACCAAGATGATCGTCACGCGCGATTCGGCGAAACACACCATCGGCGGCGGACACCTCGAATGGAAAGCCATCGAGGCCGCGCGCCAGGTGCTGCGCGACGGCATGCGCTCGCCGCACATGCGCCGGCTGGAGCGCTTTGCGCTCGGCCCGAGCCTCGGCCAGTGCTGCGGCGGCGCGGTGATTCTCGCGTTCGAGCGGCTCGACGTGGGCGACCTCGGCTGGATCACGTCGCTCGCGAAACGCGTGGCGGCAGGGCTTTCGACCGTGCGTAGCGTATCATTCGGCCCCGCACCGGATGCGGTGATGCTGTCCGACCCCGAGCCGGGCGTCGACGCCGCCGACTGCCTGCTGTGGGACGGCGCCGGATTCGACGACAGCGGCGCGCTGCTCACCGAAACCATCGCGCCGGGCGACTTCGCGGTCGTGCTGTTCGGCGCCGGCCATGTGGGCGCCGCGCTGGTTCGCGTGCTCGCCACGCTGCCGTGCGCGGTCCGCTGGGTGGATGAGCGCGACGCGCAGTTTCCGCCCGCGGAAACGCTGCATGCGTCGAACGTAAAGATCGATCCGAACGACGCCCCCGACGAAGCCGTCGACCAGGCCGCGCCGCATACGTACTTCATCGTGATGACGCACAACCATGCGCTCGATCTCGACTTGGCCGAGCGCATTCTGCGACGCGGCGACTTCGCGTTCTTCGGCATGATCGGCTCGCACAGCAAGCGCAAGCAGTTCGAGCACCGGCTGGCCGCGCGCGGTCTCGATCCGTCGCTGATCGCGAGGATGAAGTGTCCGCTCGGCGTGGATGGCATCGTCGACAAGTCGCCGGAGATCATCGCGATCTCGGCGGCGGCGCAGGTGCTGCAGGCCGTCGAGGCGAACGCGGGCACGACGCATCGCACCACGCAGACGGCGTGAAGCACGGCGGCGCGGAGCATCGCCATCGACCCATTGTCTCCGGCGCGAAACCACTCCAATAAACTTCTGACCGACCATGACTACAACGACCGTTATCCCCACGCCGCTGGCCGAAAAAACCGTGCTGGCACCCAAGGCCGAACTGCATATTCATATTGAAGGCTCGCTCGAGCCCGAACTGATTTTCGCGCTCGCCGAGCGCAACGGCGTGAAGCTCGCCTACGACTCGATCGACGCGTTGCGCGCCGCATATGCATTCACCGATCTGCAATCGTTCCTCGACATCTACTACGCAGGCGCGAGCGTGCTGCTGCACGAGCAGGATTTCTACGACATGACGATGGCGTACGTTGAACGGTGCCTGGCGGACAACGTAATTCACAGCGAAATCTTCTTCGACCCGCAGACCCACACCGAACGCGGCGTGCCGATCGCAACCGTCGTGGCCGGCATCGAACGCGCACTCGCTGATGCGGAAAAGCGCGGTATGTCGAGCAAACTGATTCTGTGCTTCCTGCGCCATCTGTCCGAAGAAGACGCGCTCGCCACCTTCGAAGAAGCGCGGCCTTTGTTCGAGCAATACAAGCACCGTCTGATCGGCGTGGGTCTCGATTCGTCGGAACGCGGCCATCCGCCTTCGAAGTTCGAGCGAGTCTTCGCGAAGGCGCGCGCGCTCGGCCTGAAACTCGTTGCGCATGCGGGCGAAGAAGGCCCACCCTCGTATATCTACGAAGCGCTCGATCTGCTGAAAGTGGACCGCGTCGATCACGGCGTGCGCAGCATCGAGGATCCGGCGCTAGTCGCGCGTCTGGCCGATTCGCGTGTTGCATTGACCGTGTGCCCGCTGTCGAACCTGAAGCTCTGCGTATTCGACGACCTGACCAGGCACACGCTGAAAGATCTGCTCGATCGCGGCGTGGCCGTGACGGTGAATTCCGACGATCCGGCTTATTTCGGCGGCTACGTGAACGCCAACTATCTCGCCACCATCGACGCGTTGAAGCTCAACGATGCCGAGGTCTACACGATCATCCGCAACAGCTTCGAAGCGTCGTTCGTCACGCCCGAGCAACGCAGCGAACTGATCGCGAAGCTCGACGCGCACTGGCACCCGGGCGGCCCGCACTGACGGGCCGACGTATCGCAGCCGGCGGCGGCGCGGGTTCGCCTGAGAGCCCGGGATCGACCCGTCGTCCGCGCTGTTCTGCTTCTCACATTCGGAGACGGTTTTTCCATGACTCAATCGGCTAAGGCAGCCCAATCGGCATTCCGCGCGCAACTGCTGACCTTCAACGGCGATCCCGCGCAATCGCCCAACGCGGCGGTCTTCAACGAGGACGGCCTGCTGATCGTCGAAGACGGCCATGTCGTCGCGGCGGGCGCCTATGCCGCGCTCGCGACGCAACTCGCGTCCGGCACCCAGGTCGTGGAGATGCGCGACAAGCTGATCGTGCCTGGCTTCATCGATACGCACATTCATTATCCGCAGACGGACATGATCGCGTCGCCCGCGCCCGGTTTGTTGCCGTGGCTCGAGACGTACACGTTCCCGACCGAGCGCCGCTTCGCCGATCCGGCGTATGCGCGCGACACGGCGAGCTTTTTCGTCGAGGAACTGCTGGCGTGCGGCACCACCACCGCGCTCGTGTATTGCACGGTCCATAAGGAATCGGCCGACGCGCTCTTCACCGAGAGCGAAGCGCGCAATCTGCGCATGGTGGCGGGCAAGGTGCTGATGGACCGCAACTGCCCCGAGTTCCTGCGCGACACCGCGCAGTCGGGCTACGACGACAGCGCCGAGCTGATCGGCCGCTGGCACAATCGCGGCCGCCAGATGTACGCGCTCACGCCGCGTTTCGCGCCGACTTCGACCGAAGCGCAACTGGAAGCGTGCGGCGTGCTGGCGGGCAAGCATCCGGACATCTTCATCCAGAGCCACGTCGCGGAGAATCACGACGAGGTGAAATGGGTTGCGGATCTGTTCCCGGGCCACCGCAGCTATCTGGACATCTACGACCACTACGGGCTGCTGCGCCGCCGCGCCGTGTACGGGCACTGTATCCACCTCGACGAGGAAGACCGCAAGCGTATGGCGCAAACCGGCACCGTCGCCTCGCACTGCCCGACTTCGAACCTGTTCCTCGGCAGCGGCCTGTTCGACTTCGACAAGGCGGATAAAGCCGGCATGCCGATCGCACTGGCAACGGACGTCGGCGGCGGCACCTCGTTCTCGATGCTGCAAACCATGAACGAAGCGCATAAGGTCGCGCGTCTCACCGGCCATCATCTGACGGCTACGCGCATGTTCTATCTGGCGACCGCCGGCGCGGCCGAAGCGCTCGATCTCGCGGACAAGGTCGGCACGCTAAAGCCCAAGTCGGAAGCGGATTTCGTCGTGCTCGATCCGCGCGCGACGCCGCTGCTCGCGCGCCGCACCGGGCGCACCGAGTCGCTGGAGGAACTGCTGTTCGCGTTCGCGCTGCTCGGCGACGATCGCGCGATCTATGAAACGTATGCGGCCGGCAAGCGCGTGCATCGCCGCGACGACGTGCGGCAGCATGCGTCGGGCGCGGCGAGAATCGCGGCTTGAATCGCATGATTCACACGGCTGAATAGAAAGCGGCGCTTCAATTTCGAAGCGCCGTTTTCATTTGCCCAAACCTTGCAGCACTGTGCATCAACGATGCGTGCACACCTCGTGCAACGCATTCAGCCGCCGCACCGGATCGGCGACATACGGATTCGACTCGTCCCACGCATAACCTGCCAGCACCGCGCTGATCATGCGGCGGATCGACGGCGCCTGCTCCGGATAGAAAATGATGTCCTGCAACGCGCCCGTGTACCAGCGTTCGACGAAAGCGCGGAACGTATCGATGCCCTTGCGCAACGGCGCGTCGTAATCCGCCGACCAGTCCACCTGTTCGCCATCCAGTTGCCGGTTCAACGTCTGCACCGCGAGATGCGCGGAGCGCAGCGCGATCGTCACACCGGACGAAAACACCGGATCGAGAAATTCGCCCGCGTTGCCGAGCAGCGCGTAACCCGGCCCGTGCAAACGCTCCACGTTGGCCGCATAGCCGCCGATGTGGCGCACCGGCATCAGGAACGGCGCGCTGCCGATCAAACGGTTCAGCGTCGGCTCCTGCTGGATCAGCGCGCGCAGTTTCGCATCGCGCGCCGCTTCCGGCACGTCGAGAAAACTCGCCCCGGCGACGCAACCCACCGACGAGCGGCCGCCCGCCAACGGAATCATCCAGAACCACACGTCGCGGCGCTCAGGATGTGTGGCCACACAGATCTTGTTGCGATCGGTCATACCGGCCGGAATGCCGTCCTGCACGTGCGTGAAGATCGCGGCGCGCGTGGGCATGCGCGTCGGTGCTTCGAGCTTCAGCAAACGCGGCAACACACGGCCAAAGCCGCTCGCGTCGAACACGAAACGCGCTTCGATCTGATACGCGTGGTCCGCTTCGTCGACCACGTCGACCAAAGGCATGGCGCCCGTCTGAACCGCGCGCACCGTGTGCCCGAAGCGCACGTCGGCGCCCTGCTGTGCGGCACAGCGGATCAGGATGTCGTCGAACACCGCGCGTTCGACCTGATACGTGGTGCCCCAACCCGGCGAATGCTTGTCACGAAAATCGAACGCCGACGACTTGTCGCGATAGATGAAATGCGCGCCGTTCTTATACTGGAAACCGGCTTCGACCACGGCCTGCAGCATGCCGGCTTCTTCGAGGTAGGCCATGCTTTGCGGCAGCAGGCTTTCGCCGATGGAAAAGCGCGGAAAATGCTGTCGCTCCAGCACCACCACGGAGCGCCCGGCCCTGCGCAGCAGCGCCGCCGCAACCGCGCCTGCGGGGCCAGCGCCGATGATCACGACATCGACTGTCGTGCGCGTTGACGAATGTGTACTCAAATTTGCCTCAATCGTTTGGGCTTGCCCGGAGCAGCGATTCGCTGCATCCTTACATCTCGTTGCAATTACACTCTGACAGCAACAACGCCAATTCGCCGGGGAGCCCAGCGTGTCGCCATCCGAAACATCCAGTGTCCCCTACGTGCCGGAAACGGCTTTCGGGATCTGGTTCCTGCGTACCTACACCTGGGAGCACCATGTGTTGCGGGTCGCGATCAACGACCTCAAACGCCTCATCGACACACCGTTGCCCGAGGCGCCGGTGATCGTCGACGCCGGCTGCGGCCAAGGCCTGTCGTTCCGTTTGCTCGCCGAAGCATTCAGGCCGCGGCGCATTGTCGGCATCGACTTTCACGAGCCGTCGTTGACGCTTGCCGCACGAGCGGCCGGCGCCTGCCGCGACAAGCTCGCCGATATCGAACTGCTGCACGGCGACTGCGCGACATTGCCGCTGCCCGACGCAAGCGCCGATATCGTGTTCTGCCACCAGACCTTCCACCATCTCGTCGAGCAGGATCGTGCGCTCGCCGAGTTCCGCCGCGTGCTCAAACCCGGCGGCGTGCTGCTGTTCGCCGAGTCCACGGACGCGTACATCAAATCGTGGGTGATCCGGCTGCTGTTCCGTCATCCGATGCAGGTGCAAAAGAGCGCCGACGGCTACCTCGACATGATCCGACGCGGCGGCTTCAGCTTCGGCGAGCGCAATGTTTCGCTGCCCTACCTGTGGTGGAGCCGCGCGAAAGACTTCGGTCTTCTCGAACGGCTCGGCCTGTATCACCCGCAACCTGGCAAGCGTCGTGAAACGCTGGTCAATGTCGCGGCGGTCAAAACCGGTTGATGTGCAACGAAGCACACAGCGTGACGTAGCAAGCCACGAGCCCGGTGCGGTAAAACAGCGCGAGGCGGCGGCAACTCGCCGCCTTCCTGCCTTGCTCGCGCCGATCCGCACGGGTCCGCGCTCCCTTGCACTCACTTGCCCCCTACTTGCGCAGCGTCACCACTTCGCCCGTCAAAGCCACGCCGGCGATCACCGCGCCCGCGCCACAGGTGTATTCGGTCGCGCTCTCACGCAATTCGTTCTTGTAGTTGCTCTTGATGTTGATCACCGCATTGCCGCCTTCCTTGCGCGCACGTTCCTGCAATTCGATCACCGCCGAGAGGAAAACGTGCTGACAGGCCTGCAAATCGCTCTTGCCGAACGCGTTGGTCTTCTTGTTGGTCGCGAATTCGCCCATCGTCTTGACGACAGCCGGATGGTGCTGACCTGCGAAATACAGCGCGACGTCGTCGCTCACTTTGCCGGGTTCGCTGTGCAAGGCCTGATCGAGCGGATAGTAGTTGACCGTATCGCGGGCAAAAGCCGGCGCGGCGCTCAATGTGGCGAACGAAGCAAACAATGCGGCAAACAGCACATAACGTTTCATCGAGACTCCTTGGTGGTTGTTGTTGCTCTGGTGAGTTCTATTTCCGATCCGGCTCAATTCGATTCCAGCACGACGAGTTGTCCCTTCACCGCGATCGCGGCGGCGCTGGGGCTGACCCCGCAGGTGAATTCGGTCGATGAATTGCTCTCGGTGCTATGAAAGCGCGTGGACACGTCGATTACAGCGTTAGCGTGGCGTTCGCTTGCCGCCGCGCGCAACTTCTGCACCGCTTCGGCGAGCGCTTCGTGGCAGGCGTCGTCAGGCCCGGCAACCTTGCGCGCGATCCGCACCGAGTACGACACGTCGCCCAGTCGAGTCCTGACCGCCGGGTGGTCCTGCTGGCCGAAATACACCGGCACGCCGCCGCGCGATTCGCCGGCGGCCGCCGCGAGCGGCAACGACTTCACCTGGGTGGCGCATCCCGCCTGCGTCAACACCACCACCGCCAGTGCGCCCAATACAGCTGTTCTTTTCATTTTTCTTGCCCTCGTTTTTTAAAGTCGCGGCCGTTTCAGCCGCCCTGCCATGCTTCGAACATCAGGCTCGCGCAACTGCCGCCGAACCCGAATGAAACCGACATCGCCGTGCCGATGCGCGCCTCGCGCGTGGCACGCACAAGCGGCATGCCGTCCACGGCCGGCTCCGGCGTGTCGATGCCCGCCGTGCCCGCAATGAAGCCGTCGCGCATCATCAGCAGTGTGTAGATCGCCTCGTGCGCGCCGCAAGCGCCGAGCGGATGCCCCGTCATCCCCTTGGTCGATGAAAACGCCGGCACGCGACGATCGAACGCCGCGCCGAACACTTCGCTCAGCGCGCGTAGTTCCTCCGTATCGCCGAGCGGCGTCGACGGTGCGTGCGTGTTGACGTAGTCGGGCCGCTTGCCCGCTTCATGCAACGCGCCGCGCATGGCGCGCGCGATCCCCGCCGCGCGCGGCGCGACCATGCCGGCGCTGTCCGTGCAGTCGCCGAATCCGGTGAGTTCCGCGTAGATGCGCGCGCCGCGTGCGAGCGCGTACTCGAGTGATTCGAGCACCAGCACGCCGCCGCCCGACGCGATCACGAAACCGTCGCGCTCCGTGTCGTAAGGACGTGACGCGCGCTGCGGCGTGTCGTTGAAGCGGCGCGACAACGCGCCCATCGCGTCGAACATGAGCGTCATGTTGTCGTGCAGCGACTCGCTGCCGCCGGCCAGCACGATCTGCTGGCGGCCGGTCTGGATCAGTTGCATCGCCTGGCCGATCGCGAGCGCCGAGGTCGTACACGCCGATGACGGCGAATAGCTGACGCCTTCGAGCCCAAACACCTGCGCGACATTCGCCGACGCGGTGCTGCTCATCGCATGCGGCACCGTGTACGGCGGCACCTTGTCGACACCGCGAGCGTGTGCGGTTGCCATCGCCGCGTCGTAAGTGGACATCGTGCCGACGCCCGAACCGATCACCGCGCCGGCGCGCGGCGAGCGCAACGCCGCGGCATCGAGCCCGGCGTCGCTGATCGCGTTGCGCGCGGCGTGACAGGCGAACCGCGCCGTGTCGCCCATGAAGCGTTCGAGCTTGCGCTCAAACGGCGGTTCATTCACAACCGACGCAACGCCCGCCACCTGGGAAGCGAAGCCGCGCTCGCGCCAGGCGTCGATCCGCTGAATGCGCGAGCGGCCTGCGCGCAACGCGGCGGAAACCTCGTCGAGCGTATTGCCGAGACACGACACGATCCCCATGCCGGTCACGACCACGCGTTGCAGCGCCATGCTCATCGAACGCGCCTGAAAATCAGCGACGTGTTGATGCCGCCGAACGCAAAGTTGTTGCTCATCACGTATTCGGCATCGATCTCCCGGCCTGCGCCGGCGATGTAATCGAGCGGCGCACAGGCCGGATCGACCTGGGTCAGGTTCAAGGTCGGCGCATACCAGTTGCGCTTCATCATCTCGATGGTCCACCAGGCTTCGAGCGCGCCGCACGCGCCGAGCGTGTGGCCGACATAGCTCTTGAGCGAACTGATCGGCATGTGCGCGCCGAAGGTCTGCGCAGTCGCATGGCTTTCGGCAATATCGCCGCGATCCGTCGAGGTGCCGTGCGCATTCACGTAGGCGATCGCTTCAGGCGCGAGTTGGGCGTCCTTGAGCGCGAGTTGCATCGCGAGCGCCATCGTTTCGGCGGTCGGCTGCGTCATATGCGCGCCGTCCGAGTTGCAGCCGAAGCCGACGATCTCCGCATGAATCCGCGCACCGCGCGCCACCGCGTGCTCATAGTCTTCGAGCACCAGGGTGGCCGCGCCTTCGCCGACCACGAGGCCGTCGCGCGCGGCGTCGAACGGACGCGGCGTCAGATGCGGCTCGTCGTTGCGCGTGCTGGTGGCGTACAGCGTGTCGAACACGGCGACCGCCGGGCCCGACAGTTCCTCCGCGCCGCCCGCCAGCATCAGCGTCTGCTTGCCGGTCTGGATCGCTTCATACGCATAGCCGATCGCCTGGCTGCCCGAGGCACACGCGCACGAGGTCGGAATGATCCGCCCTTTCAGATCCCAGAACAGGCTGACGTTGACCGCGGTGGTGTGCGGCATCATCTGCACATAGCTGTTGGATGTGACGTCGCTCATCGAGCCGGTTTCGAGCATCGTGCCGAAGGCGCGGATCGGCTGCACCGAGCCCGACGACGAACCGTACGCGACGCCCATGCGGCCGTCCTTGATGGTGGCGTCGTCGGCGAGGCCCGCGTCGGCAAGCGCCAGTTCGCTCGCGCGCACCGAGTACATCGAGACCGGTCCCATCGAGCGGGTCTTCTTGCGCGGATAGTGCGCGGGCAACGTGAAGCCCGGCAACGGACACGCCAGCCGCGTATGCAACGACTCGAAGTAGTCCCATTCGGGCATGCGCCGCACGGCGTTCACGCCGCTCTTCAGACGCGTTTCGATCACGTCCCAGCTGTCGCCGAATGCCGTGACGCCGCCCATGCCGGTAATGACGACGCGCTTCATCAGATCATCCCGCCGTTCACGCCGATCACCTGGCGCGTGACATACGAGGCCGCATCCGACATCAGGAAGCTGACCACGGACGCCACCTCGGCAGGCTGGCCGACGCGGTTCATCGGCACCGTCTTCAACACCTGTTCGAGCGGCAGCTCGTCGAGCATGCCGCTTTCGATCAAACCCGGCGCGACGCAATTGACGGTGATGTTGCGCGTCGCCAGTTCGACCGCGAGCGCCTTGGTCGCGCCGATCAGGCCGGCTTTCGCCGCGCTGTAGTTGACCTGGCCGCGATTGCCCATCACGCCGGACACCGAAGCGATCGTGACGATACGGCCGCCCTTGCGGGCTCGCACCATCGGCATGGTCAACGGATGGACGACGTTGTAGAACGAGTCCAGACCGGTTTCGATCACCACGTCCCAGTCTTCGCCGCTGAGCGCGGGGAACGCGGCGTCGCGGGTCACGCCCGCGCTGCACACGATGCCGTAATACGGACCGTTCGCCGCGACGTCCGCTTCGAGCACTTCGCGGCACACGGCGCGCTCGCGCACGTCGAATTGCAACACACGCGCCGTGCCGCCTTGCGCGGCGATGCCCGTCGCAACCGCGTCGGCCTCGCTGCGCCCCGTGCGGCAATGCACGGAGACCGCGAAGCCGTCGGCGGCCAACTTGTACGCAATCGCGCGGCCAATGCCACGGCTTGCGCCGGTAACGAGAACACGCCGGCTCATGAACTGAAACTCCCTTCGATGAACGACTGAAAATCAGCCGGTTGAAAAACCTTGATGACGGCTTCCGCGCAGTCCGCGTCGCCATGCCGGATGGTGCATTCGTAGGCGCCGTGGCCTTCTTCGCTGCGCAGCAGTTCCATGACGTGGATCGACAACTGCGCGCCGGCGGCAAACGACGCCCGCAGTGCCTTGTAGCTGCGCGAGCCGAGCAGCACGCCCGGCCGCGCGCGGCCGCCGCCGCGCATGGCCAGCAACGCGACGTGCGCGGCGATCGCCTGCGCCATCAGTTCGATGCCGATCCACGCGGGCATGGCGCCATCGGCGTCGGCATACCAGGCGTCGGCGCGCACGGTGGCGCGCGCGCTCAGCGTCTGTTCGTCGAACGTTTCCACGGCGTCGATCAGCAGCATGGTGCCGCGATGCGGGATGATCGCCTCGATCGGCTGCCGGACCAGTTCCTGAACGGTGGGCGGCGGGTTCATGGCATGGCTCATCGGGCAAGAATCAGGCTGACATTGCTGCCGCCGAAAGCAAATGAATTGCTCATTGCGTACTGCGCGCCATCTTGCGGCAAAAACCGCTCGCTTTCCACGAGATCCAGCGGCGGCAACGCCGGATCGGCTTCACCGTCCCACAGATGACGCGGCAACGGCACGTTGTCGCGCCCCAGCGTCAGCCAGGCGAAGCCGAGTTCGGTGGCGCCCGCCGCGCCGAGCTGGTGGCCGGTCAACGGCTTGGTGCCGCTCGTCGCCACGCCGCCGGGAAAGACGCGCGACATCAGGCTGGCCTCCATCGCGTCGTTCTTGCGCGTCGCGGTAGCGTGCAGATTCACATAGCCGATCGCCGACGATTCGACACCCGCATCCGCGAGCGCCGCGCGCAGCGCGAGTTCACCGCCCACGCCCTGCGGGTCCGGCGAGGAAATGTGATACGCATCGCTCGATTCGCCCACGCCCGCGACGCGCACCGCCGCCTCGTCGCGGCTCATGAGGAACACGGCCGCGCCTTCGCCGACATTGATCCCGCAACGATTGCGGCTCATCGGGTTGCTGCGCACGTTGCTAGTCGATTCGAGCGACGCAAAACCCTGCACCGTCAGCTCGCACAGCGAATCGACACCACCCACCACGACCGCATCGCACAGTTGCAACTGCAACAGCCGGCGTGCCGACGCAAAGGCTTTCGCGCTCGACGTGCACGCGGTCGAAATGGTGAACGCCGGACCGTGCAGGCCGAGCACGGCGGCGGCGAACGGCGCGGCTGTGCCGATTTCCATCTGCCGGTAGTTGAAGTTCGCGGGAAGATCGCCGGCCTGCGCCTGATAGACGAACGCGGCTTCGGCGGCCTCGATGCCCGACGTGCTGGTGCCGAGCACCACACCGACGCGATGCGCGCCGTAGCGCTCGCGCGCCGCTTCCACAGCAGGCGCGATCTGCGCCAGCGCGGCGAGCAGCAAGCGGTTATTGCGGCAGTCGTAGCGAGCGAGTTCGGCGCGCGGCGCCAGCTCCAGCGGCGCGAGCACGCTGCCGACGAACGCCTCGCCGATCCCCGTATGCGCGTTCGCCATACCCGGCGAACGACCGGCGGCAAGCGCCGGGACAATGCTTTCGAGGTCGCCGCCGAGCGCGTTGATCATGCCGAGCGCGTGCAAATAAACTGATGGCGCCTTCATGCGGCCCCCCTTGATTCCGATGGCATGCCGATCGGCGCGAGCAGCACCGAGACCGCGATGCCGAGCGCGAGCGTCGCGCCAAAACTTTTCAGCGCGGGCATGGCGCTCATGCCGAGCATGCCGAACGACAACAACGTGGTGGCCGCCGACAACAACACGCCCGTCCACACCGCGCCGAGGTCGGCGTCCGCGCGCAGGCAGCCTTCGCGCAGGAATACGGCATAGTTTGCGCCTACGCCGAGCACGAGCATGAGCGCGAGCCAGTTGAACAGATTGAGCGGCACGTGCGCGTAGCCGAATACGGCGAGCGTGACGCCCACGGCAAGCAGCACCGGCAAAGCCACGGCGACGCCGCCACGCATGCGGTAACGCAGCATCAGCAGAACGAGCACGAGGGCCAGCGCGCCGCCGAGCCACCAGCCGCTATCCACGCGATACGCGCCGAACAGTTTCGACACGCTGGCTGCCTTGTCGACGAACACGACGCCGGGCAAGCCTTCCGCCAACGCGATCAATGCGGGTTCGTTCCGCAGCGTCACGCCTTGCGGAATGACGACCGCGGCATAGGCTTTCGTGGCTGCATCGACTTCGCCGAGCCAAAGGTGTTTGTACGGTTGCGACCACGGCGCCGCGAGCCACGTATCGACCGTCAGCGGTGCTTGCGGTTTCGCGTACGCGGCAAGCCAGGCGTCGGCGACTTCGTCCTTGAAGCCGGCTTGCAGTAGCGTGGCGCGCAACGCGGCACGGTCGTCGAACACGTGTTGCGCGAGCAACGCGCGGTCTTCATTCTGCTGTTTCGCCGACGGCACGAATTGCGCAACCGACTGATAACTGCCGACCTTGTTCGCGGTCCCGTTCAATGCATCCAGCTTCGTGCCCAACGCTTCGGCGCGTTGCAGCACGAGTTCGGGCGTCTCGCCGCGCACGACGAAAAACTGCGCGCTGTTATCCACGCCGACCGCCGCGCGCACCTTGTCTTCCTGCGCGACGAGCGCAGGATCGCGCTGGATCAGCAGATGGATATCGTCGTCGCTGGTCAGACGCAGCCAGCCGGGAATCGCCAGCAACAACAGCAACGCCGCGACGAACCACGCCCGCTTGCCGCCGATCGTGCGATGCCACACCGCCAGCACGCGCGCCGCGCCTGCAAACACGCGCTGCGGGCTGCGTTTAGGCGCGCGCGTGAGCAACGCGGGCAGCAGCCACAACACGGACGCGAACGCCGTCGTGATCCCTGCAATCGCGAAGCAGGCAATCTGCTTGAGCGCGGGAAACGGCACCCACGTGAGGATTGCGTAGCCGAGCAGACTCGTCGCGAGCGCCACGCTCAGCGCGGGACGCACGGCGCGCGCGCCGCGCCGTGCGTCCCAGTCACGCTGCGCGCCGAGATACACCACGAAGTACTGAATCGAATAGTCGACCGCTTCGCCGATCAGGCTTGCGCCGAACACGAGCGTCAACAGATGCAGCTTGCCGAAAATCAGCATCGTCACCGCGAGCGCGCAAACTATGCCGAGCGCGGTCGATACGAAGCCGAGCAATAGCAGACGCGGCGAGCGGAACACCCACATCATCAGCAGCGCGATACCGCACAGCGATGCAATGCCGATCAGATGCACTTCATGTTCCGACGCGCTGCGCGCCGCTTCCGCGTAAAACACGGCACCTGTTCGCGCCACCGAAACGTCGGGGAACGACTGCTTCAAGGCGCTTTCGCCCTGAGCGAGCGCCGCCAGGACGGCGTGCTGCGTTTTCGTTTCGTACGCCGAACCCGGCAGCGTCGCGACGATCAGCACGCTGGTGGCGGCGCCGTGATGCGAAACCAGCATGTTGTCTTCGAGTTCGAGATTCGAGGTGGCAAGCGGCAGGCCGCCGAGCCAGTGTTCGAGCCAGCCGAACGGATCGTCGGCGAGCGGCGTGGTGAGTCCGCCGCGCAGTGGGCTGTAGAGGCGCTGCGCGAGCGTGTCGTGCAACGTGCTGCCCGCCGCGCCACTGGCCAATGCCGTGCGGTCCGCCGGCGCCAGCAGGCCGAAGCGGTACGGCATGTACAGCGCCGCGATTTGCGAGAGATCGAACGGCGGCAATTCCGCCGTCACCGAACCGAACGCGCCGCTCTTTTGCAGCGACGCACCCAGCTGTTTCGCGGCCGCCTTCGCGTGCGCGTCGTCGTTGCTCGTGACCAGAAAAACCGTGCGGTCGCCAAGCGCGCTCGCCAGCGTATCCACGGCCTGTTCGGCGACGGGGTCGGCCTCGGTCGCGGGTAATAGCGCGAGCAGATTAGTTTGCAGCGGCGACGGTCCGGCGAAACGCCAGCCGCAATACAGTGCCGCCACGAGCGCGAGCAGCAGCCACGCGGCGCGCACGCCCCATACCTGTTTCGGCGACCGCTGTTGCAGCATCTCCATTACGGCGCCCCGAGCAGGCCGCGCTCAGTCGCACTGAGTTCGGTCACGGCCGCGCTCTTCGTGAAGTCGAGTTGGGTGACGTCGCCATTTGCCAACGTGATGCGCAGGCTCTGCAGATAGTCGCCGCCGCTCATCGCCAGACCTTTGATCGACTGCGCGATCTGCGGCTGATTCGGCGTGAGCTGCATGCGCCATTGCGCGGCGTTACCCTGGGCTTCCACGTCGAATTGCGAGTACAGCGCCGACAGATCGCCGCCGAGCATCGCACGCATCATCTTCGAGACTTGTGCGACGCCGCGCGTGCCCTGTGCGCTGTGAGCCGCGACGCGCTGGCCGTTCGCATCGACTTCAACCACGCCTGCGTCGGTGATTACGTAGGTGGCTTTGTATGGCTTGTCGATCTGCCAGATCACGCCGCGCTCGCGGAAGAACAACAGCGAGCCGGTACTGACGAGCGGCTGCTTCATCGCAGCCAGCGTTTGCGTCTGCGTGAATTGCGCGCGCACGCCCCGCGCCTGCGCGAGATGCGCGGCGATCTGCGAGACGAGTGCGGGGTTGCCGGGCGCGGCTTCTTTCGTCGACACCGCCGACGCAGCCTGCGTCCATACGACTGCCGCGGCGAGCACACTCGCCACACTCAGCGCGCTCAATGTGCTCACGATCACCGCGCGCAAATTCACCGTCCCCATACGCGCTCCAGCTTGTCGAACACGACCGGCGGCGAGACGAACTGCAACTCCTGGGTGGCGGCATCGACCGCGACCTGGATCGTATAGCCCTTGGTCAGGCGCGTGCCGGACGCGCAATCGACGATTTCATAGCCTATTTTCAGGCGGTTTTCGTGTTCGATCAGTTGCGTGCGTACTTCGATCTGCTGACCGTAGGTAGCCGGCCGCACGTATTTCAGATGCGCTTCCACGATCGGCCACAAGTAGCCGGAAGCCTGCATCTCGCGATAGTCGTAGTCGAAAGCGCGCAGCAGCGCCGCGCGGCCAATCTCGAAGTACTTCAGATAGTGCCCATGCCAGCACACGTTCATCGCGTCGACGTCGTGGAACGGCACTTCCACCGTCGCGCTCGCGCTCAGCACTTTGCGGGAACCTGTCATGCGTCCGGTCCTCCGCGATAGTCTTGCAGTAGATCGCACGCGGCAATGCGGGCGGTCAGTGCGCGCAGTTCGTGTTCGAGCGCGCGGTCTTCGTCGACGAATGGCGACTGCGCGCCCACGCTCTCCATGAACGTTCGCAGCGGCGCGGGAACCGGCGTTCCACTATCGATCTTCAATCGCAGACGGGCAGCTTGCACGGTTGCGAGCGTATGCGCTGCCGCCACCTGTTCGGTCAGTTCCAGCACGCGCAGGCAGTCGCGCGCGGCGATCGTGCCCATGCTGACCTTGTCCTGGTTGTGCGCCTCGGTGGAGCGCGAGAAAACACTGGCGGGCATGGTGTTCTTCAATGCTTCGGCGGTCCATGCGGACGACGAAATCTGCACCGCCTTGAAACCGTGATTGATCGCGGCGCGCGCGGACGTGGCGCCCGACAGATTGCGCGGCAAGCCGTTATTGAAATTGACGTCGACGAGGAGCGCCAGTTGCCGGTCCATCAGATCGGCGAGATTGGCGATCGCGACCTTCAGCGAGTCCATCGCGAAAGCGATATGACCGCCGTAGAAGTTGCCGCCGTGCAGCACGCGTTCGTTGTCCGGATCGATCAGCGGGTTGTCGTTCGCGCTGTTCAGTTCGTTCTCGACGTCGCGGCGCACCCACGAAAGCGCGTCGCGCGCCACGCCGATCACATGCGGCGAGCAGCGAATCGAATATCGGTCCTGCAGACGGTGGCCCGGCGTGTCGTCGCGCCCGGCCAGGTCGTCACGGATCCATGCCGCCGCTTCGGCCTGACCGGCGTGCGGCTTCACTTCGAACAGCATCGCGTCGAAATGTGCGGCACGGCCGTCGAGCGCGACCGTGCACAGCGCCGTCAGGCGCGCGGTGAGCCGCGTGAGATGATCGGCGCGCGCAAACGCGAGACAGGCGAGACCCGTCATCACGGCGGTGCCGTTCATCAGCGCGAGCCCTTCTTTCGGCGCGAGCGTAAGCGGCGTTTGACCGAGTTCGGTCCACACTTCACGCACATCGCGCAGGCGCCCTTTGAACATCACGTCGCGCTCACCCGCGAGCGCGGCGGCCACATACGAAAGCGGCGTGAGATCGCCGCTCGCACCGACCGAGCCTTCCGACGGAACGCACGGCAACACGCGATGATTGACCAGATCGGCCAGACGTTCGAGCAACACCGGACGCACGCCGGAAAAACCGTATGCGAGCGAGTTGAGCCGCGCGGCGATCACCGCGAGCGTCTGCGCCTCGTCGAGATACTGGCCCATGCCGCAGCCGTGATAGCGCGTGAGTTGCAGCGGCAATGCTTCGACCAGTTCCATCGGCACGTCGACCACGCAGGCGTCGCCGTAACCGGTGTTGACGCCGTACACGGTCGCGCCCGCGGCCAGATGCCGGCGCAGAAAATCCGCGCCGCGCTGGATGCGCGCGCGCCACGCCGGATCGGCGCTCAAGGCGACCGGCGCGCGGTGCTGCGCAATCGCGACGACCTCTTCGATCGTGAGCTTGCGCCCGCCTATTACGACTGCTGTCGTGTTCACATTTGCGCCCGCATCCGGCACATCGATCAGATCATGTTCGGCCATTCGCGCCTCGCTTGGGGCTGGCCCAGAAATCGAAGAAGTTGAACCATTGATAAGGTGCCTTGCGGCAATAGTGTTCGAGACGCACGGCATAACGTTGCGCCCACGCGGCGAGATGCTGCGCGCGTTCGCGGCGCGGCAGTTCGATGCGCTCCGCGAACGGTTCGAAATAAAGACGGTAGCCGTCGCGCTCTTTCAGGCAGAAGAACAGATAGACCGGGCAGCCCAATGCATGCGCGAGCACATACGGGCCTTGCGCGAACGGCGCGGTGGAGCCGAGAAATCGTGCTTCAGTCGTGCGGCCTGCTTCGTGTGCGGGCACGCGGTCGCCGACGATCACCAGCAACTCGCCGGCGTCGACGCGCTCCTGCATCATCATCGCGGTCTCGGGTCCGAAGTCGCGCACTTCCAGCAGATGCCGCGCGAACTCGCTATTGGCCGAAGCCAGCACGCTATTGAAGCGGCGCGCGTGGTCTGTATAGACGACGGCCGTGACCTTCGCGTAAGCGCCCTGAGCGGCGAGCGCGCGGGTCATCTCCAGATTGCCGAGATGCGCGCCGATCACGAGCGCGCCCTTGCCGCTCGCTACCAATGCTTCGAATGCCGAAGGATCTTCGAACTTGACGTCGGCATTGTTGACGCGGCCCGACCAGGCCGCGAGCTTGTCGAAGCCCGATTGCGCGAACGCCAGCATATGGCGGTACGCGGACAGCCAGCCCGGACGCGGCGTACCGCCTTGCGGCGCGGCTTCGCCGAGATGTCTGAAATAGTTGCCGGAGGCCTCGCGCGCGGCGCGGCCGGTCAGCAGAAAATACGCGACGATCGGATGCAGCCAGAGCGCGGCGAAGCGCCGGCCGAACAGCTTGCAACTGAGCGCGAGCAGCGACATGCCCAGGTGGCTGCCGCGTTCGGCGATACGCCACCAGTCCTGTTCGTTCCGTTCGCTGTATCCCTCTGCGGACTCGGTGCGGCGCGGCATCACCTTATGCGCGAGCAGCATGGGCAGACGCCACAGCATGCCGAACACGAGCCGCGTATGACTGCGGCTGATGCGCACGTTGTCCCACAGCACGTCGAAATGCGAGACGCCGTCGGTCGCATAGGTGACGCGTGTCGGAATCGAGCGGAACGCGGCGCGCCGCCAGTACAGACGCACGAGGATCTCGATGTCGAAGTCCATGCGGGTGGGCAGTCGCACGCTGTCGATCAGACTGCAGGCCAGCGCCAGCGGATAGAGGCGAAAGCCGCACATCGAATCGCGGATCGTCAACGAAAGCGTTTCGATCCATACCCACACATGCGTCAGATAGCGGCCGTAGAGACGCGCTTTCGGCACGCTCTCGTCGTAGACCGGGCGGCCGAGAATCACCGCGCCCGGTTCGGCGCGCGCGGCTTCGATGAAACGCGGTACGTCGGTGGCGTCGTGCTGGCCGTCGGCGTCGATCTGCAAGGCGTGCGTGTAGCCCGCCTTGCGCGCGGCGCGCAGCCCCGCCATCACCGCCGCGCCTTTGCCGCCGTTGAGCGGCAGGCGCAGCAGCGTGAGCTGCCCCACGTACTGCTGCGCGAGCGCGGCGAGCACCTGCTGGGTGGCCTCGTCGCTGCCGTCGTCGACGATAAAAAACGGCAGGCCGTGAACCGCGAGATGAGCAATGGTCGCGCCGATCGCGTCCTTATGGTTGTAGATCGGAATGACGATGCATGGGGAGAAGGTCTTCACGCCGGCGCCCCGTAGACGATCACGCCGGACGCGCAATCACGGCCGTTCACACGGTACGCGAACTGCACGCGCCGGCGAGCCGCGTCGTGAGCGAGCGTGAGCTTGAGCACGGCGCCCGGCGGCACCGGCGCCATGAACTTCAAACGATCGATCGACGCCAGCGCGCGCACGGCCGGCAAGTGGTCGGCGGCGAGGCGCATCGCCCAGTCGATCTGAACGACGCCGGGCAGAATCGGCAGGCCGGGAAAATGGCCGGCGAAATGCACGAGCGCGGGCGGCACGCGCAACTCGTAATGCAGCGTATCGCCGCTGCGCGCTTCGGCCAGCACTTCGACACCTTCGCTGCGCGGTTCGAAGGCGGCCGCCACGGTGGCCACCGGCAGTTTGCCGCGCGCGTCGAACGGCAGCGTGACGCGAAAACGCCAATGGCGCGGCAGCACCACGACGTCGAAATATTCGGCGAGATGCCGGCGCAATATTTTCGCGAGCGCCACGCGGCCTTCGTCGCGCAATGCTGCGCCGCCCGCTTCGGTCAGCGCCACGACGGCGCCGACGCGCTCGCGCGAGGCGCCGGCCAGCGGCACGATCGCCGCTTGCGCGACATACGGATGCAGCGCGAGGCGCGCTTCCAGTTCCGGCAACGACACGCGTTTGCCGTCGAGCTTGAGCACGCGGTCGAGCCGGCCTTGCAGGCGGAAACGGCCGTCGGCGTCGAAAGCGATCTTGTCGTCGGTGCGATGCCAGCCCGTGTGATCGAGGTGTGGCGAGCGGACGTTGAGCGCGCCGTCTTCGTCGCGGCGCACGTCGATTCCGCTCACCGGTTGCCAGGCGTCGGTCTGATCCTGGCGCCGCCACGCAATGCCGCCGGTTTCCGTGCTGCCGTAAATTTCGAGCGGCGCCGCGCCATAGGCGGCGGCGTATTCCTGCGCGGCTTCAGGCGCCAACGGGCCGCCCGACGAAAAGAACGCGAGCGGCGCCGGCGTCAGGTCGGCAAAGCCGGGCAACGCGGGCCAGCGCGACAGTTGCGCGGGCGTCGAAACGATCACCGCCGCGCCGCAATGTTCGATCTGCGCTTGCAGATGCAACGGCTCGATGCTGACCGCACGGTCGAAGGCACGGCCGGCGGCAAGCGGCCACAACACGCGAAACAGCAAACCGTAGATGTGGTGATGCGGCACGCTCGCGAGCACGGTCGCGTCGCCGACCAGCGCGCCCCACTGTTTTTCCAGCGTGTGCACTTCGGCGTTGAATTGCGCGAGTGTCTTGCGGATCGGCTTGGGGCGGCCGCTGCTGCCGGATGTGTAAAGCGTGAGCGGGGCGTTGGGGTCGATCGTATAAGCGGCGCTCGACGTGTGCGCCGGGGCCGCCTCGGCGTTTCTGGTGCCGGCGTCGGCTCCGGCGTTGCCTGCCGCTGCTGCGTTGACGTCGACGCGCGTGTTGAAGCCGGTATCGGCATGGGTTACTGCGTTGACTTCAGCTTCGGCGTTGACGCTGACGTTGGCTCCAGCAGCAAGCTCGAACGGCGGCAAATCCGCATCGGTCAACACCGCTTCGTAAGCATCCGCGAGATCGGCCAGATAGCCCGGCGTCGCATTGGCCGGAATCACCGGCTCCTTGCCGCACGCGAGCAACGCGAAGAGCGCGCAGGCGAAATCGAACGGATCGTCGATACAGAGTGCGTAGCGTTGCGCGGCCTGCGTCTGCACGAGCGCGATCAAAGCGGCGACGCGCGCGCGAAACGCCGCGCGATCGAGCACCATGGCGCCATCCCGGCAAACGGGCGCCCGCAGCGCGGCGCTCTCATGAACCGCCGACAACAGATCATGCAACGCGATCATTAGGCCGCCTCCGAACGCGCGGCGCGCGGCAGCACGACCAGGTAACGCCAGACGACCTCGGCCGCCAGCAGCACGCCGATCAGCCCATAGGCGATCGCTCCGTTATAGAGCGACCAGCTCGCACGGCTCCAGTACAGCGCCGTATAAGCGGAAAACACGCCGTTCAGCGCGAAGAATCCACACCACACCTGGGTCACGCGCCGCGTATGGCGCACCGCGCCCGGCGCCAGGTCGGGATTGCCGAGGCGTGCGAATTTTTCGATCATGGACGGCCCGCGCACGAGCGTCGCGCCGAATGCGATCAGCAAACCCAGATTGACGAGCGACGGATAAAGACGCAACAGCAGTTCGCTATTGGTGAGCACGATGGCCGCCGACGCACAGCTCAGCAAGCCAGCCACGGTCCAGTCGATCGTGGAGAGCCGCCGCAGCGAGGTCGCGACCGGGCCGCTGCCGGCCCAGCGCTGCAGCCACAGGATCGCGAACAGCATGCAGCCCACATAGCGCGGCGTGTCCCAGCGCCACGCGCACAGGATCAGCGCGGGGTACGCGAGCTTCAGCAGCACCTGCACGACGGTTTTGCCCAGGCGACGCCCGGTGCCGGGCGAGGCATCGGCGGCCTGCTGCGGCGCCGCTTGCGTTCGCGAGCGTGCGGCGCACATCAGCCTTGTGCCGCCAGCAGGGATTCGACCGCCCCGATCACGTCGCCGACAGTGCGCACCGACTTGAACTCTTCCGGCTTGATGCGGCGTCCGGTCATTTCCTGCAGTTTGATCGCGAGGTCGACGGCGTCGATGCTGTCGAGATCGAGGTCTTCGAACAGATGCGCTTCGGGCGTGACACGCTCGGGCTCGATCGCGAAGTTCTCTTTGAAGATGGCGCGGATGCGCTCCAGAATCTCTGCCTCGGACACGATTTATTCCCCTTTTCTGGTTGTTTCGTTCACAGCGTGCACCGCTTCGCGCTGGCTCGCCACCAGCGCCGCGAGCGTGTTGATCGAGCGGAAGTGTTCGCGCGTGCGCTCGTCGTTCGCCGCAAGGGTCAGTTGGTATTGTTTGCGCAGCACGATGCCGATTTCGAGCGCGTCGATCGAATCGAGACCGATGCCGTCGGTGTCGAACAACGGTGCATCGTCGTCGATATCGGCCGGGCTCAGGTCTTCCAGATCGAGCGCTTCGATCAGAAGCTGTTTAATTTCCAGTTTTAAAGAATCCATAATCGAACAGGTGCTGAGTAATGTGTGCTTCGACGGCGCTCGTCACGCTGCGCGCCGCAAGAGCCGGTGGAGTGTCATGGGCCGCGAGCTGGTCGACGCCGAGCGGTTCGAGCACGTTCACGCGGATTCTGAACGCGCGCGCCGGCACGTCGTACCAGCGCATCTGCTTGGTGAAGGCGGGCGGATCGCAATCCATCAGCACCGGGACGATCGGTGCGCCGGCTTTCAGCGCCATGTGCGCGAAACCGCGCGAAAAAGCATGCAGCCGGTTCGGCGCGGGGCTGCGCGAGCCTTCCGGAAAAATGATCATCGTATAGCCCGCCGCCAGTTGCTTCGCGCCGGCCTCGACGAGCTCCGCCGGGTCGGCATTGCTGACGTATTCCGCCGAGCGCACGATGCCCCAGAAACACGGGTTGCTCCAGTGCGCGTTTTTCACCACGCAACAGGCATGCGGCGTGAGCGACAGCAGCACCATCACGTCGAGATAGGTCGGGTGGTTGGCAACCACGATCGCCGGGCCGTCCGCGCGCAATGCGCGCATGCCCGACACTTCGAGTTCCATCACGCCGACGCGCTGCAACACCGCGACCAGCGCGCGGAAAAACCAGTGGATCACGCTCGTCACCGCGAACTGTCGCGATGCGCGGTGCGGCCACACCCACGCAAGCGGAAACACCACCACCGAAAACAGCATGCCGCACACGCCGAAAACCACGAAGGCCATGCCGGTCGCGCAGAATCGCCAGCAATAATCAAGCCGCGCGGTCATGCCAACTCCAATGCCAACTGGCGTCGGCACCTTGCCAGGCGGCGGGCAGCCCGGTCTCCAGGCAGTGCTGCAGCGCCTGGCTCTGGGTCGCGAAGAAGCTGGGCAAGCCGGCGCGGTGCCCGCCGGCGGGCTGGTTCGCGCTGGCTTCATGCGCCGACGCGGGCTCCCGCGCACCCGCGCGGCAGACCATGCACACCAGTTCGGCCGTCGCCGTTTCGCTATCGAGCAGGATCGCGATCGCGCCACCCGGCACTTCGTCTTCGATCGTGCCGTACGCGGCGTCGGCCGGTTCGTCGGCGTAGACCAGCAGCAACGGCGAATCCTGCTGCGTGGCATATTGCGCGTGCGCTTCCAGCAGCGCGTAGCCGAGCGTTTCGGCGCCGGCGGAAATCGCGCTCGCCGCCGACCGGTCGCCGCGCGCAATGCCGAACACGCCGGTCATCGCATTGAGCACGGACAGGCTGAAGGCGGTCGGCGACACCGGCTCGCCCGCGCTGATGGCACGCAAGATATCCGTGGTGCGCCGCAGTTCCCCGTGGCGCGAAGCGAACACGACCCGCGCCGCGTCCGCGGCGACACAATCGTGCGCAACCTTGAGCGCCACTCGCGACAGAGTGCTCAGACGACGCCGCACGATCGGCTCGATGAAGCCAATATCGGAGGCGGCAGATGCGGCAGCAGGCCAGCTAGACCAGCGAGCGACCGGAATGGTCCAGTGCAGATCGGGCATATCGGTGTTCGCGCGTAGAAGCGAGGAGGCTGAAGCGCCTGACGGAATACGGCACCGTCACAGCGTGTACGCGCCGCGCGGACCGGCAATCTCCAGCCGGGGTCGATCCAATCTTCTTATCTTATATAGGGTTCAGCCAATTAACGGCACTTGGCCCCGATTATTTAGGCACCCTCGCCAGTTTGTCTGGAGAATTGCCTCGGGCTCCCTGTGGTCGCCGGGAATCATACTGAATATTCTGGGATAAATCAGCCACAAAAGACGTATCCATCTGTATCCGTATCTCTCATGCGACGTTCGGCGAAAAAGCCGTCACTCGCACCTCCGACGCGATTTCCCGCTACACGCACAAACGCAAAACCACTGGCGGCGGGGCTTGCAGTCGATACGGACATACAAGCATTTCGTCGTCATCCGCCCATACTTTCATTTAACTTTCTTAAAAAGTGTTTCAGATTGGCTAGTTTCGGCTCCGTCTTCGCCCTGGTTTCCAAATGGCCGGCGCATAGCCCGCGTCAAATCCACAGTCCGGGCAATGCAACGGCGCGTGCGGCTGACGCAATCCATTATCAGGCGCGGCCACGCCTGTTATACTCCGTCCCTCATTGGGGAGTAGCCGCCTCGCGGCACGTCCGCACCGCTGTCATCGGGTGCGTCGCACGTGTGGTTCGCGGGGGCGCCTGTCAACAGACTTGGCCTGTACGGCCATGGCAGCCGCAGCCTCTGGCCTGGCGAGACCGATGATCCACACACCGCCGCAACAGGGCCCGGCGGTGTCGTGGGTCGTCGCTCGTTCATATCTCGGCCCGGGGAATCAACACACCGTGGATCACGCTTTTCTCATTTCGACCGGAGCGGTCGCGCTCGCCGAGATCGGCGACAAGACGCAATTGCTTTCGCTCGTCCTCGCGGCCCGCTACCGCAAGCCGCTGCCGATCATTCTGGGCGTGCTCGCCGCCACGCTCGTGAATCACGCCTGCGCGGGCGCGCTCGGCGCGTGGCTCGGCTCGCTGCTCACGCCGACCATCATGCGTTGGGCATTGGCGGCATCGTTCATCGGCATGGGGCTGTGGATTCTCGTTCCAGACAAACTCGACGACGAAGAGGCCAATACCAGCCGCACGCACTTCGGCGTATTCGGCGCGACCGTGGTGACGTTCTTTCTCGCGGAAATGGGCGACAAGACGCAGATCGCCACGGTGGCCCTCGCCGCGCGTTTCCACGATTTCTTCGGCGTGGTGGCGGGCACCACGCTCGGCATGATGATCGCCAATGTGCCTGCGATCCTGCTCGGCGACCGTTTCGCTCATCGACTGCCGACCAAGCTCGTGCATGGCATCGCGGCGGTGATGTTTGTCATTCTCGGGACGATGGCGCTGTTCGGTGTGGGCGTTTAGGCGAATGTCGGCCAGCAGATCGGGCGGGTAGCGCAAGGCGCCACGGCAAGGAATTAGCGGCCGGGTCCGCTGAGTCACTCAGCACTCAGGCAGCGCGTGGTCAGCATCTGGCCGCCGTGCGCGGCGCGGCTCGCTTGCGGGTCCGCTCGCGCGGCGATTGATTCGGGCGCCGTGGTGCTTCTTCGGGCTCGATCCGGTATCAGCAAAACAGGCGGCCCGGCAAGAATGATTGCCGGGCCGCTCGTCTTCTTTGCTGCCGGCGAGCGCGTTAGAGCGCGCCGCCAGTCGCGCGTGACCTACTGAACGACTTTCGCACCGGAGGCCGGTGCCGGCGCAGCGGCAGGCGCGGCGCCGGTAGCGGCTATTTCGTTCGATGCCCCGCCGTTCTTGTCGACCGGAATCTTCACGGTGTGGACCACGCCGTTACCGAGCGGGAAATCAGCCAGCGCGCTACGCGCCAGATACGGCATGGCCCGGACCAGCGACGATTCGCCGCCCGAATTGCGCGCCGTCACGTTGTAGACCTCCTTGCCGGTTGCCCGCTCGGTGATCCGTATGCCCAACAGATGCGTGAAGATCGGATAGCTCTGGTTCACGTACGTGGCGGGGAAGCCACCCCACGGCCCCCACGGATCGAACGGCCGGCCCCAGCCCCAATATGGCGCCGGCCACGGGTTGTAATACACCGGCTCCGAGACCGTCACCATGTCCGAACGGATTCCGTACGAGAGTCCGACCAGATAGCGTGCCTGCGCGTTGTCGACCTGGCGGAAAGAATGCGTGGCGAGTTCGTTCGCGACAAAACGCTCGTAGGTGCTGAGCTCGAGATTGCTCTGCTGGTCCGCCGCCCGCGTGAACGCATAGGTGCGGGTGGCGTCGCTACCGCTCCAGTCTGAGAAGGCCGTGACCTGCGTGGTGACGTAGGTCGTACAGCCGGAAAGCAGCACCGCCAGCCCGGCTAGCAGCAGCGTGGCGCGGCGGGTCCATCGATCGATTTTCATGGTCTACCTCGTGAAGCCTCTCAATGTCTCTGTATTGTCCGTCATGACCGGCCCGGCCGGCGTGCAGGCTTTTGTACCAGGCGGGCGCCCGATAATACGCTGACTGGCAAATTCGGTAAAAAGTTCGCCCCGCACGATTCGCCGAGGCTTTGTACAATGGTTCGACATGCCCGGCTCGTGCGTCAGAAGCGCGCGCGCCGACTCGAGTTCCAACACTACAGAACGCCATGGCCGATACCGCAACGCCCAATGTGATTCGCCGCGCCGACTACGCGCCGCCCGCCTTTCTGATCGACACCGTCGCGCTGGAGTTCGATCTGGTTCCTGAACGCACGGTTGTCCGCAACACGATGCGCGTGCGCCGCAATCCGGAAGCCGCGCGTGCCGCGCATCTGGAACTGATGGGCGAACAGTTGGAGTTCGTGGGCGCCGAGGTCGACGGCCAGCCGTTCGCCAATGCTCACGCGCACGACCACGGCCTGCTGCTCGACAACGTGCCGGATCAGTTCGAACTGACGCTCACGAGCATCTGTAATCCGGCTGCGAACACCACGCTGTCGGGTCTCTACGTGTCGGGCGGCAACTTCTTCACGCAGTGCGAGGCCGAGGGCTTTCGCCGCATCACTTACTTCCTCGACCGCCCGGACGTGATGGCGACCTTCACGGTCACGCTGCGCGCCAGCAAGGCGGATTATCCGGTGCTGCTGTCGAACGGCAACCTGCTCGAAGAAGGCGATTTGCCTGACGGCCGCCACTTCGCGCGCTGGGAGGATCCGTTCCGCAAGCCGAGCTACCTGTTCGCGCTGGTCGCCGGCAAGCTGGTCGCGCTGGAAGAACGCGTAAAGAGCGGCTCGGGCAAGGAAAAGCTGCTGCAGGTGTGGGTCGAGCCGCACGACCTGGACAAGACCCGTCACGCAATGGACTCGCTGATTCATTCGATCCGCTGGGACGAGGAACGCTTCGGGCTCGAACTCGATCTGGACCGCTTCATGATCGTCGCCGTAAGCGACTTCAACATGGGCGCGATGGAGAACAAGGGGCTCAACATCTTCAACACGAAGTACGTGCTGGCGAATCCCGAAACGGCAACCGACACCGACTTCGCGAACATCGAGGCCGTGGTCGGCCACGAGTATTTCCACAACTGGACCGGCAATCGCGTGACGTGCCGCGACTGGTTCCAGTTGAGCCTGAAAGAAGGCCTGACGGTATTCCGCGATCAGGAGTTCTCGGCCGACATGGCCGGCGGCGCGACCGACGAAGCCGCGCGCGCCACCAAGCGCATCGAGGACGTGCGCGTGCTGCGCCAGATGCAGTTCGCCGAAGACGCGGGTCCGATGGCGCATCCTGTGCGCCCGGAAAGCTACGTCGAGATCAACAACTTCTACACGATGACCGTCTACGAGAAAGGCTCGGAAGTCGTGCGGATGTATCAGACGCTGTTCGGCCGCGACGGCTTCCGCAAGGGCATGGACCTGTACTTCAAGCGCCACGACGGCCAGGCCGTGACCTGCGACGATTTCCGTCATGCGCTCGCCGACGCGAACGGCCGCGATCTTGCGCAATTCGAGCGCTGGTATAGCCAGGCCGGCACGCCGCGGGTGTCCGTGCGCACGCAGTACGACGCCGCGCAGCAACGCTACAGCGTGACGCTCACGCAAGGCTATGGCGAAGCCGCACCGGCCGCGCGCGAAACGCAAAAGGGTCCGCTGCTGATTCCGTTTGCGATCGGCTTGATCGGCAAGGACGGTCGCGACCTGCCGCTGCAACTGGAAGGCGAAGCGCAGGCCGGCAAGGCGACCACGCGCGTGCTCGAATTCACGCAGACCGAACAGACCTTCACGTTCGTCAACGTGGCGCAAGAGCCGTTGCCTTCGCTGCTGCGCAATTTCTCGGCGCCGGTGATCGTCGAATACGACTATTCGGCGGAACAGCTGGCATTCCTGCTTGCCCACGACCGCGACCCGTTCAACCGCTGGGAAGCCGGCCAACGGCTCGCCACCCGCGAGCTGCTCACGCTCGCCGGGCGCGCCGCCACGGGTGTGCCGCTGCAGCTCGACGATTCCGTGGTCGCCGCGTTCGCACGCGTGCTGACCGACGAAACGCTCTCGCCTGCGTTCCGCGAACTCGCGTTGATGCTTCCTTCGGAAGCGTATCTGGCCGAGCAGATGGCCGAATCGAATCCGGCGGCCGTGCACGCCGCGCGGCAGTTCGTGCGCAAGCGTCTTGCCAATGCGCTCAGGGGCGACTGGCTCAACGTGTACGAGCAGCATCGCACGCCGGGGGCGTACGAAGCCACGCCTGAAGCGTCCGGTCATCGCGCGCTGAAGAATCTCGCGCTGTCGTATCTCGCCGAACTGGACGATCCGGCAGAGGCCGTGCGTCTCGCGTCCGCGCAATACGATGCGGCGAACAACATGACCGACCGCTCGGCGGCACTGTCCGCGTTGCTCAATGCGTCGGCGGCCAACGGCGGCAGCGCCGAGGCGCAGCAGGCGCTGGACGACTTCTACCGGCGCTTCGAAAAGGAACCGCTCGTGATCGACAAGTGGTTTGCCTTGCAGGCCACGCAGCGCGGCAGCGCGCAGCGTCCGGTGATCGACGTCGTGCGCAAGCTGATGGCGCACCCGGCCTTCAATCTGAAGAACCCGAACCGCGCGCGCTCGCTGATTTTCAGCTTCTGCGCGGCGAACCCGGCGCAATTCCATGCCGAAGACGGCTCGGGCTACGCGTTCTGGGCCGACCAGGTGATCGCGCTCGACGCCATCAATCCGCAAGTGGCCGCCCGCCTCGCCCGCTCGCTGGAATTGTGGCGCCGCTTCACGCCGGCGCTGCGCGACGGCATGCGCGCGGCACTGGAGAAAGTGGCTTCGCAGGTCAAATCGCGCGACGTGCGCGAGATCGTGGAGAAAGCGTTGGCGTGAGATCCGCCTGAGCACTGTTGTCGCATCGAAAGCCGGCACGCGTTGCCGGCTTTTTTTCGCCTTGTGCTCGCCGGGCCGGCGGCGAGCGGCTACAACGCCGGCCATCTGGACGACTGGTCGGCTCGCGCCGGCGGGGTGAAAGTAAACGCATTCATTTAACGGTTTACGTTTAACGCACAGCGTTATATCATCCCATGATCACGACATTCGGCGACAAAACTACGGCGAGAATTTTTCAAGGCAGGTTCGTGTACTCACTGCCGCTTCACATGCAAACGCTCGCGCACCGCAAGCTGCTGCTGATCGACGCCGCAGAGTCCGTTTGCGATCTGCACGCGCCGCCGGGCAACCGGCTGGAAGCGTTGCAAAGCCAGCGCAGCGGGCAATGGAGTATCAGGATCAATGCGCAATGGCGCATCGGTTTTCATTTCGTCGACGGGGAGGCACTGAATGTCGAGATTGTCGACTATCACTGATTATTGGGAGACCGGCATGGTCATCAAACGCTCCGATCTGGACAGCATCGATTTCTCGGGCATCGACTCCGGCAACAGCATCCCGGAAATCCATCCGGGCGAGATTCTGCGCAGCGAGTTTCTCGAACCGCTCGGCATGTCCGTCAATGCGCTCGCGCTCGCACTGCGCGTGCCGGCGCCGCGCATCAACGACGTCGTGCGCGGCAAGCGCGCCGTCTCGGCGGACACCGCGCTGCGACTCGAGCGCTACTTCGGCGCGAGCGCGCAGTTCTGGCTCAACCTGCAGATCGCTTACGATCTGCGCGTCGCCACGGCGGCCGCCGGCGCACAGATCGAACGTGAAATCGAACCCATGCCGAAGGCGGAGCGCCCGAAACTGCCGAAGGTTTCGAGCGACCACGCGCGGGCCGCAGCGCTCGCGGCGAGCGTGAGCGGCAAGATCACGGCCGGCAAGGCACGCCGCAAAACCTGAATTCCGCCGCGTATCGGTGTGTCCGGCGGGTGTGTCCGGCGGCGTTGCCGTACACGGTTCCCACGCAAAAGCACGGAGCCGACACAACGAACGGTTAAAATCCGAATATTCCTCAAGCCTCCCGGAGTACAGCAATGGCTTTGCAACGTCGTACCACTCTCACGAAGTACCTGATCGAGCAGCAGCGCGAGACCAACAATCTGCCGGCCGACCTGCGCCTTTTGATCGAAGTCGTCGCGCGTGCGTGCAAGGCGATCAGCTACCACGTCAGCAAGGGCGCGCTGGGCGACGCGCTCGGCACGGCGGGCAGCGAGAACGTTCAAGGCGAAGTGCAGAAGAAGCTCGACATCCTGTCGAACGAAATCCTGCTCGAAGCGAATGAATGGGGCGGCAACCTCGCAGGCATGGCGTCCGAGGAAATGGAACAGTTCTTCCCGATCCCGGCGAACTATCCGAAGGGCGAATACCTGCTCGTGTTCGATCCGCTCGACGGCTCGTCGAACATCGACGTCAATGTTTCGATCGGCACCATCTTCTCCGTGTTGCGCTGCCCGGACGGCCAGCAGCCTACCGAACAGTCGTTCCTGCAACCAGGCACGCAGCAGGTTGCCGCAGGTTATGCGGTATATGGTCCGCAAACCGTGCTGGTGCTGACCACCGGCAACGGCGTGAACTGCTTCACGCTCGATCGCGAACTCGGCTCGTGGGTGCTCACGCAAAGCGACATGCGCATTCCGGTCGAAACGCGTGAATATGCGATCAACGCTTCGAACGAGCGTCACTGGTATCCGCCGGTTCAGCAATACATCGGCGAGTTGAAGGACGGCAAGGAAGGTTCGCGCCAAAGCGACTTCAACATGCGCTGGATCGCGTCGATGGTGGCGGACGTGCACCGCATTCTGAATCGCGGCGGCATCTTCATGTATCCGGCCGACAAGCGTACGCCGGACAAACCGGGCAAGCTGCGCCTGATGTACGAAGCCAATCCGATGGCCTTTATCGTCGAGCAGGCAGGCGGCGCCGCGACCAATGGCGAGAAGCGCATTCTGGACATCCAGCCGAAAAGCCTGCATGAGCGCGTGGCCGTATTCCTCGGCTCGAAGAACGAGGTCGACCGCGTTACCCGCTACCATCTCGAAACAAAAAAGTGAGTTCAGGGGCTTGCCAAGCTCATAAAGAAGTCCCTATAATCTCGTTTCTCCTGATGCCGGAATAGCTCAGACGGTAGAGCAGCGCATTCGTAATGCGAAGGTCGGGGGTTCGATTCCTCTTTCCGGCACCAAAAGATTCAAGCAAAAAGCCCAGTCATTGCGACTGGGCTTTTTGTTTTTAGGTCTGCTTTCCTGATTCTGCGAGCACTGCTGCGAAAGGCGAAAGCAAACAACAGCGCCGTCTCACCCACCCGACCCCCGCCGGTCGAATTGCGCCGTGACAAAAAGGTTACGCGCCACGACCGTATCTTCCGCGCGCTTTTCCACACGCGTCGGTTCCATCCGCTGAGTGCCGTAAGCCGCGACCGCTTCCTGCGGTGCCGAAGAAAACCACAAAATCCGGCCGGCGCACTCGATTCCGACCTGATGACCTTTCCAGTACACAGCGTTTTCCATGGCGCAACTCTCTGAAGGGCGAAGACTGCCATCTTCCGCGCCTATGGCGGCGCGTCCGTTATCCACCGCACTCTCGGCCGCAGATAGCTGCTTCAATGATAGGCGGTGACTCCTGGTTGAAGGGTTCCGCGCGGATTGCACGCATCGTGCGCGCTGACCTCACCTTCACTGGCATCATCGCCATTTCATCGGGCATGTTCCGTGCAACCTCACAAGCGTTCTTCCGCATCGCGCGGCCACGCTTATTCGCTATTCATCGATATGGACGCCATCCGCAACAAGCCTCGCTCGACACCGTCCGCACCTGGCGCAAACACATTCACCGGCTTCGTGCGCGTGCGCGGCGCGCGTGAACACAATCTGAAAAACATCGACGTGCAGATTCCGCGTGACGCGCTGGTCGTGTTCACCGGCGTGTCCGGCTCGGGCAAATCGTCGCTGGCATTCGGCACGCTGTACGCGGAGGCGCAGCGGCGCTATTTCGAATCGGTCGCACCGTATGCGAGGCGCCTGATCGACCAGGTCGGCGTGCCTGAAGTCGACGCAATTGAAGGCCTGCCGCCCGCGGTCGCCTTGCAGCAGCAACGCGGCACGCCGAGCGCGCGCTCCTCGGTGGGCAGCGTGACAACGCTGTCGAGCCTCGTGCGCATGCTGTATTCGCGCACCGGCGACTATCCGCCGAAGCAGCCCATGCTGTTCGCCGAAGATTTCTCGCCGAACACGGTGCAAGGCGCCTGTCCGACTTGCCACGGACTCGGTCGCGTGTATGAAGTCACCGAAAGATCGATGGTGCCCGACGACTCGTTGACCATTCGCGAGCGCGCGATCGCCGCATGGCCGCCCGCATGGCACGGACAGAATCTGCGCGACATTCTGGTCACACTCGGCTACGACGTCGATACGCCGTGGCGCGACTTGCCGAAAAAAGACCGCGACTGGATTCTCTTCACGGACGAACAGCCAACCGCTCCCGTCTACGCCGGCCTTACGCCGAAGGAAACCCGCGCTGCGCTCAAGCGCAAGGACGAGCCGAGCTATCAGGGCACTTTCACCGGCGCGCGGCGCTACGTGCTGCACACCTTCGCCAACACCCAAAGCGCGCTGATGAAAAAACGCGTGTCGCAGTTCATGATCGGCAGCGTCTGCCCGGCCTGTCACGGCAAGCGGCTCAAGAAAGAAGCGCTCTCGGTGAAGTTCGCCGGACTCGATATCGGCGAGTTTTCGCAGTTGCCGCTCGCCAGACTTGCCGCGATGCTCGAGCCGATCGCTCGCGGTGAATGGCCGGAAACGGCTGACGCGAATTCCGGCACCGGCGCCGGCAAAACCGCCGGCAAAGGCAGCGTGCTCAGCAGAAGCGCCATGCGCGATGCCGTCGACAAACGGGTCGCATCAGGCGGCTCCGCGCACAAGGCCTCGCCGGACGTGCGGCGCACGCCCAACCTGTCCGAGGAAAAGCGCGTCGCCGCGCAACGCATCGCAGCCGAACTGCTCGAACGGCTGACGACGCTGGTCGATCTGGGCCTGGGTTATCTCGCGCTGGAGCGCAGTACGCCCACGCTGTCGTCTGGCGAATTGCAGCGCCTGCGACTCGCCACGCAGTTGTCGTCGCAGCTGTTCGGCGTCGTGTACGTGCTCGATGAGCCGTCGGCGGGTCTGCATCCCGCCGACGGCGAGGCGCTCTTCAGCGCACTGCAGGGATTGAAGGCGGCGGGCAATTCGCTGTTTGTCGTCGAACACGATTTGCAGATGATGCGGCGCGCCGACTGGCTGGTCGACGTCGGTCCGGCGGCGGGCGAAGCCGGCGGCCATGTGGTCTATAGCGGGCCGCCCGCAGGACTCGCGAAGGTTGAGGCGTCGCAAACGCGCCGGCATCTGTTCGCGCCGCCCGCACCCGTCGACCGCACGCCGCGTGAACCTGCCGGCTGGCTGCGGCTCGCCGGGATCACGCGCAACAACCTGCACGGGCTGGACGCGGCGTTTCCGCTCGGCTGTCTGACTGCCGTCACCGGTGTGTCGGGCTCGGGAAAATCGAGCCTCGTGAGCCAGGCACTGCCCGAGTTGGTTGCAAGCCACCTCGGTCGCGCTTTCGAAAACCCCGACGACGACGAGCAAGACCCGTTGCTCGCCGCCGCGACCGCGCCGACCGGCGGCCATATCGCCGAAGGCATGGATGCCGTGCGGCGGCTCGTGCGCGTCGATCAGAAACCGATCGGCCGCACGCCGCGCTCCAACCTCGCGACGTACACGGGCCTGTTCGACCATGTGCGCAAGCTGTTCGCCGACACGCCGCTCGCCCGCAAGCGCCGCTACGGCGCGGGCCGCTTTTCGTTCAACGTGGCGCAAGGCCGTTGCCCGACTTGCGAAGGCGAGGGTTTTGTCAGCGTCGAACTGCTGTTTTTGCCGAGCGTCTACGCGCCCTGCTCGACGTGTCACGGCACGCGCTACAACCCGCAGACGCTGGAAATCACATGGCGCGATAAAAACATTGCCGAGGTGCTCGGCCTGACCGTCGACGCCGCCTGCGAATTCTTCGCCGACGAAGCCAGCGTGATGCGCGCGTTGAAAGTGCTCCGCGACATCGGCCTCGGCTATCTGCGGCTCGGCCAGCCGGCCACCGAGCTGTCCGGGGGCGAAGCCCAGCGCATCAAACTCGCCACCGAACTGCAGCGCGCGCAACGCGGCGAGACGCTGTATATCCTCGACGAACCGACCACCGGCCTGCATCCCGCCGACGTCGACCGGCTCATGGTGCAGCTCCAGGGACTCGTGGATGCCGGCAATACGGTGGTGGTGGTCGAGCACGACATGCGAGTGGCCGCGCAAAGCGACTGGGTCATCGACGTCGGCCCCGGCGCCGGAGACGCCGGCGGCAACATCGTGGCGAGCGGCACACCCGCCGAGGTCGCGCATGCGAAGGAAAGCCGCACCGCCGGGTATCTGCGGCAACAGCTCGTAGCGTGATGGCGAAGGGAGAAAGCGTGCGCACGTCGAACTGATCGGGCGGCTCGACGCCGTGTCGGAACCGGCTCGCCCGTTCCTCTACTGCACGTTTACGTTTGCGGACGGTCAGTCTTCGCCGCGGATCCACGGGCAGATCGAAGTAACCGACAAACCAGTGGCCCATTCCGCGCCAGCGAAAATCCCGGGCGCCTGCAGCTAAAAGATGACGACCAGCAAAAGGCCCACCGTTCGCGACGCAGCGGTGGGCCGATTTATTCACACACGAATCAGGAAAAGTGTTTTCCTCGTCAACGAATCCCGCGGACCGATCGTTTACGAAACAATGAGGGCTGAATGCCCGGACTGAAATGGTCGGTAATTAACGAACGTTCGCCCCTTTAAGAAGAAAATCCTGCCGATGCGGCAGCGCACAAAATCCACGCGGATTGGCTGATATTAAGCCGATAAGATTGGTGGTGTGCACGAGCAGAGGGCGACGTGCTGAATGACCCGCAGGACAAGGCTCGGAACAACACGGGAAGAAATATCGGACTGCTTTGACTGGCGAAAAGCGCAGGAACAGGCAACCGATAAATTCTATTCAAACATTCCGTTCCATTGTTGGCCTGTGCCGTTAAAGCAACAAACAACCTATGACCCGCATCAGGCTCTGGTGCAAAACGGGGACCGAGGCAGATAATCGGTTTGTAAAGGAGAAAGATCATGGATGCCAAACCACCGAAAGTTCCGACCCCGGATAAAGTCTTTTGCCCGGATCCGGAACCCGCTGGCGTCGAGTTTCTGGGTGCCGAACTGCCTGAGCATGTTCGTGCCTTTTTCGACGAACAACGCAAGTCGTGCGATTCGAAGTAACTATCCAGTTGCGCGATGCAGCATCGGCGTCTGCGCGTCCGGCACGCGGCGCATGTTGGCACGCGCCCAGATTTTCGTGTTCGAACCGATTCGCGACACGGGGTAAGTTGGTCTGAATTGCACAACGCCGGACCGTGCTGCCGGCGTATGTTTCTGCACGCTCTCAAGAGGCCGGTCTGGGGGGTTTCCGCGCCCCCTTCGCTTCCCGTGGTGAAAACGAAGATGCCGCATGATCGGCGCATCGTCTATTCTTCTGGTTTTTCTTCCGCGGCCGCCCGGCCACTGCCACCTCCATGAAACGTTCGTACCGCTTCGGCGCGTCATGCGCGCTCGCGCTCTTCGCTACCCTCGCTTTCACGCCGGCTCCCGCTATCGCGGATGGTGACGATACCGCCCTCACCAATCTGATTGCGCTGGCTTCGCAGCGTCTCGCGCTCGCGGAACCGGTGGCGCGCTGGAAGTGGGCCAACCACCAGGACATCACCGACACGCCGCGCGAGAACGCGCTTCTCGCCGATGTCGAAAAGCGCGCTGCTGCGGGGAATGTCGACCCGGCATTCGCCCGCGCCTTCTTCCAGGATCAGATCGATGCGAGCAAGGACGTGCAAAACGCGCTGTTCGCCACCTGGCGCAGCACACAGGCGCCGCAAGGATCCGCGCCCGATCTTGCGACCAGCACAAGACCGCAGTTGGACCGGTTGACGCAATCGCTCGTGGCTGGCCTCGCACGCGTGCAGCCGCTCCGTGCCGCTCCGGATTGTCCGTCGCGCGTCGCGCAATCGCTCGCGAACTGGAAATCGCTGACCCGCTACGATTCGCTTCGTTCGAGCGCGTTGACGCGCGCGCTTGGGCACGTGTGCGAAACGGGTGGCGTGGGTGCGACCGGCTGATTGGGTCGGCATGAAGCACTAAGCCTGACGCGGGCAGTCCGCCGCGAAGGCTGAATGCGCGCGTTGGGCTGCGTTGAACGGCGGGTTATCGGCTAGAAATTGAGCGGCTGGAAACAACGCCGCTAAATCCCAAGCAGTTGGACTTCATCAAGCCACATTGGCCACGGCCGTTCCGCTCGACATGCTCAACGGCATCACCCGCAGGCCCCGGGCAAGATGGCTCTGCAAAATGCGATACGTCGACAATTCGAATGCTCCCGCGGCGCTCGACGCATGCAACTCAGCAGCCTCCGCGAGCGACGCCGCATGGCCCACGTAGCGCCAACGGTCGACGACATGAAACGCGCGAGCCTGCGAGGCTTCCTCGCGCTCCTCGAATACGATCGGTCCCTCGAACGGCCAGGGCGCGTCCGCCGGATCGCTCTTCGCCACACGCGGCACCCGGTTATGGCCAGGGCGCAGCGTCGCGATCCACTGTGCCTCCGCGAGCATCGCGCCCAATTCGCCGCCGGTTGCCCGCCACTCGACACGCCGCACCTGTTGCGCAAGCCGGATATCTTTGGACGAGCGCCGCTCGCCGGTCAAATGTGAACGCAGCCTCTGACGCACGCGCACGCTTCGCCCGACATACAGAGGCAAGTCCTGCTCTCCATAGAATGCATACACGCCACAGCCCGCAGGCGCGGTGTCGAGCAGATCTTCCGTGATGTCGCCGGCAAGCCGGTACCGCCGCGTGGTGCGCTCGATCTGCGCGCGCAGTACGTCGAGCGGCACAAGGCCGTGCAGACGCTGCCAGAACTGCCAGATCAGGTCGGCGTCGGCGAGCGCGCGGTGACGATCGGATGGCACGAGCGTATGACGTTCCACCAAAGCGTCGAGACCGTGGCGTTTTTCCGCCGGGAACAGCGCGCGCGACAAACGCACGGTGCACAACACGTCGGGATCGAACGCCAGTCCCACCCGGCGAAACTCGCCGCGCAGAAAGCCGCGATCGAAACTAGCGTTATGCGCCACGAACAGCTTGCCGTTCAGACGCTCGAAAAGAGCGGGAGCGATGGCCTCGAAAGTCGGTGCGCCCCGCACCATCGCGTTCGTGATGCCGGTGAGTTGCTGGATGAAGGAGGGAATGGGTTGCTGAGGGTCGACCAGACTGCTCCAGCGCGACACACCGGCCGGTCCAACTTCGACCACCCCGACCTCGGTGATGCGATGCTCGGCAGTCGAGCCACCAGTCGTTTCAAGGTCGACGAAAACAATCGGACCATCCAGGGCCGGTTCGGGTAAAAACTGTTCAGACATGGAAAAGAATACTTTGGACGCGTGGCTTTGCGGCAAGTATGCACCAGTTGGCCGCCGCGTACCCGAACAGCATGTATAACAGCGGCCTCACCAGGGCGCGGCAACCCCGTTTTCGCGCGAGCAAACGGTGAGCTTGAAACAACGGATCGTTATGCTTCTCAGCGGCAGGCCAATATCTAAATCATGCAGGATGGTTTTTAGCGAGTGTCTGCACCCGTTCAAATCATTCCGAACCAGATAGTTAAAACAATCTTTCGCGGTCGAATAACACTGGCATAAAAAAGCCCTCGCGTTTTGCGAAGGCTTTCGCGCGTTCCGCTGCCCGGCACTGCCCGCGCAGCATTGACTGCTATTACAGCGGCTGGATGTTCGCCGCCTGCTTGCCCTTCGGGCCCGCCTTGACGTCAAACGAGACGCGCTGGTTTTCCTTCAGCGATTTGAAGCCGTCGGCGCGAATCTCCGAAAAGTGCGCGAACAGATCTTCGCCGCCCGAATCCGATGTGATGAAGCCAAAGCCCTTAGCATCGTTGAACCATTTGACGATACCGGTTTCCATTTTTTCAGTTTCCCTCGATGAATTATCAAAATCGGGCATTGCCCTCGAACCGAATATCACCAGTCTGCGCAACGGGATCTGCGAGGTGACATTTGGAATTGCCGTTATACGGGGAACAAAGAAATACCGTCAAGTGAATTCTGGAGATGCGCTTAGCGCGTGAACCGATATGGTCCCAAAAGAATTCCCGATGCATTATTCAGCGGTAGCCGAATAACCCGCAAGTCAATATTACTTAATCGTTGGCGAAACATGGATCTGAGCGGGAAAATTTTCAGCATATTAAAGGAGGATATGTAACAAAAGATGTTTTCAGTAAGTGTTTGTCCGACTTGCTGCATCGCATCCATGCCGCGATGATTGAAGTCAGCAGTTTGTAGTAACGCTTCAGGAGATTGTCATGCTGTTCAACGAAATCCGCCGTCTCGTCGCCTGGCTGACCCACTCGCATACTGATACGGCTTCCGGCCCATCCGCGGCGCGCGCAGAAACGCCCTCCGCATTCGAATTCGATCCCATGTGGCATGGGGATCACTGGCAGAACCTGCTGTCGTGCCCGATGGACGCGCGCCGCTACGTGATGGAAGACTGGAGCGTCTCCGTAGTAGAGAACTGGAACGAAGCGGACGGCGCGGCACCCGCGCACTGACGTATTCGCCAATTGTCGGCCGACCGCCAGACGAAAAAAAAGCGCGACTGAAAAGTCGCGCCGACAAAGGTTTGGAGATCTTTTTCGTCAACGAAAAAGTCTGCTTCGGAAAGCAGAGCTTTTAGTATAGCGGCTCCGCTCATTTCGATTATTCACACAAATTACAATCATCTATTGCGGCAACAACAACAATCCTCTATTACGTTTTATTGCGTTGTTTTTTTGCATCGATTAGTGTCGCAAATCAGCAACGCAAGATCACCACTGCACCTTTCCAATCTCCGCAAAACTGCCAAAAGCCTTTGTTTATAAGGCTTAAGCGGCATTCGCATATCGTTTCCGAACGCGTAATACTTTATTGCGAAAATCGGAACGTCCACTTTGCAGAGTGTCTCTCTACACTCTGCCTAACCGGAAACCGGCGCGATTTGTTCAGCGCGCTTCTCACTCGGATTACGCCTCTCGCAGCGCCCCGCGTGAAGGTCTCCTAAGCCTGGGTTTAATGCCCACTCTCGCTCTCGGAGTTACAAGATGAAAAAGACACTCATGGTCGCGGCCCTTACGGGCGTTTTCGCAACGGCGGCACATGCCCAAAGCAGCGTCACGCTGTACGGCTTGATCGACGCCGGCATCACCTATACGAACAACCAGCACGGTCATAGCAACTGGCAGGAAACGAGCGGCTCGGTGAACGGCAGCCGTTGGGGTCTGCGCGGTTCTGAAGATCTGGGCGGCGGACTGAAGGCCATCTTCACGTTGGAAAACGGCTTCGGCATCAATGACGGCACGCTCAAGCAAGGCGGCCGCGAATTCGGCCGTCAAGCTTTCGTGGGTCTGACGAGCGACCAGTTCGGCTCCGTCACCCTTGGCCGTCAATACGACAGCATGGTCGACTATGTCGGCCCGCTGGCCCTGACCGGCACGCAATACGGCGGCACGCAGTTCGCGCACCCGTTCGACAATGACAACCTGAACAACTCGTTCCGCGTCAACAACTCGGTCAAGTACCAGAGCGTGAACTACGGCGGCTTCAAGTTCGGCGCGTTGTATGGCTTCTCGAACCAGGCCGACGGCTTCGCGAACAACCGCGCATATAGCGCGGGCGCGTCGTACAACTGGGGTGGCCTGAACCTCGCCGCCGCTTACCTGCAACTGAACAGCAACGGCGCAACCGGCGCGGCTGCGGCGTTCAATTCGGGTGGCGCGGTGTCGAGCGACAACACGTTCTTTGCCGGCCGTCAGCAAACGTGGGGCGCCGGCGCGAACTACGCGTTCGGCCCGGCAACGGTTGGCCTCGTGTATTCGCAAACGAACCTGTCGAGCCTGGCTGGTATCGGCGCGGGTGCATCCGGTCAAACCGGCGGTATCGGCTTCGCCAACAACAGCGCTCACTTCCAGAACTTTGAAGCGAACGCCCGCTATGCACTCACGCCGGCGGTCAGCATTGCCGGTTCGTATACGTACACCCGTGCAAGCCTGGCTGGCACGCGTCCGCACTGGAATCAGTTCAATCTGCAAACCGCATATGCGCTGTCCAAGCGTACCGATGTGTATCTGCAAGGGGAGTATCAGCAAGTCAACGACAACGCCGTCGTGGATGCCGACATCAACGGTCTGGCCGCTTCGGGCAACAACAAGCAGGTCGCTGTGACCGCAGGTCTGCGTCACCGCTTCTAAAGCTGCCTGACGTACCCGCAGTCTCGAAGGCGCCGTTCGCGGCGCCTTTTTTTTGCCACGTCGTGCGGTGTCGAGCGGCCTAACTGCCGGCTTCAGGCGACGGATATTTGACGTCCAGTATGTCGATCGGCTGCGGGCCGGCCGGGGTATACAACGTGACCGTATCGCCGATTTTCGCCTTGAGCAGCGCACGCGCAATCGGCGAAATCCAACTCACGTGCGCGATATCCAGATCCACCTCGTCGATGCCGACAATCGTCACGGTATGCACTTCGCCGTCTTCGGTCGCGTACTCGACGGTTGCGCCGAAAAAAACCTGATCGACGTTCTCCTGTTTGCTGCTGTCGACGATTTCGGCGAGATCGAGGCGTTTGGTGAGAAAGCGGATGCGCCGGTCGATCTCGCGCAAGCGGCGTTTGCCGTAGATGTAATCACCATTTTCAGAGCGATCGCCGTTGGAGGCGGCCCACGACACCAGCTTGACCACTTCCGGCCGCTCCACGTCAATCAGATGCAGCAGTTCATCGCGCATACGCCGGTAGCCGGCGGGCGTGATGTAGTTTTTCGTGCCAGCGGGAATGTCCGGCTGGGCGACGTCGAGGTCGTCGTCATTCTCTTCGCTCGACTCTTTGACAAAGGCCTTGTTCATGATGATCCGGTAACTGCAGCAAGCGACTGCCTATCAAGGGTACACGATCACGACTATGAGACAAATCGCACCTACGCGCTTCCTTTTTTCAAAACCTTTGCTATAATCTCGTTTCTGCGTGCGGCTGTAGCTCAGTTGGATAGAGTACTTGGCTACGAACCAAGGGGTCGTGGGTTCGAATCCTGCCAGCCGCACCACTTATTCGAGGGCCTCCCTCCGGGGAGGCCCTCACGTTTTGCCCCAGTTTCACTGCAGTGTGTATCACCCGTTTAGCGTGCGGCTGTAGCTCAGTTGGATAGAGTACTTGGCTACGAACCAAGGGGTCGTGGGTTCGAATCCTGCCAGCCGCACCACCTATGAAGGGCCTTCCGATCGGAAGGCCCTTTGTTTTTATCCCGTGCGTTTTTGTCCCGCCCTTCCTGCCTCACAGCTCCTCTGCTGAAGGCCGGGCGCCGACACGGCACAAGCCATCAGCGTGGCGGCGACTGAATATCCCCGATCTGCCCATCCGGCCGGGGCACATCTCCGAACGAACTTACCGCCGCCTGATCACCGGCGATCTCCCGCTCGCCGATCGGTTGCGCCCGGTCGCCCGTCAGCGCCTGCGCTTCATGCAACACGTCGTCCACGGTATCGCCAAAACGGCTTTCGACGAACGCCCGCAGCAGCGCGACCCGCAAGGAGTCGCCCCGCCCTTCCACGGTTCGGTGTCCGCCTTCGAATTCCGCGATGCAGTGCGCCGAACCCTGGTGGGTGCGCTCGCGCACTTCCAGGCGCTGCGCGCGCTCCAGCACTGCCGCCGCAGCCTCCCATGACGTGGACGGCGTAAACCGGCCGTCCCACGGACGACCACGGTCGTTGCCGCGAATCGAGACAGTTTCGCCGCCATCGGTAAAGTGGATTTCGCGCACGAAGTCGTGCAGGCTGCGGGCGACCCAATAGTCGAGCGCCAATCCGGTAAGGTCAGCTACATTCACAAGCGTTCTCCCTGAGTTTCAGTTGAGACTCGCGCGTAGCCGGTGCGTTCAGATTCGCACGAAGAGATAAGAAACGGCCCGAGGCCGCCTCAGGGCCGCCGCAGCCGATCAGTAGTCAGCCCGCTCGCGGTCGATCCGCATCCCGCCCTCGTGACGGTGATGGCCTTCCTCGCTCGGCCGTTCGCGTGCAATGCGCATGACGTCCGGGTTCGTGCGCACGCGGCGCATTACATTGGCCAGGTGGACGCGGTCGCTGACCTGAATCACGAAGCGCAGCACCGTGGATTCCTGCGACAGATCTTCGTCCATTGCAATGTGGACGATGTTGGCATCCGCCGACGTGATATCCGCCGCCACGCGCGCAAACACGCCCTTGGTATTCTTGACCAGCACCTTCACGGCGACGTCGAACAGACGCCCCGGTTGCGGCGCCCAGGCGACGTCGATCCAGCGGCCCGGATCACGCCGGTGGATACGCTGCGCGACGCGGCAATCCGTGGTGTGAATGGCCATGCCGAGACCGATGCCGATATAGCCCATGATGTCGTCGCCCGGAATTGGACGGCAGCACGCGGACAGTTGTACCGACATGCCCTCCGTACCGGTGATGACAACCGGCGGCGCATGCGGGGCGTTGCTGTCGGAGCGCGAGCCGTCGTCGTCGGCGTCGCGGCCGCTCATCAGCACTTCGATGCGTTTGGCCATGACCGCCGCGACACGCCGGCCAAGGCCGATGTCCGCGAAAATTTCCTGGCGGTTCTTGTTGCCCGTCCACTGCACGAGCTTTTCCCACGCTTCCGGCGTGACGTCCGAGAGGGCCAGCCCATAACCCTTCAGCGCCTGATCGACCAGGCGCTCACCAAGCTGAACGGACTCGTTCAGGCGCATGGTCTTCAGATAATGACGGATGGCCGAGCGCGCCTTGCCGGTACGCACGAAACCGAGCCACGCCGGATTCGGCTTCGAATACGGCGCCGTGATGACTTCGACGATATCGCCGCTCTTCAGTTCGGTGCGCAGCGGCAGCAGTTCATTGTTGATCTTCACCGCGACGCACTGGTTGCCCAGGTCGCTGTGGATCGAATACGCGAAGTCCAGCGCCGTGGCGCCGCGCGGCAGCGCCATGATCTTCGACTTCGGCGTGAACACGTACACCGCGTCTGGGAACAGATCGATCTTGACGTGCTCGAGGAATTCGCTCGAGTCGCCTGCTTCGCTCTGAATGTCGAGCAGCGACTTGAGCCATTGGTGCGCGCGCTTCTGCACGTCGTTCAGATCGGCGCCGCCGTTCTTGTACAGCCAGTGCGCGGCCACGCCCGCTTCGGCGATTTCGTGCATCTTGCGCGTGCGCACCTGAAACTCGATCGGCGCGCCGAACGGGCCGACCAGCGTGGTGTGCAGCGATTGGTAGCCGTTCACCTTCGGGATTGCGATGTAATCCTTGAACTTGCCCGGCACGGGCTTGTACAGCGCATGCAGAGCGCCGATGCAGGTGTAGCACTCCAGCGCGCTCTCCACCACGACGCGAAAGCCATACACGTCGAGCACCTGCGAGAACGACAGCTGCTTGTCGCGCATCTTCTTGTAGATGCTGAAGATGGTTTTTTCGCGGCCGGTGACTTCGGCGTCGAGCTTCGCGTCTGCAATCGCGCGCTGCACCGACTCGAGAATCTTGCCGACCACTTCGCGCCGGTTGCCGCGCGCCGCCTTGACGGCTTTTTCGAGCGTGGCGTACCGGTGCGGATTGAAGTTCGCGAAGCTCAGGTCCTGCAGTTCGCGATACGTATTGTTCAGGCCCAGCCGGTGAGCGATCGGCGCGTAGATATCCAGCGTTTCGCGCGCCACGCGGCGGCGTTTTTCGGCCGGCACGGCACCCAGCGTGCGCATGTTGTGCAGCCGGTCGGCGAGCTTCACCAGAATCACGCGGACGTCGCGCGCCATTGCGAGCAGCATCTTGCGGAAATTTTCCGCCTGCGCTTCCTCGCGATTGCGAAACTCCATCTTGTCGAGCTTGGACAAGCCGTCGACCAGTTCCGCGACCTTCGCACCGAAACGCTCGGCGAGTTCGGCCTTGGTCACGCCCTGGTCTTCCATCACGTCATGCAGCAGCGCCGCCATGATCGACTGGGCGTCGAGATTCCAGCCGGCGCAGATTTCCGCGACGGCAACCGGATGCGTGATGTAAGGCTCGCCGCTCTGGCGGTACTGGCCGAGGTGGGCTTCGTCGCTGAAATGGAAGGCCGCCTTGACTTCCTTGATCTCTTCCGGCTGCAGATAGCCGGACAAGGCGGACGTCAGCTTGGCAATGGAGACGACGTCATGCCGGCGCGGTTGCTCCGGCGTGGCGGTCGGGCCGAACAGATGGCGAAACGACTGTTCGAGGACCGCGTCGATGTACTTCCGTGCAGACGAGGGCGAGTCGGCGTCGTGTTCCACTTCCGTGGCGGTGGGCGGGGTCGTACTCATGTTCGCCTCCGTATCGGTTAGGGTTGGACGCCGGTCTGCACGTTGATCAATTACAGGTGTGGCAAATGCGCAATCGAAAACGGAACAGTGCGCCTTAAACAGGCACCTTCTTCAGCATTTCGACACCGACCTGACCGGCCGCGATTTCGCGCAACGCGACGACCGTGGGCTTGTCGCGGCTTTCGATCTTCGGCGTGTGGCCTTGAGCGAGCTGACGCGCGCGATAGGTTGCGGCAAGCGCCAGTTCGAAACGGTTCGGGATCTGTTTGAGGCAGTCTTCGACGGTAATGCGGGCCATGTTGGGTTCCTTCTCAGTATGTTGCTTATTCTACCTTATGTGCTCGGTACGCCGCCGCGCTTACGCGTGTGGCAGGTGAATGCCGAGCTGCACGAAAAGCTGCGTGTGGCGCGCGTATTGCGAGGCGAAGCGCGAACGCGTCGCGGCCACGAGGCATTGCAATTCACCGAGCGCGCGATCGAAGTTCTCGTTGATCACCACGTACTCCGCTTCCGCCGCGTGCGCCATCTCGCTACCGGCCGCGAGCAGCCGGCGTGTGATCACGTTCGGCTCGTCCTGGCCGCGCTTCTTCAGACGCTCTTCGAGCGCTTCGAGCGACGGCGGCAAAATGAAGATTTCGACCGCGTTGTGAAACTGCTTTTTCACCTGCTGCGCGCCTTGCCAGTCGATTTCGAGCAGCACGTCATGGCCGCTTTTCATCTGGTCCTCGATCCACACGCGCGAGGTGCCGTAGTAGTTGCCGTGCACTTCCGCGCTTTCCAGAAACTCGCCGGCATCGTGACGCTGCATGAAATCGTCGACGGTGGTGAAGTGGTAGTGCTCGCCGTCCTGCTCCTTCGGACGCGGCGGGCGCGTCGTGTACGAAATCGACAGACGGATCGCGTCGTCGCCGGCGAGCAGCGCGTTCACGAGCGTCGACTTGCCCGCGCCCGACGGCGCGACGACCATGAACAGGTTGCCCGGGTAAGCACCGGCGTAAGGATTGCGCGGCGTTTCGCGTGTGTGGTCGGTCATTTTTGTGGTGCTCCAGCTTATTCCAGATTCTGTACCTGTTCGCGCATCTGTTCGATGAGCAGCTTCAGGGTCATCGACGAATCCGCCAGTTCCTTCGCGGCCGCCTTCGACCCGAGCGTGTTCGCTTCTCGATTGAGCTCCTGCATCATGAAGTCGAGGCGCTTGCCGACCTTGCCGCCCTTCTGGATCACGTGACGCGTTTCGTTCAGGTGAGCCGTGAGGCGCGACAGTTCTTCGGCGATGTCGATACGGATGCCGTACATCGTCACTTCCTGGCGAATCCGCTCGTTGATCTCTTCGCGCGAGACACTCGTCGTCGCCGTATCCGGCGCGGCGATACCGAGCGCTTCCTGCAAGCGTTCGACAATCTTCTGCTGATGCTTGGCGATCAGTTCCGGCACGAGCGGGGTGATCTTCGTGACGATCGCTTCCATTTCAGTGACGTTGGCGAGCAGCATGGTCGCCAGTTGCGCGCCTTCGCGAGCGCGCACGTCGATCAGGTCCGTAATGGCCTGCTTGCCGCATGCGAGCACGGCGTCGCGCAGCACTTCGGGCGCCACGCCGCTTTCCGCCAGAATGCCGGGCCAGCGCAGAATTTCGCCGGTGCGCAGCCGCCCTGCTTCCGGAAACGTGGAGAGCACCGTGCGTTCGAGCAGCGCGAGTTGCGCCAGCGCTTCGCGATTGATCGAGCCCGCGTTGGCAGACTGATCGCTGCGTTGCAGATTGATACGGATATCGACCTTGCCGCGCGACAGCTTGTTCATCAACATCTCGCGCAGCGTGGGTTCGCTCACGCGCACGTCTTCCGGCATGCGGAAGTTCAGATCGAGAAAGCGCGAGTTCACGGTGCGCAGTTCGACCGATACGCTCACGCCGCCTGTGCCTGAGGCTCCGACGAGTTCGCGCGTGGCGCTCGCATAGCCAGTCATGCTGTAGATCATCGTATTTCTCGCGATTGTGGCCATGCGTTCGACGATGGCCGGAGAGTCGAATCGCCCGGCGTGTACGAGGCGCGGGGCGGGGAAACACCATTATCCCATTTTTGGCGACGAGCCCCTTGGAGAGCCAAGGCACATGCGGGCAGCCGCCGCGCCCGATCGGCTGTAAAATCGCGCTTTCCCTCCTGCATTTTTCCTGACCGATTCCAACATGACCAACAACACCCAACGCCCCAGCGGCCGTCAGGCCGACCAGCTGCGCGACGTGCGCATTACGCGCCACTACACGAAGCACGCGGAGGGCTCGGTGCTGGTCGAATTCGGCGACACGAAAGTGATCTGCACCGCGAGCATCGCCGAGAGCGTGCCGTCGTTCCTGCGCGACCGCGGCCAGGGCTGGCTCACCGCCGAATACGGCATGCTGCCGCGCGCCACGCACACCCGCAGCGACCGCGAGGCCGCGCGCGGCAAGCAGACCGGCCGCACCCAGGAAATCCAGCGGTTGATCGGCCGCGCGCTGCGCTCGGTGTTCGATCTGGAGAAGCTCGGCGTGCGCACATTGCATATCGACTGCGACGTGATCCAGGCCGACGGCGGCACGCGCACGGCCAGCATTACCGGCGCGTTCGTGGCCGCGCATGACGCGGTGGCCAGACTGCTGGCCACGGGCCGCATCGAGAGCTCGCCGATCACCGACTACGTCGCGGCGATTTCGGTAGGCGTGTACGACGGACTGCCGGTGCTGGACCTCGACTACGACGAAGATTCGCAGTGCGACACCGACATGAACGTGGTGATGACAGGCGCTGGCGGCTTCGTCGAAATTCAGGGCACCGCTGAAGGCGTGCCCTTCTCGCGCGACGAAATGAACGCGCTGCTGGATCTGGCAAGCGACGGCATCAATACGCTGATCGCGAAGCAGAAGGCGGCGCTGGAGCAAAAGGGTGAATGAGGTGAATCAGGACAACGGCGCGGCCGCATACGGTTCGCCGTTGAAAAAAGTCGTGCTGGCGTCGAACAACGCGGGCAAGCTGCGCGAGTTCGCGGCGTTGCTCGGCGCCGCCGGCATCGAACTGATTGCGCAAGGCGAACTGAACGTGCCGGAAGCCGAAGAGCCGCATCCCACGTTCGTCGAAAACGCGCTGGCCAAGGCTCGCCATGCGGCGAAGCTGACCGGTCTGCCCGCGCTTGCCGACGACTCGGGCCTTTGCGTGCGCGCGCTACGCGGCGCACCGGGCGTCTATTCGGCGCGCTACGCGCAACTTGCCGGCGGCGAAAAGAGCGACGCGGCGAACAATGCACATCTCATGTCGGCGTTGCGCGGCGAAACCGACCGGCGCGCGTATTACTTCTGCGTACTGGCTCTGGTGCGTCACGCCGACGATCCCGAACCGCTGATCGCCGAAGGCCGTTGGCACGGCGAAATGCTCGACGCGCCGCGCGGCACACATGGTTTCGGCTACGACCCGTACTTCTTTTTGCCCGCGCTGAATGCGAGCGCCGCCGAACTCGAACCGGCGGTGAAAAACGCCAGCAGCCATCGCGCGATTGCATTGCGGCAACTGCTCGCGCGCCTGACGGAGGAAGCGTGATTCCGATCAAGCCCACCCCCGCCGATATCGGCAATGGCATTATCAAGGCGTTCACGTCGCCGGGCAGCATCCGGCTGACGTCGCTGCCGCCGTTGGCGTTGTACGTGCATTTTCCGTGGTGCGTACGCAAGTGTCCGTATTGCGACTTCAATTCGCACGAATGGAAAGGCGATACGTTCCCGGAAAACGAATATCTCGATGCCTTGCGCGCCGATCTGGAGATGGCGCTGCCGCTCGTCTGGGGGCGCCAGGTGCATACGGTGTTCATCGGCGGGGGGACGCCCAGCCTGCTTTCGGCGGCCGGGCTCGATCGCATGCTGTCGGACGTGCGTGCGCTGCTGCCGCTCGACGCCGACGCGGAAATCACGCTCGAAGCCAACCCCGGCACGTTCGAAGCCGCCAAATTCGCGCAGTTTCGCGCGAGCGGTGTGAACCGGCTCTCGGTGGGCATCCAGAGCTTCAATGAAGCGCATCTGAAGGCGCTCGGCCGTATTCACGATTCGGCGCAAGCGCGCCATGCCGTCGAAGTTGCGTCAACCACCTTCGACAACTTCAATCTCGACCTGATGTTCGCGCTGCCGGGGCAGACGCTCGCCGAATGCCAGACCGATGTCGAGACCGCGTTGTCGTTCGCGCCGCCGCATCTGTCGCTGTACCACCTGACGCTCGAACCGAACACGCTGTTCGCGAAGTTTCCGCCCGCTCTGCCCGACGACGACGCCTCCGCCGATATGCAGGACTGGATTCACGAGCGCACCTCGGCTGCGGGTTACGAACGGTATGAGGTATCGGCGTATGCGCAGCCGCATCGGCAGAGCAAGCACAATCTGAACTACTGGCGCTTCGGCGACTATCTCGGCATTGGTGCGGGTGCGCATACGAAGCTCTCGTTTCCGAATCGCGTGCTGCGTCAGGCGCGTTACAAGCATCCCACCACCTTCATCGAGCAGGCTAAGGCCGGCACGGCGGTGCAGGAAGAGCATGAAGTCGGGACGCGCGACCTTCCATTCGAGTTCATGCTGAACGCGCTGCGGCTGGTGGAAGGGTTTCCGGTGCATCGGTTTATCGAGCGCACGGGAATGTCGATGACGTCGATCGAACCGGCTTTGCAGGAGGCCGAACGGCGCAAGCTGATCACGCGCGACCACGAAAAGATTGCGCCGACGCCGCTTGGCCAGGCGTTCCTGAACGATTTACAGGAGCTGTTTCTGAAAGATCCGCAGTGATTGCGGATCGACCGCACGCCGCAACGAGGTTTTTTCAGGTTACAATTTAGGGCTTGGAGGTGTGGCCGAGTGGTTTAAGGCACCGGTCTTGAAAACCGGCGAAGGAGCAATCTTTCCGTGAGTTCGAATCTCACCGCCTCCGCCAGAACAGCAATGCAAACGGGCCGCCTTGCCCGTTTTTCGTTGGTACCGCATGTGCTCAGACCAAACTGATCAGCCTTCGCTACACGAGCACGACAAGCGCCGCCAGAAGGTCTAGACTTCACGAAAACCCGCTTTGCCATCCAGCCCGCCTCGAGCGGGCTTTTGCACATTCAGCTACTGAAATCGAGGTGCGAAATGGCGGGTACAGCGCGGCGCCGGGCAGACCGGGCGCGAATCAGAAAAAATCGCTGCTATTACTGGTGGGGGCGGCGCCTCACTTCCGAGGAACTCGGCAAGGTCGTCGATACACCTACACCATGCAGTTGCTGGATGTGCGGCAATCCGCGGCGCCATTTAAAAAAGGACAAGCTCTCCGTCTGGGAGCAGCGGTGGTTTCAGGAGATCGGGGACGAGTCATAGCGAAAGAAAGAATCCACTTGGTCATGACATTTTCCTCGACTCGCTCATGCCGCCCGCGTTTCGACTTCGATCAGCATCGGCTTGTTACTCGCCAGCGCGTGACGCAGCGCAGAGGCCAATGCTTCGCCGGAGTCGGCATGCACGGCCTCTACGCCGTAGCCACGAGCCAGAGCGCAGAAGTCGAGACCCGGCACGTCAAGGCCTGGAACGTCTTCGACCTGAAGGACGCCCGCGAACCAGCGAAGCGCGCCATAGGTGCCGTTCTTCATGATGATGAAAATCGCCGGGATGTCGTACTGAGCCGCAGTCCAGAGCGCCTGAATACTGTAGTTCGCCGACCCGTCGCCAATCACGCCGATGACCTGCCGCTCCGGCCTCGCCAACTGAATGCCGACAGCGGCCGGCAACGCGAAGCCGAGACCACCGGCCGCGGCGAAGTAATAGCTGCCCTGCCCGGTCATGCGCAAACGCTGCCAGAGGATGCTCGTGGTCGAGGTCGACTCATTGACGTAGATGGCGTCACGCGGAGCCAACTCGTCGACGATGTCGAAAACGCGTTCGGGTGTCAGCGTGCCTGGCGCCTCCGGTGCCGGCTCCGGCCGACGCACGGCGACGGGCATGGGTCGCTTGCTCTGCGAGACCGTTTCGCCGAGCGCGCGAAGCGTCAGCCCGATGTCCGCAATGACCGCATCGCCCATTGGGGCACGCGTCGCTTCGTTGATATCGCACGTAATGGCGATAAGTCGCGTGCCGTGCGGCAGATAGTCGCCGGGTTCGTACTGGTGATAGCGGAACACCGGCGCGCCGACGACCAGCACGAGGTCATGGCCTTCGAGGATTCGGCTGATGCTTGCAATACCGGCCGGCAGCAATCCGCGGAAACACGCATGCGTAGTCGGAAAGGCGCAGCGTGAAGCGGAAGGCGCCATCCATACGGGCATCGAGAGTTTTTCGGCAAGCGCGACGGCGTATGCGTTCGCATGGCTCGCATCCACATCGGGGCCGACCACCATCACCGGGTTGTGAGCGCCTTCGAGCGAGCCGACCAGCCTCGCCAGCATCTCTGCGGAGGGCATTCCTGCAAGTTCGACGCGACGCTTTGCCAGATGTTCGACGCCGGACCCTGCTTCCTGTTTCCAGTCGTCATACGGCACCGATACATACACCGGACCAGCAGCCGGCGTGGCGGCCATATGAATCGCGCGGCTCAATGCGAGCGGGACTTCTTGCGCGCAACTCGGCTCGCAGCTCCACTTCACCAGAGGACGTGGCAGCGCCGCCGCATCCACATTGGTCAGCAAGGCTTCGACGCCGACCATCGTACGCACTTGCTGCCCGGCTGTGACGACGAGCGGCGTATGCGAATTCCACGCATTCGCGAGCGCACCCATCGCATTGCCGGTACCCGCTGCGGAGTGCAAATTCACGAAGCCGGGGCGGCCGGTTGCTTGAGCATAGCCGTCGGCCATGCCGACCACCGCCGCCTCCTGAAGGCCCAGGATGTAGCGGAAGTCTTGAGGGAAGTCTTTGAGAAACGGCAGCTCGTTCGAACCGGGGTTGCCGAAGAAGGTGGTCAATCCTTGCTCACGAAGGATTTCATAGCATGCTTGATGAACGGTAGTCATGAGGTTTCTTCCTAGTCGATGCGTTGATGCTAGGAGCCGATATAAAATAAATCAAATCATCTATTTTTCGATTCAATAATAGATGTTGTCTATATTTGACAATCATCATGGCGACTACAGACCTGAACCTCATTCGCGCTTTTATCGCTATCTACGAGACAGGCAGTGTGAGTGGCGCAGCGAAGCGGCTGAACATCACGCAGCCTTCGGTCAGTCATTCACTCAGCAGGTTGCGCGACCTGTTGCAGGATCCGCTTTTCACGCGCACGCGCGAAGGCATGATTCCGACCTTCAACGCGAGTCAGCTATTTCAGTCGTTCAGGCATGCGCTCGACAGCATCGAGACGGCCATATCGGCCACCCGCCATTTCGATCCGGCCAGGTCGACCCGCTGCTTTCGCCTCGCGCTGTCGGACCTGGGCGAGCTTTACCTCTTGCCGCATCTCGTCAAGGAATTGCAGGAAACCGCGCCGTCGGTGGCTTTGGAAATTGTGCAAATGGACAGCGAACGGATTACGGAATGGCTGACCACGGGAAGCATCGACGCGGCTGTCGGAAACCTGCAACTCTCAGGTGGCCAGGCAAGAAAACGCACGCTTTTTACGGAAACCTATTCCTGCCTGATCAGTGCCGCGCATCCGTCAATTGGAGACACGCTGAGCCTGGAAGAATACGTCTGCGCGAACCATGTGGTCGTTGCGCCTTTCTCCGGTCACCACCTCGTGGAAGACGTGATGACGGAGTTGGGCTTGTCCAGAAGGATTGCGCTGCGCGTGCCGCACTTCACGAATATCGTTGCCGTGATCGCGTCTACCGACCTCGTCCTGACACTCCCGACCAGGGTGGCGCGCACCTTCGCGAGCGACGGAAAAATGCGCACGCTGCCATTGCCCTTTCCCATATCGTCGTTCGATGTCAATCTCCACTGGCAACCTCACATTGAGGATTCAGCGGCGCAGCAATGGTTGTGCGACACGATTACGCGTACGTTGAGCGGCATTTGAACCTTGCGTACGGACACGCTTCGAGGTTTCGCGCAAGGCAATGAACGTTCAGGACGAGAGGTCGAGCACAGTACGAAAGCGCCCATGTGGCGCGCTCCGATCAGATGAAGTCGACGCGGCCAGATGCCAGAAGGAACGATATCGAAATCGATACCAACGCGGTTATCGCGCAGCAACCAGCGCCGTCGCCTCGACCTCGATCCTGAAGCCGTAGTGCAGTTGCGGAACCGGCACGACGGCACGCGCCGGCCGAGCTTCGCCCGCCCACCGCGCGTAGATCTGGTTGAAGCTCATCCAGTGCTCGACATCGACAATGTAGACGCGCACCTGCACCAGTTGCGCGACGCTACTGCCCGCACCTTTGAGCGCCGCCTGCACATTGGCCAGCACCTGTTCGGCCTGAACCTCGAACGACGCCTCGGACAGCTTGTCGCCCTGCGGGGTAATCGGTAGTTGTCCCGAGACGAACACAAAACCATTCGCAACCGCGACGTGACTATAGTGGCCACCCGGCTTCGAAAGCGTGGCAGGATTTTCTGTACGCGGCAGATGCGAGTCGTGCTGACTATCAGCCATGAATACCACTCCAGATGTGACAACGCATGACGCTGCACGCGAGTCGTTCGCGCGGCTGCATTCCGTTGCGCATAAGCGATGAAGCGACCACGCGAGTCATCATGCAATGCGCAAGCCTTGCCCATTCAAGGCAAAGCGCCGCACGCAACCGGCACGTTTGAATGGTGAGGCGCTCAACTGCGCGCCACACCTCACACGTCAAGCATTTCAAGCTTCTCGCGCGCATCCGCGCAACGGCGGTTCAGGTCGCGATGCATCAACTGACTGTCGAGCAGCGCCGATACATCAGACAAGCCGTAATCAAAGCGCAAGACGTATTCGATGTCCGTGTAATCGTGATAGGCGCCGCTGTCTGCCAGCTTCTGCGCTTCAGCGAAAGCAGCGTGTTGCCGTTCGCCACTCATCAAATCTCTGATCGCCATGATTGCCGCTCCGAGGAACAGTGGCTCCATCATAGCAATGCAAATTGAAACGCACGGTCGCGTGCGCGCAACACCTGGTGTTTTCCGTAGACGCCGCGCGGCTTGCGTCTGGTCAGCCTTTAAACGACAGCAACAGGCGCCTTGGTTCCATGCCACCTGACGACCAGGATCCGGCCGAGATAACAAAGCAGGCCCGCCACGCCCACCACCACGCCCATACCTTTGGGCGAGCCATCCTGCCAGAGTCCGACCGCGAGGCTCGACAGCGCGCCGAGCGCCAACTGCACGGCGCCGAACACCGCAGCCGCGGCGCCAGCATTCACCGGATAGCGATGCATCAGATCGGTCGTGCAGTTGGCGGACAGAAGACCGACCACGCCGACCACGAAGAACAGGCCGAACACGATCGACCACAGACCGCCCCAACCGGTCAGCGACACGAGACCAACGAACAGCGAAGCTATGCAACTCACGGTTGCGGCAAAAGAAATCAGCGGCAACGAGCCGAGCCGGCCGACAAGTCGCGTATTCATGAAGTTGCCGAACATGATGCCGACAATATTCAACGCGAACAGAAAGCCGTAATGCTGCGCCGACACATGGAAATACTCGATGTAGACGAACGGCGTTGCCGTGATGTACGCGAACATCGACGCGAACGCCATGCCGCCGCACAGCATGTGCCCCCACGCAACCGGATCGCGCAACAACTTGCCGTACGCGCCGAACGATTTCAGCAGCGCCGACTGCGCGCGTTTCTCGCGCGGCCACGTTTCCGGCACCTTGAGAAACGCGGTGACCGCGCACACCGTACCGAACAGCGTCAGCACGACGAAGACGACACGCCAGCCGCCGAGCAGCAGCAACTGACCACCGATCAGCGGCGCAAGCAAAGGCCCGATCGACGTGACGATGGCGAGCATGGACAGCACGCGGGCGGCGTCGGTCGGCCCGTGGGCGTCGCGTGCAATGGCGCGCGCCAGCACCGAAGCCGCGCCCGCGCCCAACGCCTGCACGAAACGGAATATCACCAGCGAGCCGATCGAGAACGACAACGCACAGGCCACGCTGGCCAGCGCATACATGACGATCCCGCCGAGCAGCACCGGCCGGCGGCCGTAGGTATCCGACAGCGGACCATACAGCAGCATGCCGATCGAAAAACCGAACATGAAACTGGTGAGCGTGGTCTGCGCAGCGCCGGTGCTGATGGCGAACGCCTGCGCGATGGTCGGCAGGCTCGGCAGATACATATCGATCGAAATCGGCCCGCATGCAGCGAGCGCACCGAGCAACAGAATCAGCCGGCCATCGGGCCGGCTTCTGGTGACGTGAGACATGGGAATCCAGATGAAGCGCCGCGCCGCCATCGGCAGCGCAACAGGTGGAACGGGGAAAGCAGCAGCTTGGCAGCGTCAATTGTACTCGACGGTTAACGCGCTCGCGGACTTCGGACAGGGTTGTGACAGTGATCACGAAGATGCCTGAAAGACATCGACGATGCACGGCAGGCGCGCCGCCGATCGGTTAAGCTGCCGCCAGAACGCTTGCGGCCTGCGCGTGAAAACTGTTCGCGGCGCCCTTCCCAACCATCACGTGTCGATCTTGCGATGACCGCATTCCTGTTGATCTGGAGCCCCAGGAAATGGCCCTGGCCCGAGCTGCCCGACGTGGCCAAACGCGTCTCCACCGGTGTCGCGGTAACCGACGTGTGGGGCTGCGGATTTGCGCGCAGCATCCTGCCTGGCGATCGCGTCTTCCTGCATCGTGTCGCGCAGGAACCGAAGGGCATTTTCGGCTCCGGGTATGTGACCCGCGCGCCGTACGAAGTCCCGGATGCCGCGACGAAGCGAGGCTACCGTTTATGCATCGACTTCGTGTACGACTGGCTGGTCGATGCCCATGAAGCCGTGGTGATCCCGCGCGAGATGTTGCGCACGCATCCATTTTCCGTGCAGACGTGGGATGCGCAGAGTTCAGGAACGGTGATCAAGCCGATCGCCGAAGGCGCGCTGGAAAAGCGCTGGGCGGAGCTCACCGGCAAGCGCAAGCCGCCCAGGCTCGATGCGCAGCCGGGCCCCACGCGTTCGAGCAAGGTCACGGCGCACGCCGCGGCAAAAAAGCACGCAGCCACGAAAGGCGTGCGCAAAAGCTGAACGGGACGCCCGCTCCGCTGGGGCACCCGTAGAGCCTGTTCACGCTGACTCCGGTACAATTTCCCCACCTATCCCAGCGCCGCGCGAACCGCCCACGGGCAACCCGCGCCGCTGCGCAACCCACATTCCGGTCATCGCCATGTCCAAAAACGAAACCCTCTTCGAACGCGCGCAACGCACCATTCCCGGCGGCGTGAACTCGCCGGTCCGCGCTTTCCGTTCGGTCGGCGGCACGCCGCGCTTCATCGAACGAGCGCAGGGCGCCTACTTCTGGGACGCGGACGGTCAGCGTTATATCGACTACATCGGCTCATGGGGCCCGATGATCCTCGGCCACGTCCATCCGGAGGTGCTCGAGGCCGTGCAGCGCGTGCTGGGCAACGGCTTCTCGTTCGGTGCGCCGACCGAATCGGAAGTGGAAATCGCCGAAGAAATCTGCAAACTGGTGCCTTCCATCGAACAGGTGCGCATGGTGTCGAGCGGCACCGAAGCGACCATGAGCGCGCTGCGCCTGGCTCGCGGCTTCACGAACCGCACCCGTATCGTCAAGTTCGAGGGCTGCTATCACGGCCACGCGGACAGCCTGCTGGTCAAGGCCGGTTCGGGCCTGCTGACCTTCGGCAATCCGACTTCGGCGGGCGTGCCCGCGGATATCGCCAAACACACCACCGTGCTCGAGTACAACAACGTCGCCGAACTCGAAGAAGCGTTCAAGGCGTTCGGCAACGAGATCGCCTCGGTGATCGTCGAGCCGGTGGCCGGCAACATGAACCTCGTGCGCGCCACGTCCGAATTCCTGCAAGCGTTGCGGCGCCTGTGCAGCGAGTACGGTTCGGTGCTGATTTTCGACGAAGTGATGTGCGGCTTCCGCGTCGCGCTGGGGGGTGCTCAAGAGGTCTACGGCATCACGCCGGATCTGACGTGTCTCGGCAAGGTGATCGGCGGCGGCATGCCGGCGGCGGCCTTTGGCGGACGGCGCGACATCATGGCTCACCTCGCGCCGCTCGGCGGCGTCTATCAGGCGGGCACGCTGTCGGGCAACCCGATCGCAGTCGCGGCCGGTCTGAAAACGCTGCAACTGATCCAGGCGCCCGGCTTTTACGACACGCTCGCCGCGCGCACCACACGCCTCGCACAGGGTCTCGCGAATGTCGCGCGTGAAGCCAAGGTGCCGTTCGCGGCCGATTCGCTCGGCGGCATGTTCGGCCTCTACTTCACGGAGTCGATCCCGACCAGCTTCGCCGAAGTCACGCAAAGCGACGTGCCGCGTTTCAACGCGTTCTTCCACAAGATGCTGGATGCCGGCGTGTACTTCGCGCCGTCGGCCTATGAAGCGGGTTTTGTCTCGATCGTTCACGACGACGCAATCGTCGACGCCACGATCGACGCCGCACGCGGGGCATTCGCCTCGCTCGCGGCCTGAAACCGGCGAGACCACACACCGTCGAGACTGACGTTCATTACAGCCTAGCCACCGTACCCGACCGGACACCGATGTTTTCGCAAACCGATTTCGTCCATATGGAACGCGCGCTCGCGTTGGCCAGGCGCGGCATGTACACCACCGATCCGAATCCCCGGGTTGGCTGCGTGCTCGTCAAGAATGGCGAGGTAATCGGCGAAGGCTTCACTCAACCGGCCGGTCAGGATCACGCCGAGATCCGCGCATTGAAAGATGCGCGCTCGCGCGGCCATGATCTGCGCGGCGCCACCGCCTACGTGACGCTGGAGCCATGCAGCCACTTCGGCCGCACGCCGCCGTGCGTCAACGCGCTCATCGAAGCCCAGATCGCGCTCGTGGTCGCGGCGATGGAAGATCCCAATCCGCTCGTATCCGGACGCGGTCTCGCCATACTGCGCGACGCCGGCATCGAAGTGCGCTGCGGCCTGCTCGCCAACGAAGCGCACGAACTCAATATCGGCTTCGTCTCGCGCATGACCCGCGGCCGCCCGTGGGTACGCATGAAAGTCGCGGCCTCGCTGGATGGCCGCACCGGCTTGCCTTCAGGCGTCAGCCAATGGATTACCGGCGAAGCGGCGCGCGCCGACGGCCACGCCTGGCGCGCTCGCGCATCGGCGATCCTGACCGGCATCGGCACCGTCAGAGGAGACGATCCGCGCATGACGGTGCGCGCCGTCGACACGCCGCGCCAGCCGCAACGCGTGCTGATCGACAGCCAGCTCGACGTGCCCCCCGAAGCGCAAATTCTGGCCGGCGCGCCCACATTGATCTTCTGCGGCAATCTCGATCAACGCCATACCGATCGCGCCAACGCGTTGCGCGATCGTGGCGCCGAAATCGTTCAGCTGGCGAACCCGGCCGGCAAGGTCGATCTGCCTGCAGTGCTGAAAGTGCTCGGCGAGCGTAACGTGAACGAACTGCATGTCGAGGCGGGCTACAAGCTGAATGGCTCGCTGCTGCGCGAAGGCTGTGTCGACGAACTGCTCGTGTATCTCGCGCCGAGCCTGCTCGGCATGGATTCGATGAGCATGTTCAGTCTGGCCGCCCCTGAAACGCTCGAGGATCGCGTCAAACTGAGCTTCCACGCAGTCGACCGGATCGGCGACGATCTGCGGATTCTCGCGCGCTTTGTGGCGCAGCCCGCGCCTCAGACCGCACCCGTACCCGAACCCGGCGGCGATCCCGCGTCCCAACCCGTTTCGAAATGATCAAGGATTAGCACGATGTTCACAGGAATCGTCGCGGCCGTGGGCCGCATTGAATCAGTCAAGCCGCTCGGCGCGAACGGCGACGCGGGCGTGCGCCTGAACGTCGAAGCCGGCGGCCTCGATCTCAGCGACGTGCAGCTCGGCGACAGCATCACGATCCAGGGCGCCTGCATGACCGTGGTCGCCAGGACCGACCATTCGTTCGAAGTCGACGTGTCGCGCGAGAGCCTGAACTGCACGGCAGGCCTTGGGGAGATCGGCGAAGTCAATCTCGAGAAGGCACTGCGCGCGCACGACCGGCTCGGCGGCCATATCGTCTCCGGCCACGTGGATGGCCTCGGCACGGTCACGCATTTCGCGCCGGTCGGCGAATCGCACGAACTACGCGTGCTGGCGCCGCGCGAGATCGGCCGCTATCTGGCGTACAAAGGCTCTATCACTGTCAACGGCGTGAGCTTGACCGTCAACTCGGTTAAAGATCGCGACGATGGCTGCGAATTCTCGATCAACCTGATTCCGCACACGGTGGAAGTGACGGCGCTCAAACATCTGCGTGAAGGCACGCGGGTGAATCTGGAGATTGATCTGATTGCGCGGTACGTGGAGCGGATGCTCAGCACGTCTCAGGACGGCCATAACTCGTTGAAATAACTCGATTTTCGGCGAATCGGACGTCTACCACCGTCTCGCTGAAACCCGGTACAGCTACAATTATGTGACGGTATTTCTGACGGTATACTGCCGTTTTCTGCGGTTCGTATACCGTCACACCCCGAGATTTGGCCTCTGCGGCACACTGAAAACGGCTGCCTGCCGCGCCAGCATTGGGATCGGCGTCGATCAGCAAAGACCGCTCCAGAACGCTTTCGTACAGTGTCTCGCCTGTTTCTGAACCTTAGCGAACGACACGATACCCACAATCCCCCTCGGCCTTGCTCAAGACCATGGACTACCGCGTCAGTTACGAACACAGCCTGAAGAGCGAGCCCGACGCATTCATCGTCCAGGTCCCATCCCAGCTCGTGCGGGACGTGCCTGCCAACATCCCCCGGGCGCTACTCCCCGAGTACATCACCGACCTCATCCTCCAACGCTCGCCGACCATCGGACGAATCCGAAACCTCCGGGTTCTCTGAAGGGGACGCCTCGTCTGCTGGCGCACCGGATTGCAGTAACGGTGGGCAGCCCATCCGACCAGACGCGGCCAGGAAGCGACGTTCACTCGATGACGCGGTTCGATACTCGAGCATCGCTAGCAGACGAAAGCGGTCACTGAATCCGCCAAAGTCGATGGCGGGTCATCGACCTTGATTGCATTCGCGGACGAAAGCGCCCAGACGATCAGCCAAGTTCTTTTTCTGCCAAGCTATCAAACGCGTCAATCAGTGCAGAGAAGAAGTCTACGGATTCTTGAACGTCATTGAGGTTGACCGTAGGTCGAAGGTCACCATGAACAATTGTGTTCCTTAGATCAATCTGTCGTTCTAATTCTTCTCGACTCATTTTTGCAACTTTCGCTCGCTTTGTTTCTTTCATCCTTTTCTTTAGCATCGCGTTTTCCCCAATTTCTTCGGAAAATGGATCACTAAGACCGAAAGTTTTAAAAAGATTTTCTAGTCGAGCAGGGGTGCAGTTTCCAAGAAGAATCGTAAACACATCTCCACTTAAATAATATTCCGCACTATTAGTAAAGCAAGCACCAAGTTGTGATATTAACCTCGGAAAATTAAATTTCTGCCCGTTGACGTCGCCCTTTTTTAGAAACGAGAGGACTCTTGCAGACGCGACTATGTGGTCATACCTAAGCTCATCATCAAGATCCGAATATTTTTCGCATTCGAGGCGTCTGGCCTCTAATGCTGCGGACGTAAAATTCCTTATGTACTGTTCAAACACACCGTTCGCCTGAACGACGAGTGCCATAAAAAGAGAGTTTGTGTCGGTATCCTTGTGCTTAAGCGCCTCCTGCAATTTTCCTTTCGCTATTTGATCATGAGCAAAAGCTGCAAAGAGCGCACCAGATTGAGAAACGATAATATCGTTATAGCTTTGTCGAATCCGCACCGTAGAAATTATCTCTTCCAGATAATTTCTAGCGGTTGTCTTGGCGCTGGCGAAACTAGCCATTCAGCACTTCCGAAATCACATCGTACACTTTGGATATGCGGTCCTTAATCGTAGAGGCCGTGTTTCCCCGCCCAACCATGAGTGCGTAGTGTTCACTCGCTGGCGCGAGTAGTTTTAACACCGCCTTCTTAATAGCATTTTTATTCGCGAGTATCTCGGCATAATTCTCCATGTGCATAGACATCGCGACCATCTCGGCGTCAAACAACGGTCGCGATCGCTTCGATTTACTCTTGCCGACTGCGGGAAGGCAAAACACCAAATCGTCGAACACTTCGACGCATAGCTGCAAGGCCGCTCTGAAGGATGCTTTGAGACCGTCCGCGTCGGCATCATTGCAATGTCGGTTGCGTTTCATGGTATTGTCGAGCATAGCTCTAACCGACCCAGAAATGGTGGTTGGGTCCCTAAACGCGAAGAAACGTAGTACGATCTCCACGTCCGTCATTCGTTTATATAGCGGATCGTTTTTGAGTTTCTCGCTGACCGTCCCATCCCCGCGAGTGTGATCCTGATGATTTGGAATTCCCCATGCGTCGGTGTACAGGCGATCCTTCGACAACTCGATAAGAATTTCATTGAACGAGCCTGAATATAAAGAGTTTCGAAGTTCCTGAGCATTGAGCCTTTCTCCACCAGTGTTCAAACGTTCAAAAACTTGAGCTCTCAGATCGAGGCTATCCTCCTCAACTGACGAGCTATCTGACATCAACGTAATAGCCGAAATCTTTGCCCTTTCCAAGCCACGACGGATCAGAGGAGGGATTTCAGAATAGGTCCGGCCGTTTAATGCTTGCCAAATATCCAGCCCTTCAAGAGCAAATTCGCCGCTCATAAATTCCGCGACGGCGTTCAATCGCTGTTGTCCATCCATTACTTCGAATTTCCCCAAACTCTTTTCGTACAGAAAGACGGGCGGAACCGGCACGTTCATTATGAAACTTTCGATAAGCTTAGATTTCTTTTTTGTATCCCAGCGAAGACGACGCTGGTATTCAGGACGCAGGTTTCCCCACACTCGATCTTGATTAGATCCCTTGATGAAATCGATAATATGCGACATGAAGATGTCGTTTTTTTCTTGGACGACACGAAGGCGTCCAGACTCGAAATGCTTTTCAATTGCCCGATCCGAAGATCCGGAAGGTACTACCATTGAACCGACGGACAACGCTTCAGTGTCATCGTCAAGATCATCTAGCTCGTTCATTATTTCCTCTCCAGGCACCGCTAGCGCTGTTTCAAAAAAGCAATTAGTTCAGAAGCTTTTCAACCAATCGCATTCTACACATCAGAACCGTCGGCAACAGCCGGTGCGACCTCGCCGCGGCTCGCATTCGTTGTTCGACGTGAGCAAATACCGTTACTGCGATCACATCTTCCCATATCGACTGTGCCTCCAACAGCGTCCGCTTAGAGGCCGGCAAGCGACGTTGATTGAAGTGTTTGGTCACCGGCCGCTTCGGGTCGCACGCTGCCGATCGCCGGTCAGGCAGTGGTCGGCCCAAGCTGCCCTTCAGGACCGCGCCGGTATGTGGTCATGACTGTCTGGGTCGCTTACCGTGCACTCCCGCCCCCGCTCAGCGGTTTTTCTTCTTGACCACCTTGCGGGCCTCGCGCTCCATCCGACGGCGTTCCGCGCGGCTCATGAGCGGCGCATCGCGTTTCCAGGCTAAAGTTGAACGGAATGGGGAACTCCTTGGCCGTGTCCTTGTAGAACGCAAACTGCGTTTTCGGCCGAAGAATCTCCAGCTCGTCGGCCATGTTCCTCCACCCCTCCTTCTCTTCGTCACTCATCTGCATCGAGTGATCGACGTAGTTGAACTCGAAGGAGCTTTCGCCCTCCGAGAATGGCTCGGCGGAGACGCCAATGGCTTCCTGTAAGGTAGGAATATCCCCTTTGATTGCGTGGCAGTACGTCGTCAGGTACTGCATGCGTGTCTCTCTGTACTCTTCGTAAGACATGTCTGCAGACCGCCTTGCTGCCAGGAACACGAACGCGCGCTTTGGCGGGGATCCGTTCATATGAATCCGCGTGAACACGCCTTGTGGTTCCCCCAGCGAGAGGACGTAGTGCAGGTCCGCGCCACACTGGCGCCTCGCTAGCCGATTCTGCTGGGCCATCGCACGAACGATCCGCTCGTGTTCGACTCGCAGCGGCGATTGGTCTGGCAACGTAATCGCCGTACCGGCGCGAATGAAATTGCTCTGATGCTCAATGAGCGAGTCCCATAGGTAGCTGACCTTGTCGGCCTCGCGCTTCGCAGCACGTTGCGCGCTCTTCGCATATGTCTCCCAGTCCCCTTCGGGAAGCACGGCATAAGTCACATCTCCCGAGATTTCAGGCAACGCGTGCTGACCGTCTCTCATCGTCGCCATGTAGCGGGCAAGTATTTCCTCTTCGCCCGGAATTGAAACGAGCACGCCAGGCTTCGAGATGAAGGCCTCTTTGCAAGCGAGATAGGCCACAAGGTCCGGAACCGTATCGAGTTCTTCAAGAAGCATGTCGACGGTCATCTCGTCCAAGACATGTACGAACCGTCCGGATTCCAAGGGAAAACCGATGTGAAAAGGCGTCCTGTAATGCTCCTGACCTCGAATATCGCTCCTGAGCATGACACTGCCAGAACTCCCGCCTCCGAAGAACTGCCGGGCCGCCAAGTGCGCGCCACGTGTCACCGCGATCAGGAAATAGCGCGCGTCCGAGCCTTCTGGTAGCGGCACAGGCAACGGAGTCTGGCAGTTCCTGTCGAGGAATATGCGCTTCGGAAACGCCCTCGCAAACTTCTCAGCTCCCGCCAACTGCTTCGCCGATTTTTCTATCGCTCGCTTATACCAGCGTGGCCACGCCACGTTCACATCCGTGCCAGAGTGGTATTCGCAGTCCTTGTCCGAGAAAAGAAGCACGTCATTGCCAAAGACCACAAGTAGATCGCATAACTCATTGCCGTCACCCTTCCCGTTGGCTCGCCCCTCATCGGTGAACACGTTCGAGTAACTCCAGAGGCTCAGGAACGCCTTCTTGGCTAGATGCGTCAGAGCCCGTTCAGAATTGGTAGTGCCTTCGGCCGCCGCAGCTTGTTCCCAAGGGGTCTTCTCGGCCATCACGCCTCCGTCGCTGGTTGCTACACCGGGAAAGAGCCCCGGTTTTTCGTTTTTGTCTTGCTTCGGACCATCCTCGGTCACTTCGAAGCTGGCGCCGAGCACTCGTTGTCCAAGGCCTCTGCCGATACATTCACGTCCGCGTGCTAGCAACATGACGCGCGCCTTCAGCGTCTGCTTCCCGATCTTCCGACCGTCGGCAAAGGTCGAATTCGGCCCGCCATAAATTAGCAAAGCAGCCCGATCGACGGTCGGAAAAGCTCGCGACACGTCGAACCGGTCGCTTCTCCATGACTTCAGCATAAGCTCACAGGACGCCAGCCCTTCCCCGCCTCAAAGCCGAAGTCGCCCTTTCAGCTCCCAAATTACCTTTATGTTCACCTCCCAACCGTCATCGAAGTCCTCAAAGAGGGCTTTCCCTTCGTATTCCGGGTAAGCCAGTTCAATAATGCGCGCCCAAAACCTCGGTCTGGATAGAAGCCACTGGCCATCGCCGATCAGTCCCGCAAGGATAGTTTTGACGTGCGCCGTGCTGTACGAAATTCCAAACTCGGCCTCTATCAATCCACCCACACGCGCAAGCGTCCATCGAGCGGGTTTGGCTACGGTTCGACGCATCAGTCCAGGTCCACGCACTCCAGATTCACTTACGTACCGGTCTGCCAGCAATCTGACAAGCGCCGTTTTCTGCTCGTCCGTCAAACCTTGAGGGCGACCTAATGCTCGCCTGCGCCACGGCTGATCATCGGGGTACGCCTTCTGCAACCTCGCCCAGCGCGACACTGTTTGTCGGGTCACACCGAGTTCCCGCGCGACATCTGCTTGCGACGTCCCCTCATCGAGCAGCATCATCGCCTCCCGCCTGCGCTCGCCTAGCTCATCAAAGTCCCGCCTCGTTCTTCTTTCCGTCATAGCACCTCACCGCGACTGGATCTTTTGTCACCTACTATATTTAAATCGGCAAGATTTTGCCAAAGTTATTTAGCGCACACGACTCCGGCGCCAACCTGTATCGTTTCAACATCGAAAACCTCCATGTTGAACGACCGAGAAAATGCCTCTAACAACAATCGAAATCGCCCGTGCGACAACCGACGGAAAAACCCTGAAGCTGCGGGATAGCAACGGTCTTTATCTGTACGTCACCAGGACCGCAAAGTCGTGGCGAACCGACTACCGGATCGGTGGTCGGCGTGGCACCATCGTTCACGGGCAATACCCTGCCATGACACTCTCTCAGGCTCGCGAGCGAAACCGGGAAGCTAAACAGCTACTTGCCAGCGGCATCGATCCGTCCACGCACAAGAAGCTTGAAAAGCTCGCCCTCAACGCGTCTTTCGGCGACACGTTCGAGGCCACCGCGCAGCACTGGTTCGACGGCAAAAACGCCTTGCGCTCGAAAGCCTGGCAGGAAGCGCACAGCCTGTACCTGCGCCGCGACCTGAACCCGATCCTTGGCAATGTGCCGCTCGATCAGATCGACCCGCGCGCATTGCTGAACGTGCTCGAAGCGGTCCGTCGCGAACGAGGCACCAAGATCGCAGAGCGAGTTCGCCAGACGGCAGTGCAAGTTTTCGATCATGCGATCCGCAAGTTGAAGGTTCAGGCCAACCCCGCCCGCGTCCTGCAGGGATGGGTCGATGTCCCTCCTCAGATCAGCCACGAGCCGCTACGCGAGGATGAGATTGGCGAATTCGTTGAGCGGCTCGACGCCGACACGGGGTCGGCTGCAACGAAGCTCTGCATTCTGCTCATGTTGCTTACGTTCGTGCGGAAGAACGAGATTGCACACGCCCGTTGGGATGAATTCGATCTTGATAACGCGGTATGGGTGATTCCGGCCGAACGCATGAAGATGCGCGATCCGCACGTTGTGCCGTTGAGCCGGCAGGCGCTGGTGGCACTAGAGCAGTTGAAGCCGCTTTCATTCGGCTCCGATTTTCTGTTCCCCAGCCTGAGCAGCATCCATAAGCCGATGGGTCTCTCGACACCTAACGTTGTGTTCGAACGAATGGGCTACCGCGGTCGCTTCACGCCGCACGGTATTCGCGCGACGGCCAGCACCTGGCTAAACAATCGCGGCGTGCGCGCAGACGTGATCGAGCGCCAGCTCGCGCACGTGGAGCGCAACCGCGTGCGCGCAGCTTACAACCGCGCCGACTATATGCCCGAGCGCGTTGCGATGATGCAGATGTGGGCCGATTTCGCATTGCCAGACCCGGCCGCGACCGGTGGTGCGCTGCTGGTGCCGCTCCCTCAGCACGTCGAAGAAGTCGAAAATTAACCAAACGGGATACACACGATGGCCGACACTATTGAACCGTTCGCTCTCACTGACGCCGAAAAGCAATTCTGTCCCGACGATACCGCCTGGCAGTTCCTTCGACTATCCGAACAGTATTGCCAGGCGTTTCGGCTCGTGAGCAAAATGCCCAATGACCCAGATGCGCTTGCGGCAATTCAAAGTCGCTTGGAGTTCCCGTCTTCCGCCCGGCTCGTCTCGGCCCAGGATACAACCTGCTGGCGGAAATTCGGCATCGCTGCCTGGCTCGATCCCAGTCATAAGCAGCTCCCTCGCCTGAAAAGCAAAGATGACTCCTGGTTCTTCCCGTTGAAGCGACCCGTGCAGGAAAATCCCCGGCGACTGGAAGTCAGCGACGAACCACCGCTATTGGAAGGACGTTCAAATTCGCTCGAAGTGCCACGTTTGCTAGCGGAAGAGCTTGCGTTTGGCTACGGCAAGCTGGCGCTCCTGTCGGCCCCAAAAGGTCGTATCCGTGACAAGGAGCGGATGCTGTGGGTCTCGATTGACTGTAGCGTGCCAGTTGACGGGCAAGTCGCCGCGCTGGAAGTTCTGGCGAAACGTCACCGCTCCTACTGGCGTAACGACGGCCTGCTCACTACCGATGAATGCATCACTTACGTTGAGGAGATCGGTTGGGAAGACGTGTTTGCACACGTCCGCTTCCGTCGCGCTCATGATCGTGGCATCGGTGAGGATGACACCGGGCATCTGTGGCGCGTAGTCGGCATCAACACACTTGGCCCGATCCGCATGGAAATCGAAGAATGTCGACGACGGCTACAACAGATCTTCCACCAACATCTTGATGACAGGCTGGTCACACGTTGGCCCAAGCGCTTTCCCCGAAGCATGCCGAACGTTCCAGGCAACCCATCACCGCCGCCCGAAAGCAACTGCTATCTGAAAGCGCTGATCGAGATCGCCTCGCTGCTTCAACACTATGATGGCGACGAGGCGAATCAGGCAAATTACATTGCGGAGGAATTCAAGCTGGCAAACCAGGGGTGGCAGCGGATATTCCGGAACGAGTTAGAAAGTCAACACATTGTCCACGCGACAAGTCTCGTGACACACCATCATCGATGGCTGGTGCATGCACAGATAGCGTTCACCGAATCGCCCCAAAGCGATTGCTAGACACCCAAAGCCCAGCACAGTCTCTCCTCATGAGCGGCCGAGTGGTTTAACCACCGGCCGCTTTTCTTTGCGGTCCATGCATATGAATGCTGGACCTCCCCTACTCGCTCAACGCCGCTGCCCTAATTAGGGCGATCATCGCATCTACCACATCTTCCAGCTCTTCGCAAACTGCAAGGAAACCGTTTCGCGAAGCATGCCGATCGCGAAATCGCCCTACTGGCAAATGCTTGTCGCGCCGCCTTCCTGAATGATGGATCCCACGCAATCCACTGCGTGCTCTTATCGTCCAATGGAGATCATGATGAAGAAGAACCAGCTGGCGCTGTCCGGATTCCTGGCTGAACGTCGTCAATCGATGACGGTTGCCCCGACAAACGATAACCAACGCAGCATTTCGCCTGAAGAGATTGACAAGGCGAATGCTCTGGTGGCCGCTTTTGCCCTGCGCGCGCAGAAATGCCTCAACAGCAGGTTGATCCGGTTGCCTGCGGCACATACCCGGCTCGCCATCGGCAGATCGACCTTTCTCAAAAAAGTGCGTCTGAAAGAGCTGCCTCAGCCCGTCTATTGCGGTCCGCGTGTGACGGCATACCGCGAAATCGATCTCGACATGACGATCGCGGCTCAAACGCTGGCATCGCATTATGGCCTCATGCTGGATATGAAGAAATTCGTCGCCGCATTGAGCGCACCCATCGTCTCTGTGACGGAGGTGAGCGCATGAGCGCGATCGACTTCCTTCCGACTACCCCGATCGGGTGGGCGCGCCATCAAAGCGAAATCGCCCTGATGGTCGCAGAAATCTATGAGCAACTGGAGCGTTGCAAGACCGTCCATCCCGTCGCGACCATGCTCGGAATGAGCGAGCCAGTCGGCTTTGAAAATGCGGGTCCGGTCACGATCAGCGGCATCGACTTTTCCAACGCACTCGCCTTCCCCATCCGGAAGTGCGACGGCGAAGTTATGAATATCCTCCTCGTTTCCGACCTCGGTGACGGCACAGTCGAAGAAGCCTACATTCCAGGCGTACCGATTGGTGGCGGCTACGTTTCTCTTGGAGAAATGAACGGTGACACGATCCACGTTGCCATCGACCTTCCTAGTGCGCTTACCATCGCGCATGCGACCGGTTCAGCGGTCGCATGCGCCATCTACACCGATAACCTTGCCGATGTCGCCGCCGCGTTGCGCGCGAAGTATCCGAACAAGGAAATCATCGTCTGCGCGGGTACCAGTGGCGGGATGAGTCGCCCCGTCGCCGCCCGCGCTGCCTCCCGCATCGGTGCCAGGATGGCGGTGGCCGAAACCGGCGGCACGTTCGCAGGCTGCTATCGGGAAGCTGGTGCCAAAGGCATCATCCAGAGCCTTGAAGCAGCGGAAATTCAGATCAGCCTCGATCAAACGACCGAAGCACTGAATCCTCTAGATCCGCCCGAGCCGACCCGTTGGCCCGGACACGTCAACGGCAATCTCATGGCCCAGCATGCCGTGATGCTCATCAGGCGTTATTTGATCGTGGACATCTTCGCTGCCATCACGATCGTGCTCTGGGCACTGGCGACCTACTTCGTCAAGGATATCCGGATCGCACCATTGCTGGCCTTCATCTCGCCAACCAGGCGATGCGGGAAGACGAGAACGCTTGGCCTTCTCAAAAGTCTGGTATATCGGCCCTTTGCAACTTCGGGAACCACGGCGGCCGCGATCTATCGCTTGCCGAAGCGCAAGCCGACCATGTTGATCGACGAAATCGATACGTTTCTGCACTCTAAAGAACTTGTCGGCGTTGTCAACTGCGGCCACACGCGGGATGCGGCATCGATTGTGCGAGTGGAAAAGGGCAAAACGGTGTCTTTCGATACGTTCTTCATGAAAGCTCTTTTCGGTATCGGCTTTCTTCCCGAAACGCTGGCAGATCGCTCCATCGTGATTCCGCTTGAGCGGAAGGCGGAAGATGACGAGGTTGAAACGCACATCGTGTCCGAAAACGACATGTTTGCTCCCGTGCGCGCCTGCTTTGCCCAGTTGGCCCACCTGTATGCGGACGCGGTACGACACGCGAGCCGAAACCCGATCAAACTCAGCAACGACCGGGCCGGAGACAACTGGGAGCCGCTGCTTGCGGCCGCCAGCATCCTTGGAGAAAACTGGGTGGCGTACGCGCGGCACGCGGCGAAGATTCTCTCTGTGCACACGGGCAGCCAATCCGATGCCGGGCTTGAGGAACTTCTTCGCGATATCAAGCTGGCCTTCGATTCTCTCGGAGCATCAAGGCTTTCGACGAAGCACCTGATTCAACTCCTGACGGCCGATGAAGAAAAGCCGTGGGCCACATACTCGAACGGCAGGCCTATCACGGCAAACGCTCTGGCGAAGATGCTCAAACCGTTTGGCATTAGCAGCACTAGCCTGCGCGAAACCCGGGCGGCCAGCCAGGAGAACTCGTCGCCGTCCCTCAAGGGGTACTACCGTGACGATTTCGCCAAGGCGTTCCGACAATACGTCCCCCGTGAGCCGGGCGAGCCTGACGAAACCGATGAGTCGGCATAAACCGCGACGCCGCGACAGCGACAAAACTTGTCGCGGCGTCGCGGCTTCGGGCTGTATCTCGATACGCCGGCACGAAGGATCAACTAGCCAAGCTGGCTGGCGGCAATGTGAAGTAATACCGTAACTACAGCAATAGTTTGTATAGCCATATGGTCATGTAGAACAGTTACATGGTCCATGGTGCAAGTTGAATGGTCGAAGATAGCTATATGGTCCAAGTGTAAATATGTAGTCCTACCTTAATGAATAGTTAATACATATCATGAATCTTAAACATATGGAAGAATGTGTCATGCTCGACACCGTGGGTCTGGCTGTTAGTGATATCTCAGCCGACCTGCCCGCCCAATCCTGGAAGGAAGTGGATGGTAGCCGTGAGCGGCGCCGGGACTATGGTGATTTCGAGTCCGACGAGGGACAGGGAAAGCTTAAGGTCAAGCACATTAAGAAGAGCGGGCAGTTGCTCGTGGAAGGCAGTTGCGCACGTTTCTACCAAGGCCACAACATTGTCAGTTCAAACGACGCGATCGCAACCGCCTTCTCGATGTTGCGTGCCGTTAAGGACAAGCATGGCATCAAGATCCCGCTGCGAAGGGCCAAGACGTTCGCGCGTGGCGAGGACATCGCCGTCACCCGGGTCGATGTCCCCGTCATGCTACGCGTACCTGAAGGACTAAGTGTGGGCGGCGTCATCAACGGCCTCGCGTGCGCAGCCATTCGCTGCGGGATCAACATGTCGCTGTACCACAACGAGACCTTCTACTTTGATCAGCATTCGCAAACGTCAGCTCTGAAAGGCTACGACAAGGATGTCGAAATCGAGAGCCACAGGAACGAACTTGAACTGCCTGCGACGGAAACGGCCACCATGCTCCGCGCACTCGCCAAGTCGACAGTCCGGCTGGAAGGCGTTTTCCGCAAGAAGCACTTCGACAGTTGCAGCCTGTTCAAGGATAGAGAGATCGAGCCACGAGTCCTCGTGCCGAGAGTGCTCGCGACGATGTTCCTCGATCTGATCAACAACTACGATTTGCGGGGTTGCCTGCACGCGCGGCTGCGTCAGAGCGATCTTTTGCGGGTCCCCTATCGGCAAAGAGGAACGGTTGCGTACTGGGAAAGCGGCGGCGACATGCTACGTTACTTCGACAATAACATGCGGAGCTTCAGGCGCCACCGTCAGCACATCAAGAAGCTCTGCTCGATTGACATCGGTGGCCCGCCGCCCGGTGAAATCGAGGTGCCCGCGCAGGTCGGCGATATTCTGGCGCCCGAGAACTTCGTGCCGGTGCCGGAGGCAATTCGCTGTGACCCGCAGCTTATGTACTCGCTGGACATGCGCGACGAGTGGTTCGGCCTGTGTGACCGGCTGAACGTGCCCAGCGGCATTAGCCGGACGTACATTGACCCGACCGAGCTTTCGCCCCGGCCGCGCGGGGGTCACGACTAAGCCGTACACCGCTACGGCCGCTACACCGCGACAACGGGCGGGCGCGATGCCTGTTCCGGACCTCTGGTTGTCGCGGTGTAGCGGCAAAAGCGTGGCTGACTGTTGCGTTGTCGCGATGTCGCGGCACTTTCACCATACGCTACGCTCTCGCCTTGCCTCCGGTCCATCTGCAAATAATGGCTGGGCCTATCGAAACCAGCGGACAAGCGACTGGGCCAGGCAATCGCTAGTCTGTCGCGGTGTCGGCAAACCGGTCCCGCGACGATGATTTTTCGGCCGATTCACGCCCCTGCCGTGTCACCATCACCATCTCACAGCAACGCGGGGCCTCCTCAAGGATTGTCAACGATCGCCGCGCGCGGCCTGTCGTCCGAACATACTGAAGAATAACTACTTGATCTATACAGACGACATGGTGCTGGAGGAAATCGAGGCATCCGTGCAGATCGACGAGATCCCGGAGCCGAGAACTTCGTGCCGGTGCCGGATGCGATTCGTCGTGATCCCACGCTGTTCCATACGTTCGACATGAAAACTGAATGGCGGGTCATTTGTGACCGGCTAGGAATAGCCGGAGGCGTCGGGCGTGCGTACGCGACTCTACGATGCCGCCCTAGGCGACCTGCCGGATACCCCGCAAATGCTGGACTTCTGGATCGACTAACCTTTGTGGCGGTGTAGCGGCAAACGTGGTCGGTTGCGCGCTCTTACTTCTGCCCCGTCAGGAACAACCGTTGCCCTAGAAGAAATCACGGACTCGTGTAGATCCCGCAGTCACGTCACGTCACGTGCAGTATCACTTTAGCTGCTACAACGCTACACCCCAATCGAGTCCAAACGCGGTTCCGATTGGGGTGTAGCGTTGTAGCGACAGAAACAGCATGCTAATAAGTAACCGTTACGCGTCCGCGCCAAAAATCGGGTGGCCCTGTAGCGGTGTAGCGGCAAATACGGTCTTTGACGACGGTGATCAACCCAGCAAGCATGCTTGGCGCGTCCGTAAGCCAAGGGACTGGCTGTGAATGTCACTATGTCGCGCCGCCGCATCAAACCGATCTTGCCGAACATCTTCGAGCGAAACAATGTCTTGACAAAGCAGGTCATCGTTTGGAACAATCCGGCGCCAAGCCAACGTCAAATTAACTTCAAAATAGGATGCAAATATGGCTACGGGTGACAGTCAAAAGATCAAGGCTAAAGAATTCGTCGAGCAGGTCGAGGAACTCGAAGGTGTAGTTATAGCTCTCTGGACCGACGCAAGCACACAAGTGAAGCCGTACTCCTATGCACGGATGGCCGCGGGGAATATGTCGATCGCTGACTGGATTGAAGGCCGAATCAAACCAAAAATCGGCGACATTGCGGTACGCGTAATCGATGGAGGTTACTCAACCCCTCACCGTGGTCAACTCATGAGCACTTTAAGGAAGAGTTACCAGTCAGAATAACGCACGATTAGACGGCTAAAACGGTAAAGAGCTACGTACACCCAAGGCACCTGTGCTGGACGCTGTGCGGTGCTTCGATGAGCTTTTTTCCGCGCTTAACTTAAGATTGAGCCATATCTAGCGTGTCGCCATGCAAAGTTAGTGCACGTGCTGTTGTCGCCGAACTATTGATAAAATACATTATAAATAGTCGCGCACCGTTATTAATATCGCCAACTTTGACGATATCACGCAGATAATAACACCCAACCCATTCAATTATGCGCGGCACGGAAAAAGGGAAACCCGTGTCAACCAGAATAATTCCCGCAATTCAGAAACCGCCGCGAGCTCTCACCGCCGCCGAATTCCATCAGTTGTCGAATGTCCCTCCCGAGATCGAATGGTTCGCCAACCTCGACAACCCCCGCACCCGACGCGCTTATCAGATCGATCTGCGCGACTTCATGGGTTTTGTGGGTATCGCGCAGCCGGACGAATTCCGTACCGTCACCCGTGCGCATGTCCTCGCGTGGCGCAAAAACCTGGAAGGTCGTCAATTATCGGGGGCGACGATACGGCGCAAGCTAGCCGCGCTGTCGTCGCTGTTCGATTATCTGTGCGAGCGTAACGCCGTTCCGCTGAATCCGGTCGCAGGAATCAAACGGCCCAAAGGCAACAGCAATGAGGGTAGGACGCCAGCACTCGGCGATCACCAGGCTCGTGCACTGCTCGACGCACCCGATCCGACAACGCTGAAGGGCAAACGCGACCGCGCCATGCTCGCCGTACTGCTCTACCACGGCCTGCGCCGCGAAGAGCTGTGCCTGCTCAAAGTTCGTGACATTCAAGAACGACGCGGCGTGCGGCATCTGCGGATCCACGGCAAGGGCAACAAACTGCGCTACGTGCCGCTGCATCCGGCGAGCGCCCAACGCATTCATGCCTATCTGGAAGTGGCCGGGCACGGAACAACAGCCGACGCACCACTATTCCAACCGGCGCGCAAGACCGGCGCTTCGATCACCGCCGACGGCGTCTACAAATGCGTACTTTCCTACGCGACGCAGGCGAAAATTGACGTCGACGGATTCGGCGTGCACAGCCTGCGCGCAACGGCGGCGACCAACGCGCTAGAACACGAAGCCGACATCGCCAAGGTGCAGGAATGGCTAGGACACGCGAACATCGCGACTACCCGCCTGTATGACCACCGCAAGAGCCGCCCCGAACAATCACCCACCTTCAAAATCGCGTACTAGCGACCAAACCAGAGCCTCGCCACCGTATTCGATCGCGGCATGCCGTGGCTATCGATCGTCGCATGTCGACCCAACCCGGTCGTTCGATTCGTGCCGGTTAGAAAGACCGCTGTGCGGTGCCTAACCGACCTTCGCGCCGGGAAGCCTCCTGCCTTGCCGACAATTGCGGACTCGGCGCAGCGGCGCGCAGGGCGATTTTCTTTAGGCTAGGCCGAGAAGCAGGTATCCGTGTCGCAACTAAGCGTGTGTGCAGCCCTGAAGACGTTTATGCCAGGGAAGCTGGCGGCGCGACCTATGTAGGAAAAAGCAGCGCGCTCGACACCCGTCTGGCAACTTGCCACGTGAATTCGGTCATTCGCGCCTCCGCGCTGAAGAGCCTGTACTACCGGCTCTCGACAATTCTTCCTGTCGGCGGATCGCGATTTATAGTCGTTCATGGCGTGGCTTCACGGAATCGACCGCTCATCAGCGCTATATCAAACCTTTCTGTGCGGCTGCGTATCGCCCGATCAAGAATCTGGATTTCCATGCACATCCGCATGCCATGTGCGTACGAAGTGTGCGGTTCAGTGTCGCGCACCGCGTACTTGACCCGGCTCAGCCGCATCCTGTTGATGCACCGAAGTCTGTCGGATACCGCACATCCAAATGAAAATATCCGCCTTGATTTTAAGCCAATTCGATCTAGGCTCATTCAAGCAAATTAACTTTCTTTCGAACGCCATTCTTTAGATATCGTTTTGCATTCTTGATCGACCACGTGGATGCTCGGCATCCGAAAAACGCACAGTTCTCTCTGCCTGATCTGAGTTTTAGCCAGGAGTTTGGTTTCATGAGTACAACTCAGGATATAATTTGCAGGTCGAAATTAAAACCGCACCGCGAAGTGCGATTTCTACATTTATTTTTTCACTTTTTGATCGCTATCCCCAACATTCAGGTCGCTACTGGATTAGGGTTGGTGACACTTACGGGCTGCAGCACATATTATTCACTTCAAGTGTTCACGGAGGATAAAAAAGCCGAAGTTACGGAAAAAAAACCCATATTGCGATACGCACCGGTCTTGGAGACCGATGATTATAGTGTCTACGCGCAAGAAAGCGATTCAACAAAGTATTATCTTATACCAAATCATCTGGATGTCCTCGATCTCGGTGAGAACGAGGCTTTTGCACTTGCCATGGAAAGGCAAGATCAAAAGCATCTTATCTTCACAGCGGTTATTGGGCCGGATCAAATGATGATAAGCGACGCGATCAAGTTGCTCGCAGCCAAAGGAATAGCAAATCCAAATCTCGTCGTTTATCCACTTGGAAATTTAATTATCCGCCCATTAACCAATCCAAGAGATCCCAATGCACTGCGCGTAACCGCAATCGCACGAAGCATCGGCTTTAAAACCCAAGTTGCATTACTAGTTTTGCAAACAAATGGCAAAAATGATGTGCGCGACGTAATCCAGCTTCTTGACAGCAAATCCGGAGTTATCCTGGAAGGTGGCTTTACCACTCTAAAGGCTCATGATCATCGAGTAGAGATCGATCACATCACTTTGCAAATACGACTCCACGACCTTGATGTTTCAAATCTTTCCAAATAACGAGGCCATCATGACAATGCTCATCTACGAATCGGTCGCGGCAACTAACTTCATCACGGTTTACAAAGATTCTGACGATGCAAAACTTTTTTATTACGTTCCAAAATTTGCAGAGATTTCAAAACGAAATGATGGAACTTTGAACTTCGGCGCGCAATTGTTCAAGAAAAACCCGAATGACCCTAACGACGGGTTTGCAGTATATAATTTTGGTGTAACCTGCGTAACGCCCTCTGCGGATTTTCAAGCCGTTGTAAGCGCACTTGAGACAAACTATGGCCCCGGTGTAAAACTCGCGGTGGTTTCTCCGGATGCGGCCAATCCAACCCTTGTAACGCTTACCGACGGGATATACCGAAACATCAAGTGCCAAAGCCGCGGCGCTAATCTCTACACTGATCTTGCCTGCTCATTTACCATTGATGAGTCGCTCGAACCTGACATGTCGCATTTCTTTCAAAGTACGAACACGGGCTGGGCGGGAGAGATTGACTTTGCTGTTCGCACAAAAAAAACCTCATTCGAATGGCTAATCCGCGCAAATTGGCATTTAATCCAAGAACATTTTCGCACGCAAGCTAGCGTCAAGTATTGGTGGATCAGCACAAATATTTCCTATGAAACACAAAAGCTAATCAATGACGACACCTTACACATAGAAATATCTGGCGGAACTCCTGAGCAGAAAGAAAAAATCTATACTTTTGCCGAAAAGATTGCGACCCGTTTGTTTGTGCCTACTCTTTCAGAAAATCCACTTCCCGCACACCCATCTGGGTCAATTGTTTGCTTTAGCCTTAATTATTCAAAAATCGAAGAAAACAAGTCGTCTGAGTGGAGCGGCAGAGAAAGTGACTACGAGGTAAAGCCGCTTGGCATCGCTGCTTACGTCGGAAACATCCCAAAAAAATATTTTAGTGGCTATGACGGCAAGGCTTTGGACTATGACTTAGATAAGCCAGAAGAACTATTCCGATATGTTGATCCCGCGACAGGGGCAAGAAGAAAATAGCAGCGGTTGCATTACATTATCGCGGAGATATATTATGACTCGCGCCGTTATTAATTGGAAAGAAAAGGTTGCAGCAATAGAGCTCTTATACGATTTGGATGACGTCAATCAGCTTTATTATGTCCCGACAGCTCATTGGGGTCAGCTTATACGTCAAGACTTAGGAACGCGTGCGACAGTACTTCGCGGCGAGATAAAATTTGACCTAGATGCTTCGGAGCAAAGCGATGTGTCGACGGCGCTCCCGGGAAAGAGGATAGCGCCCATCGCAACGGATGGTATATCGGGAATACCAAGGATTTCAATCGAAATATCGTCACCGCATACGGGGAGAGCCAGTTTAATTCCGTCGTTGCCATATCCAACTGTTGCTTTTAACGCAACCATTCAACATGCAGATTCAGCGTACAAGGATATAATTGCGACGATAGAGGAAGCATGGAACAAGAAAGCACTGATTCTCGGGCCGATTACGGCGGATGTAACGACCTTCGAGGTCTTCTGTTCCGCTGAGGTTTTGATTGATTCGCGAGAGTGTTGGGACGCACTAGAAAGTGATTTAACGGGCAAAGATCTTCTGCCGTCAGACGCCTTATCAGGTGTTCGGGAAGTCGTTAACAAGATGTCGACACGGTGGATTACCAATCGGGACCCGCACAGTGGCGTTATGGCATGCGCAGACGATGTGCACCACTTCTTGGAGCAGAAGGTATTTGATGCGTTCTTTCGCAGCGCCCCTCCATTGGCTGTTTTCGAAAACGGCTTTTCCATCGAACAAGTCCAACTCGTAGAGCGTGCCTCCCTAGCTTCTGTCATGCGATGGCGCTTGAGCGCATTGAACACCAAAACCAGCACCCTGTCGTTACTCGTTTGAAGCGCTGTAATAGCGGCAAAAGCTCATTTGGGCCTCGCGCTACCAAGTAGCGCACGCAGAGGGGGCGAATCGCTCTCGGCAGCACACCGACGCTTGGCGATGGTTTTCGAAGTGCCGACCGCGTTCGCTTGGCGCGCCATTGGCGTGGTTGCGTCACGCATGGGACTAGACTGATTTGGACTTACAAACGTCACGCCAACGCGGACTGAGAATAGATTTTTGGAAGCCCTGCAGACTCAAAGCCGGCCCGATGCTGCGCGTTGGGGTGATCGCCTCCGGAGGGACTAGAGTGAATCCGAAGCAACTTGCGCTGCAGCAGGATATGGAAAACAGCCGGCCGCCGGTTCCGCCCGAACCGGAACCCGGCGAACCCAGACTTGCAAGGAAAGCTGACGTGGAGGCCCTTCAGGCGGGGAAGGTCGTGACGCGCTCGATCGCCGGTGCGGCATCCTTATTCAGCAATTCTTGCGAAGGCGGAGACTCCTACGATAACAACTGCGCGCACTTCCTGTCTAATGCTTTCATACGCGCGGGATACTCCGAACTGCACCCGCAGAACGCCTGCATCACGGCGCGATGCGCGACTTGCGCCAAGCGACCCATACGGGCACGAGACATGTGGTGCTGGTTTAAGTTCATGCAAAAGGACTCGCGGACGACGCTACCCAAAAATGACGGATTCTGGGCTGTGTTCCAACTCAATGAAAGCAAATACTGGGGCGGACATGTCGTGATCATAGACACCGACACAAACATCGCCTTCGGCACAGGAAATTACCCAAAGTAGGATCAATACTGCTACAAATGGTAACAATAAACCCAGTAACGATCCTCTTTTGGAGAAGATATCGAATTGACACTAGGCCAAGGCTGGCGACGACGACCTCCATGAAATGTGCAACTGGTTTTCTGACCAAAATGGCAGACGACTCGCCTGATACGATCGGCCGACGAAGGTCCGTTGTCTGCGCGAAGCTGACGTACGAACGACGGTGTGTCAGCATGGGCCAACGTCCGTAGATGGCCGAACTTCGCCCGGCGACGAAGCGCTCAGGGCGACCCGGAGCTGCCGTCCCGACTCGGGCGACCGCAACGACCGCTTTCAAGCATGCAACGGCAGTTCGTCCGCGGGGGTTACGCCTTATCGGCCATTACAGTTGTGCACCACGCGCGTCGCCCTGCAGCACAGCCTGCCGGGCCGAGGTCCCCTACGAGGCCGAGTCGCCTGTCACGGTCGTAGCCCGGAGGCTGCTATTCTTCCGCTGCTTTCAATTTGATGTTCGCGGCCGCCTCCGCCGACTCGTCTTTGATCTTCGCAACCTGAGCTTGGATGGCATGCGCACGCTCCACGCTCGAAGCGTCAGCGTCAACCCCGGTCAACATCGTCCGGAGTTCAGCTAGCAATGCCTTTTGCAGTTCATCGATCAACGCCGGGTACCCAGCAGCACCATACTGGTCAATATGGTCTGCCCGACTAGGCAACGCAAGCTTAGCAAGTTGGGCTACTCCGGCGTGATTCAGCAATTCTCTCGGGTCAATACCCTTCGCCAGCATATGGAGTTGCGAAAGAGATATCGTCAGTATTGCGTGATAGGCTTGATAGAGACTCCAGGCGACTTCGGACACGAAAGGCTCTGCTTTGGCGACATCAGGCACGGCATACTTTTCAACGTCTCCGACCGTGGCGGCAATGATTTCCACAGCACTTTTTAGTCTTTTGTCGTGGCCTACTTGTTCCGCGAGCGTGTCCATTTTCATAATCGCGATGTATTGGACGGCTCCCTTCGCGCCTGAGAGCGTCGAGACGGCTGACCAGAGCTGTTCGATCGCGGACACCCGCCTCTTGTAGAGTTCCAACTGTGTACTTGCGATGCCGGAGATTGCGCTGCTCTTTAGGGAGGCGATGTCTGCCTCTCGCTGTCGGATTACCGCCTTGAAAGACTCTTCGCTGATCCGCTGCTCACTGCGCACAGCTTCAATCTTTTGGTCGAACTCGTGCTGAACTGCACTCTTGAGGCGCGTGACGATTAGGTTACGCCCGAGCCAAAGGGCGGCTGCAAACAACGCGGTGGGCGTCAATCCGGGCAACAAGTCCGCAATTTGCATGTCGAATGGATATTTCGTTGAAGTTCCATCCTACATGATGGATGGTCGCACGTAAAAGAAGGCCGAGCAGCCTCCTTCCCGGCTCAACACCCTCTGCTATAGCTAGGAATCTACCATTGCATGTAGCCGATCGCATTCCCGACGCTCACCGATGGCAAGACTGACGTACTGGTATCCATCTTTAATTCGGCGGCAGTTTTCGGCGGTGGAGCGGACGTGTGAGCGTCCGGGCACGGAAGACTTCCAGTGACGCCTTGTGGCCGAGGCCGTGTAAAAACGCGTGAGCCGGCAGTCTGTCGAGCGACTGGTGAGGCTGCGCCTTGGCAGCTTCCTGCTTTCTACGACTGAACTGATTGCGCCACGCCAGCAAGCATAGCCACGTGT